>CAMAYN010000081.1 GCA_945862285.1 Akkermansia muciniphila | reverse complement strand
TCATCGCGCCGACATCTATTCGTTGGGTGTGGTGCTTTACGAAATGCTCACGGGCGAACTCCCTGCCGACAAACTCCAGTCGCCCTCATCCCGCTTGCGCGGGATGAAGATCGACGTGCGCCTCGACGAGATCGTCCTGCGTGCGTTGGAAAAGACACCCGAACTACGATTCCAGACCGCTAGGGAATTCCGCACGCAAGTGGAAACGATGGTGCAACAGCCTCCCGGTAATAGCGAAAACTCAGAGGCTCGCGTTTCCACATCGGAAATCGACGGTCATCTACCTGATGTATGTTCGAGCTTCTCGCGCACGGCCATCGTGGGGGCTTGCTGGGCATTAGCCGCTGTTCTCCATTATCTAGTGCCCACGCTCGGCTACCGGATGAAGAGCGAGTTCGTGCCTATCATGATGAGCATCCTCGGGCTTTCCGCCCCGCTCGGCACGACGATTCTCGGCTGGATCGCAGTCTGGCAAATCCGCCGCTCGGCGGGGAGATTGCATGGCCTGCGGATGGCGGTGTTTGATGGGCTGCTTTTCCCGCTGCTCCTCCTTGTTGTAGCCGTTGCTTTTACCTTGGGACTCTTGATTTCGGAACTCGAAATGGGTTCGCCCAAAACTGTCCAAGTCTACGCTCTGGCTCTGTTGGTTTGCGCTCCGTTCTGCTGGCTCATCATCCGCCGCGTCTGGCGTAAGGTTAACCAGCCGCCGACCTCGCCGCCCGGCAGCAGCGGATGTGAGTCCGCTCAAACTGAAGCCCCCGCGAAAGCCGAAAGTCAGAGCCTTCCCATGTCCACTGCTACGGGGAAATCCCGCTTTTCGCGCACGGCCATCGTGGGGGCTTGCCTGGGGCTCATCCACATCATCCTTTTGCCGCTGGTTCATTACACATGGAGAGGAAACGACTTTTCGGGCAACCCGCATCCGGATCGTCCTCCCTACGCGATCCTTGTTTATACGGAGTGGGCGTTCTTCGTCGGGTCGCTGATCGCCATGACGATTCTCGGCTGGAAAGCCGTCGGTCAAATCCGCCGCTCGGGCGGGCGACTCCATGGTATGTGGCTGGCATTGTTCGACGGGCTGTTGTTGCCGCTATTTGTCGCCTCGATGGCGGGCGGTCTGGGCCTCCACTTCCTGCTTGAAGCACTGAACAAACTGCTTTGGTCGATTACCGGCAGAGATCCTGAATTTGGGGTGAGCCATGGGCTGCGAATCATTCTGATCGCGCTGGTTCTCACTCCACTCGTGATCCGCTTCGTCCGGAGCAAGGTTAGCAAGCCGCTCGCTGGCGTGCAAAATCCAGAACAACCCAAGTCAGCCCCGAGCCAGCCTCCCGCTGCTGAAAAAAAACCCGCCCCGCTCGGCAAATGGGCGGTCGGCCTCTTCATCGGCGCGATTGTGGGCGCTCCCTTGCTCGGAGGCTTCATGGGCGCACAAGAGGTGATTGTTCTCTGCGGCTTGGCGTTGCTGCTGTCACTGGTGTTTGGCGTGATGAGGTGGCGATCGAAGCCAGGCAAGTTCGCCGCGCTCGCCTCGGGCTTGGGACTTTTGCTTTTGGTGGCTTTCACCTCCCACTACCTCACCCCTCGCCCTCCGCGCGGGCCATACGAAGGGGGTGGAATGACCAGTGCATATACCCCCGTGAAAGACAACCTCTTGGCGGCCATAAGTGCGCGTTACGGTGCCAAGGAGAGTCGTTTCGAACTGGGTAAGCCGATGGATCTCGATCTTCTCTTTCTCAATTATTCGCCAATCGACATGGTTATCAATCCCCAGGAGCTGCCGCCTGCGGCTTGGCTGACGGTTACGAATTCGGCGGGAGAGCGGGTGGAGCTGAAAGGAACGAATCAGGCTGCGTCCGTCTTGAAGGAGCCCCGGATCGTGCAATCGCGCGACGGGACGGGTGGCTATGCGATGACTCTCCTGCTGTTGCCCAAAAATGACACGACCACCGCCAAGAACGCAAAGGCGGATGCCATGGCCTGGGTCGAGCCGGGAACCTACACCTTGCAGTTTCACCTGCGCCTGCCGCCGACCAGTTACCAGCCCGATGGATCGTCAAAAGACGAATATCGCACCGTTCCTATAACCATCGAGGTCGCGGGCACTCCAACAATGGAAAAAGCCAGCAAACCATCGTTTTCCTTCGGCCCGGTGATGGAGCGGGAATTGCGTGTTGATGAGCAAACGCTTGCTCAGGGACTGAATTTTGAGAGCGGCAAGGTGCTGACTTTGTCCCTGGAGGAATTTAACCGCAAAGCCGATGATGGCACGGATAACGTGCCGAATCGAAGCTTTGGCGACTGGGTCGCAGCAAAGGGCATCGACATGTACGCCGCAGCAGGGGACAAGGGCTTTGGATTGGCAGGCTCGATCACGGAGTTCAAGCTGAGCGCGCTTCCCGTTGCGGCCTGGTATACCGCAACCGAGTCTCAACTTCATGAGGCCTTGGAGCATGCTGTAATGGAGCACGACAAGTTTTCGAATGCTCTTCTGATCCCTGCCGACGCCGCGCTGCCCCTGACCTACGCCTTGAAATCCGGCGACAAGCTGGGACTACTGCAAATCACCGCCCACCTGCGAAATCCTGACGGAATCCAGCTGCGCTACAAGCTGGTGCAAGCCGGAGTCATCGACCAAGTCGTTCCAAACATTTACGGTCGTGAATTGGGAGAGCTGAAATGCTTCGACTTCGAGTCCAACCGCTTTCACACACCGCCGGAAGCGTTGGCCGATGAGCTTCTCAGCGCGGTGAACCGGGCACAGACAAAGGATCCCGCTGCGCCGTGGCTTGGCGTTCGCGTCAGCCCCGCGCTGATCGGATGGCTGGATCAGACCGGCGTGGATGCGGTGGCGGCAAGTTATGACAGCGGTGCGCAACTGCTCAGCCTCACTTCGGGCCGTGCGGGCGACACGGTGGAAAAATTTCGCATCCCTGAAGACGCGCTGACCTTGGCCCGCATCGCCGACCTCTACTGGCCTCGCCAGCCCAAGAGCGGGTTTTTTGGGTTCACTACCAGGGAAGGAAATCGGGGCGACTTGCAGATCACCGGAATCACCGATGATCGGTTCAGCGATGTGAAGATCCGCTACAAGCTGGTGCATAACGTACCCCCTGTGAAATCAGCACCGAAGAAACAATACGAATTGTCGATCCAGTTTGGGCAGAATCCTAACGACCCCGTGGTAAAGACAGACGTGGAATTGGGAACAAAGTTCGGCAATTTCAAGAATGTCGGCGACCGCCTTTTCTCGATCACCGGTCAGATTGATGAACCCAAAAACGGGAAATTCCCGGGCTCCATCACTCTCGGCGATTTTAACGTATCCGAAGAATATAAGGGCACAGGCCATCAGGGCACGATCCCCGTCGAACTGGAACTCGGCAAACCCTTCAATCACACGGTGATTGTCGGAATCGCTTTCATCCGCATCATCACGCTCAAGGAGAAGGCGGCTGATACGCATCAATCCGAAAGGTAAAGTCGATTCTTGCCACCTGAGTTCGTAGATCACTTGCGCCGTAACGAGTCAGGTTGCCAGTTTTCGGCGTTTGAGGTTTTTATGGTGTTTCAAGTGTAGGTGATTTCTCCAGCCAGTTTCGTTGCATGTTGTTGGCATCCTGAACGAATGTTGCCATTTCCAGACTGGTGGCAAGCGGAGGCGGCAATATAGGGTTGCAAATGAAAGATGAGCATAGTGGCATTACTACGGTATGCAACGATCAAAAAAACAGCCTACCGACAGGGTGTTACGGAATCACTCACGGGAATAGTCCGCGCAGAGACTTGGCGTCTGCGACTGTTTTCACCGCGATGGATTGGGCGGCCATACGTTGGGAGACTTTATGACGATCGGCGAAACTCGTAACTTTCTCGAAGGCCTTTTGCAGCATGGTTTCGAGCTTGCTGATGACTTCATTCTCGCTCCACTGAAAGCGTTGAAAATTTTGCACCCATTCAAAATAAGAAACGGTGACACCGCCCGCATTGCAGAGGATGTCGGGGATGACAAAAATGTCACCACGTTCATCGATGATGCGATCGGCCTCTGGCGTGGTGGGGCCGTTCGCGCCCTCGGCTAGGATGCGGCATTGAAGAAGGGCGGCAATGTCTTTCGTGATGGCACGTTCCATCGCAGCGGGAGCCAACACATCGCAAGGTTGGCAAAGCATTTCCTGGGGATCAATGACATCGGCACCAGGGAAACCGCTCACGACACCGTGCTCCGCCACATAGACACGCAGCGCGTCAACATCGATTCCACAAGAATTCCACAGCGCGCCCGAAGCATCACTGATTCCCGTGACTTTCACTCCATAGGCGGCTAGTGTTTTCGCTGTATGCGAGCCTACGTTGCCAAAGCCTTGCACGATGGCCGTTGCGCTACCGATGGAGATACCGAGCTTATAGAGGGCATTTGTCGAGAGAAATGCTACGCCGTGACCGGTAGCTAATGTACGGCCCGCAGAGCCTTGCATGCCGATCGGCTTACCGGTGACGATAGAAGGTACGAGATAACCTGTGCGAGCCGAGTAGGTATCCGTCATCCACGCCATCGTTTGTTCATTGGTGCCCATGTCTGGTGCCATGACATCAATTTCAGGGCTGATGAAAGGCAACATTTCCATGGTGAATCGGCGGGTAAGGCGCTCGAGTTCGCCACGGCTCATCTGTCGGGGGTCGCAAGCGATACCGCCTTTCCCACCGCCGTAGGGTAGATCCATTAAAGCGCATTTCCAATTCATCCACATCGCCAGTGCGGCAACCTCGCCGAGATCGACAGAGGGATGAAAGCGCAAGCCACCCTTCACTGGGCCGCGCGTAAGATGGTGTTGCACACGGTGACCGTAAAAAACTTGGGTAACGCCATTGTCCAACTTGATTGGCACAGCAACGCTAATCAGCCGCTTGGGCCATTTGCAGCGCTCGCGCAAATCATCGGGGAGTTGAAGAAAGTCCGCCACAAGATCAAATTGCTCGGCGGCCATGGCAAAAACAGGGTTTGCTAGTAGTTCTTTTTGCATCTTACCTAGGTTACCACCTATTTTTCGGAAGGCAAAAAAGATGTCCTTATTTCAGTTTAAAAATTTCAATTTTTTCGACTTGGGAAGATTTACTACTAGCTCGATAACGATAGTAACTCTTTTCTTCAACACTCCAAAATTTTTCTTCTACAATACAAACCTCGCCTATTTGTTTCACTGCCAATATTTGGCTCAACTGATCTTCTGGAACCTGATAAATTTGCGAGGCTAGCCATAAAGCAGAGTCCTTTTGTTCCAATAGCGAATTGAACGGATCATTCGTGATCTTGTGGTAAACAATATGATCAACTAGATGAGAAAGTGCTTTCTTTCTTGCCCCTTCGTTTACATGGTTCCGTCGTGCAATGCCATTATTTATTACAACATAAACCAATAGTAGGCAAAACACTGCGATTCCACTTCCAAGAATAATCATCTTCAAATTTTTCATGTGGATCTATTATGACTATTCTAGGTGATTTGTAACGATCATAGGGTTAATGATTCGTGGTTTGCGCGGAGGTAATTTGCTCTTCACTTCGTAGGAGACACCAAGACTAAGAAAGGAAAACCGCCTGCTTTCGATCCAAGTTCCATTAAGCCTCCCTTTCTTGTAGTTACAAGAATGATCATGTCTTCTAATATTTCTAATGATACTCCCTCCCCTTGAAATGGAATCCAGTCTGCTGCTGCATCGGATCCATCTGATCTTTGAGACTTCATTTTTTGAAGCATACTCGCATGTAATTTGTCACCAGTTGATACTGCGTCAATTAGCTCAGTTAGTTTTTTACCTTCACCATACAGTCTTATGAAAGAGCCAGAATGATTTGTAATCACAGTACCCTTCTTTACGAACAGTCTGCATACACCGTGCCCATGAAAAACGACATCTGTTTTGTTTGCCTTCACTTCGTTTGCCCATACTTTGAGGTCGGGAGTCATCGCGGATATTTGATTTTCATCTGCCAAGCTGACGCAAGCAGTTGTGAAATAAATCATAGCTTTCAACATAATATTCATGGCTTCCGGAAGTTACGGTAGGATTTCCGCAGCAAAGTGGGGCTGTTAGTGCGATTGTGAAAGAATCATGTACTGATACATTTCTTTGAACATAAGATCACCTACATGAGTTTTGCGCCGACGTCGGCAAGTTCTGATCTTTCGCCGCGTGTAAGTGCTACGTGTGCGGTGAAACTTTGTCCTTTGAGGCGATTTCTCGCATAGACCAAACCGTTGCTGCGGCTGTCAACGTAGGGATTATCAATCTGGGCCGGGTCACCGACGAGGACGAGTTTGGATCCGCGGCTCATGCGGGTGACGACCGTTTTTGCCTCTTGCGGCGTGAGTTGCTGCGCCTCATCAAGGATGAAGAATCGATTCGGAATCGAGCGTCCGCGGATATAACAAAGTGCTTCAATTTCGATGATTCCTTGCTCCATGAGGAGTTCCCATGGCTTTTTGATCTTCGGATCAGGGAGATCTTTTTTCAGTTGTTTCCGTCGAGGTCCCGTGGGCATGGCGGGGCGCATTAACAAGTCGAGAGCATCGTGGATGGGCTGAAGCCAGGGACGCATTTTTTCTTCCAGAGTTCCTGGGAGGAATCCGAGTTGATCCCCCATGGCGACCACGGGACGGCTGATGGTTACGCCATTGTAACGGCGATTAAACATTTCATGCAGACCCACAGCAACCGCGACGAGTGTTTTACCAGTGCCCGCGTGACCGTAACAAGTGACAAGGGAGATATCGGGATTGAGTAGCGCATCGATGAGGCACTTTTGGCCAAGGTTTAAGGGCTTGAGATTGTGGCCGTCGGGAATTTTCAGCAAGTCAGGACAAATCAAGCGCTGCAACATGCCGTATTTATCCATGCGAGCAGGAACGATTTGGTTGGCGTTTTGCAGCATTACGTATTCGTTGACGTGGAGGTTCGCAATGCGATCTTCGGCAAGGTCGAGTTCACCACTGCTAGAGAAACGCTGCAATTCCATCGCATCAACTGCGATCGTTTTATGTTCATAACGTGAAATCTCTTCGGGGTTTACTTTATCGTTGAGGTAATCTTGGCATTCAAGTCCGACTGTTCGTGCCTTTAGGTGCATGTTTAGGTCTTTCGTCACCAGCACGACTGGCGCGGTATTGTTTTGCTGAAGCATGAGCACACAAGCCAAAATCCGATGATCCATGCGCTCACGATCAGGAAAAATGCGGTGAAATTGATCAAGATGGGCATTATTTTTCGGGCAGAGTGCGGGATCGTAAATCACCATTCGTATGGTGCCGCCGCCACTTGTGGGGACTCCGCGCGTGACAGACTGTCCATCAGCGAACAGCTCCATGAACATGCGATGCACGCGGCGAGCATTCGCACCACGTTCGGTTTGTTCACTTTTGAATTTATCGAGTTCCGCCAAAACATCGGCAGGAATGCAAATATGATTTTCTTTAAAACGCCCTAAACAACTTGGGTCATGGAGAAGAACATTTGTATCAAGTACGTAATTTTTCACCACTTCCGATGGCGCGATCATCCCGTAGTCGGCAAGATCGGTGCTGAGTTGGTTGTTTTGTTCTGACTTGGTAGATTTCCGTTTTTTGGTCGTTTCGGTTTCGGGGGACAATGTGAATTCTGTTAGAGAGCTTCGTGGAATCATAAAACGTGACTAGATGAGTGAAACACGGGAGAGGATGATGGTCTATCACCGTCAACAGCGGTGCATGGAATTTCTAATGTATGTGTGTTTTCGTTAACCAATATGAATGTAATTACATTTTTTCTTGTGGTGGTAGCAATCATAAAAATGCCATCGGACAACATAATTTTCGGCAAGCTGCTAAAATGGGCAAAATGGTGATTGCCTGAAAGTTTGCGTCAGCGCAATTCGTTTTATTGCCGATGATGAATCGCAGATCGTTTTTATTTTTCACGTCGATGCTATGTGGCGTGTCGTTTGGCGCAGAGAAGAGCTTGGAATTTGTCGATTTATTTAATGGCAAAGACCTGAGTGGCTGGACGGGGCAGGGCTACGAGGTTGTGGATGGCGCGATTGTTTGCACACCAGAAGGTCGCAACTTGATGACGGCGAAGCGATACAGTCAGTATGTGCTAGAATTTGAGTTTAAGTTGCCACCAGCAGGGAACAATGGATTGGGGATTCACTATCCGGGTAGCGGCGATGCGGCCTATACGGGAATGGAGTTGCAGGTCCTCGATGACACATCGCCAAAGTATAAAGATCTGAAAGATTACCAATTCCACGGTTCCATTTACACCATGGCTCCATCCAAGCAGGGACACCTCAAACCCGTGGGCGAGTGGAACCACGAACGAGTCACCGTCACGGCTGATGATGTCACAGTGGAATTGAATGGCACAATCATCACCAAGGCCAATCTGAATGAATTAGAAAAAAAATTCCCCCAGCACGCAGGCGCAAAACGCCGTGCAGGATATCTCGGTTGGTGTGGTCATGGTGACCGCGTAGCGTTCCGAAAAATTCGCATTGCCGAGACTACCCCCTCCCCCGTTACCGATGCTGAGACCATGAAAAAGCAGGGATTTTCTCCTCTTTTTGACGGCAGTAGCCTCGCCGGATGGAAGGTGGAAAAAGGTAGTGAAGGACATTGGCGGGCGATGAATGGCATTTTGAGCTATGATGGAAAAAGCGAAGCCCAAGTGAAGGATCTGTGGACGGAAAAGGAATATAAAGATGTCACCTTGCACCTTGATTGGCGCTGGAGTGGCACGGGCGAAAAAATGCAACGTCCGATCATTGACCCCGCTACTGGTAAAGAAGTAGGCAAAACCCTAGAAGTCGAGGAACTTGACAGCGGGGTTTATTTGCGTGGCAACATTTCATCGCAAGTCAACCTGTGGAACTGGCCTGTCGGCTCAGGGGAAGTGTATGGCTACCGCACCAATAAAAAATTATCTCCCGCTGTGCAAGCCGGGGTGACGCCTAAAGAAAATGCGGACAAACCTTTAGGCGAATGGAATCATATCGAGATCACGATGCGTGGTGATCGCCTCACTGTGATATCGAATGGCAAGAAAGTCATTGATGCGGCTCAACTCCCGGATGTGCCATTGCAAGGTGCGCTTGGTTTGCAACACCACGGCAGCGCCATCGACTTCGCGAACATTTGGCTCAAGGAGCTATAAAAGATCGATCTGTTTTATTTTTTGTTAGGTGCGTTTTTTTCGTAGAGGTCGGCATTTGATGCTTGGAACTCGGCCTTGAGACGCACGCGTAACGAGGAAAGATCTACGAGGTGAAATTGCGAAAATGTCCATTCGCCGTCTTTGCCATCGTGCTCAATGCCGCAGAGTAAATGGATGGCATCGTTGTTGATTTTCAATGTTTCATCCTTAGGCTCGAAGTAAAATGTGCGGAGAGTCGATTTGAGCGAAGTTGCTTCCACCAATTTGGGGTCAAGGTAGGCGACAACGCCCGTGGCGACATCCGTAATCCTCAAGTCTGGGTAGCCAGATCGCTGAGCGACGCCTTGTTTGGTAGGTGGAATCTCGCAACGCAAGCCGGCTGTGGCATTGATGGATGACATTAAGGCATCTTCAAAAAATCGCGATGCTTCATTGATGCGGCGAAGTTTTCTCACAGGAGAATCACTCTGGGAAAGTGTTGGCATTGCCTTCGTGAGAGCATCTTCGATCGCGCGGATGATTCGCAGGTGTGCGGCATCTGAGCGATCGAGTGCAATGACGTTTTTCCCCGCCGTAGCTTGGACAACGTCCGTAAAAGCAAAAGTTCTTTCGCTCAATTTCTCGGCGAGGAGTGAGCGAATCAGTGCCGCATCACCCGAGGGATCAGCGAAGAGTGGTTGAACGAGCCATGTGGCAAGGAGAAGTGTGGGTATTTTCATGATGTGATTAACTCGGGGATTTAGCGCGGGGATGAGCATCGTCATAGGCGGCTCGCAGCCGTTCTTTGGTAACGTGGGTGTAAATTTGTGTCGTAGAAAGTGAGGCATGTCCCAAGAGCGACTGCACACTGCGCAGATCAGCACCAGCATCGAGCAAATGAGTTGCGAAGGTATGCCGAAGTTTATGTGGCGATACAGCAAAGGGAATCGACGACTGCGTGAGATATTTTTTTAACAATAAATCGATGGCCTGTTGCGTAATGCGGGTGCGACGCGAACTGAGAAAAACCGGGCCGCGAGTTAGAGCTAGGGACTGTCGGTACCGTTGGAGAGCAGCAAGAGCTGGCCCACCTATCGGAATGACTCGCTCCTTTGCTCCTTTGCCCATCACGCGCAGACTTTCGCTAAGAAAATCGACATCTTCGAAGTTCAAATTTCGCAATTCAGAAATCCGTAACCCGCAGGAGTAAAATAACTCTAATAACGCCGTGTCACGTAAACGAATCCACGGGAAACGCAGCTTCTCGGTGCTAGGCTGAAGGGGCAATGCTAACAATTCTTCCATCTGTGCCAGATTCAAGACTACGGGCAATTTCCGCTCCGCTTTTGGCAACTGCAACTCCGCCGCAGGATTTTTTGCCATGCCACGACGATGGACCAGATATTTGTAAAACGACCGAATCGCCGCAAAGCGAAGGCGAATGGTAGCGCGGGCGATTTCCGCCTTCATCATGGAAAACAACCAAGCACGAAAATCGTCCGCAACTTCATCCCGCCAACATGAAAACGCAACACCGCGAAATTTCCGGTATTGTTCCAAAGCCGCGCGATAATTCCGCAAGGTCAATGCCGATGCCGTGCGCTCTGTGGAGAGGAAACGAAAGAAATCTTCCTCTAGCATTAGCTTTTCATCGGACTGAGGCACAAAGGGAATTTATGCCATTGATACACAGAAACAAGCGGAAATTTTTTCGAGAGCCTCGGGGAAATTGCGGGATTATTTGGGCAGAAGACGGACTTCATAAATCTGCGGCCAACATTTTCCTGAAACGTAAAGTAAGCCCGTAGTTTCATCGTAAGCGATGCCATTTAGGACGTGATCGGGTGATCGGCGAGGGTGTTCGCGATCTATGCCGGTGAAATCAATCATGCTGATGACCTTGCCAGTTTGCGGATCGATGCGGGCAATTTGATCGCTTTGCCAGATGTTAGCAAAAATTTCGCCTTCGATCCACTCCAGCTCATTGAGTTGTTTCACAGATCGGCCTTTCCATGTAACATTGATCGTGCGGGTTGGCTTCATCGTGGCAGGATCAATAACGCGGATCTGGTTACTGCCATCACTCAGATAAAGGGCAGAGCCATCGTTACAGAGTCCCCAGCCTTCGCCTTGGTAGTTGAAATTTTTTTTCCATTCGAGAGTAGCAGCATCGTAGATGAATCCCGTTTGATGTTGCCATGTAAGCTGATAGACTAGTCCATTGAGTTCCGTTAGGCCTTCGCCAAAGTAGTTGCCGGTGAGGTTTTTGACGATGCTCGGTTTACCAGTGGCCGGTGTGACTCGGCGGATGGAGGATTGCCCAACGAGTCCCGTACTTTCGAGCCATTGGCCATTGTGGATCTCTAGTCCTTGGAGAAAGGCAGAGGAATCATGGGGGAGTTTTTTGACGACCTCGTAACGCAGTTCCGCAGATTTTTTCCAAGCAGGTGAGAATTTTTCAGGTTTACTGTTGTTCGTATTTTGCGCAACAGGCAACTTTTCTTTGCAGCTGGGTAAAGTGCAGAGAAGCGCGGTGAAAAGAACGGGAGTGAGCGAATGAGAGATTTTCATGAAGGTGTTTGGTAATAATGAGAGAGGGATAGGATGGTGTTACTGCTACTCGGTCAGTCTTGGCTTGGTAAGATTTTTGGGAATTTTTGAATCGCTTCTTCGTCTCTTTGTCTGTTCCGTTAATAAGAACGGATCTTTAGTAAACTTTTCCAAGAGGGCTGGCAATGCGGATGTTGTTCTGAGTTGTAGATCTCCAAAAAAATCATTTCCTGCGAGATTCCTACGACCAAAGCCACACTACATTTCCGTTGCTTGTGCTGATAGTGTAACATGATCAATGAGACGAACAGAGCCGTAAAAACCCGCAAATGCCAATACGAAATTGCCTGAGCTATCGGCGATTGTCTCCACTAAACTCAAGTTTTCCTCGTCCACCAGCGAAAGGTAATCGATACGTAAATAGGGTGATTGTTCTAAGATGCTCATTGCTCGTTTCATCAATGAATCAACATTCCTTTCACCCAGTTGATACGCGTCTTTAGCTTCAGTGAGAGCTTTCCAAATTCGCGGAGCATCAGCTCGGTGTTCCGCAGATAAACGCGCATTCCTTGATGACATCGCCAGACCATCGACCTCCCGGATCGTAGCGTGCTCGATGATTTTTACTGGCAGATTCAAGTCACGCACCATGCGGCGAATGATGGCGAGTTGCTGAAAATCTTTTTCGCCGAAAATCGCTGAATGGCACTGAAAGATTTGAAACAACTTCATCACTACTGTGCAAACACCAGCAAAATGCCCTGGCCGTGACGCACCACAGAGCGCTTGCGATAAGGCATTTTCTGCAATGACAATGCTGTGATTTTTCGCATACATCTCGTCGGGCGTCGGCACAAAAACCACATCCACTTTCGCATTCTGACATGCCTCAAGATCTTTCTCCACGGGACGCGGATAATGGTCTAAATCCTCCTTGCGATCAAACTGCATCGGATTCACAAATAGAGAAACTGCTACGCAACCATTCTCCCCAACCATGCGACGTGCCTCATGAATCAAAGCCAAATGCCCATCATGCAGCGCCCCCATCGTCGGCACCAAACAAATCTCCTGCGCGGAGTTCATCATGGTTTGCTGGAGTAATTTCGCCTCGTAAAAAATCTGCATGCACTGATTTACATGAATCTCCGCCGCTTTAGCAAGCGTAAGCCCGTATCTTCATTGTTCTGCGCTTGCCAAGCGTATTGGCTCAACGATAGCGTATTCATGAATTTCTGTATGAAAAATCCATTTATTTTATTGGCGATCATTTCCTCAGCTTGCGCTCAACCGCAGGTTCTCCCCGATGCCGATGATGCGGCCTACCCCGCGATTGAACGCTTCATCGCCGTGATGGAAAAAGTGCGCAAAAGCCACCCGGATGCAGAGAAACTCAGCTACGACCAACTCGTGAATCACGCCTTGCATGGTATGCTCTCTTCACTCGATCCACATTCGTCGTTCATCCATCCTGAAATGAGAGAACTCATGGAAAAAAATCAAGAATTCGACCCCTACATCGCCTCGCTGGGCATGGGAATCGCACTCCAAGATGGCGCGCTTACCATTTCTCACGTCGTTCGTCATAGTGTCGCCGATCAGCAGAAAATCTCCCCTGGTGATGCCTTGCTCGCTATTGACGGACAGCCTCAAGCGAAATCTTCGCTCATGAAAATTTGCAACGCCCTCCAGAAACCTGCTGGCGCCAAAACCAAACTCCTGATGCAAAAACCCAGCCATCCTAGCCCCATCGAGGTAGAAGTGACACATCTCAAAGTTTACGATCGCGCCATCGTCAAAAAATTGATCCTGCCCCAACAAGCAGGCGTGGGTTACATCAGACTCTCCCAATTCACCGCAACAGCAGATCAGGAAATGGAGCAAGCCTTAGACGAACTGGACCAAAAAGGCATGAAATCTCTCATCCTAGATCTGCGCGGCAACCCAGGCGGCGTACTTGATACCACTGTCCGCCTACTCGGCTTTTTTCTACCACCGCAAACGGAAGTTGTATCGATTCGATCGCGTCTCGCCGCTCCAGAATCTCTCAAAACACCGGAAAAACAACGCGGCAACCGCACACATCCTCTCTTCATTCTCATCGACCGACAATCCGCCTCCGCCGCTGAACTCATGGCCGCCACTTTGCAAGACTTGAAACGCGCCACCATCATCGGCGAGACCTCATACGGCAAGGGAAGTGTGCAAAAAATCGAACCCATGAGCGGTGGGACAGCACTGCGACTCACTGTCGCCACCTATCACAGCCCTAGCGGAAAAACGCCGCATCACGCCGGAGTTACGCCCGACCACTCGATCCCATTTTCGGATCAAGATCGCCAAAACTTTATCCTTCAAGCCGATGAAAATGCCCTGACCCCAGAACAACGCGCCAACCTCATCCCTTGGCAAGATCCTGCTCTACTCAAGGCTCTTGCGCTTTTTGCCAAATAATTCCACCCCACCGCAGATCCTTCTTCTTGATTCGACAAATTTTCACTTGCGAAATCCTCCCTTTCCCAACAGCCTCATGACCTCACGCCATGCTACAAAACGGAATTCTTAACCCACAAATGCTTGAGCTCATCGCTCGCATCCGCCACACCAACACACTTGTCATCGCCGACTGGGCCTTTCCCTATTGGCCAGAGATCGAGACCGTTGACATCTCCCTCACCCGCGGCATACCGATGGTTCTGGATGTGTTAGACCTACTTAAACCCAACTTCAAAATTGGTCGCATTTGGCAGGCAGAAGAATTTCTTTCTACCAACCCCCAGGAAACCGTGGATCGCTTTGCCCAGTCCTTCGGCAACATCCCACTCACCCGCGAACCGCACCTCGATTTCAAAAAGCGCGTTCCTCACGCCATCGGCCTCATTCGCACCGGCGACCCTACCGCATACGGAAATATCATCCTCGAATCGGAGTAATGAAAACCGCCGTCACTCTCTGCCGTGTTGCCGAAGCCGCAGCCGGCCCCTTTGTTTTTCATGACGAATTGCCCATCGGCTTCGCCAAAGCCGCCGCCCATGGCTTCGATGCCGTAGAGCTTTTCCTACCATCCGCTACTGCCGTATCCATCGCCGAGATTCAAGA
>CAMAYN010000080.1 GCA_945862285.1 Akkermansia muciniphila | reverse complement strand
ATTTTCCGACCAGATTTTCCCACTTGTAAAAATCTCATGCCTTGTCACCGTAGCGCTATGAAAAAGTTTTTTCTTGCCCACTTCATTTTGGCTTTTCCTCTAGCGGCTATCGATCACGGCCCCTTGGTGCAATGGTTTGCCGATCCCTGCCATCAAGCAGAAATCCGCTGGATTCAAAATCAGCCGCCGAAAGATGGCGATGGCTTCGCGGTAGGATATCGAATCGTCGGTCAAAAGGATTACCAATGGCAAAATGCCGCAAGCCAGCCGTTCGCCGCCACAAAACGCATGGTCTTTTCCGCTTCCTTGTCATCATTGCAGGCGGATACCGTCTATGAATTTGCCATCCGCAGTTCGAAAAATCAGGAAAAAAATCCAGATTCATGGAAATTCCGCACATCGCCAGAAAAATTCCGCCCCATGCATTTTGTCATCGGCGGCGATATGTATCATAAACGCTCGCTGCTCGATGCCATGAACGCGAACTGCGGCAAACAAGATCCTTTATTTGCCGCGCTGATCGGCGATTTAGCCTACTCGAACAATCGCGATGCGGCACGATTTTGCGAATGGATTGATTCATGGACGGATCACGCCAGAGCGCCCGATGGCCGATTAATTCCCATGGTTGTTTGCATCGGCAATCACGAGGTCGATGGTCATGAATACACGCCAGAAAAAGGAAATCCTGGAGCGGCGGCGGCTACGGAATTTTATTCGCTCTTCAAAATGCGCCATAACGGCCAACGCCATGTGAGCTCCTACAACGTCGATTTCGGCGATTATCTGAGCTTGCATTTGTTAGATTCGGGGCACACGCAACGCATTTCAGAGCAAGTGGATTTTATCAAAGAATCATTAGAAGCCCGAAAAAATACCCGCTTTGTTTTCGCAGCATACCATCGCCCCGCATGGGGAACAGGCTGCAAACCGGATGCTGCCGAGATTCAAAAAAATTGGACACCTCTATTTGAAAAATCGGGGGTCGATGCTGTTTTTGAGCACGATCACCACACCTACAAAAGAACCTGGCCGATCACCGCAGGGAAGCGCGACGATGCGCACGGCTTGCCCCATCTCGGCGACGGTGCCTGGGGTGTAGATGTTCGCGAACCTGCTCCCGCAGAAGTTGCCAAAAGAAAATGGTTGGCACATCAAGCCCCGAAAAATCACTTGATTCGAGTGGATCTCAGTGAAAAAGGCTTCACCGCCGCCGCAAAAACCGCCGATGGCAAAACCTTCGATTCCGCCACCTATCCCATGCGGAAATAAGATTTCGGATGGTTCGTGAAGAGTCACCTAACGTTTATGTCGATCTAGCACAATAAATCACCGATTCCCCGAAAGAGAGACACGTCAGCGAGCAATGAAGCAGCACATGTCATTGCTTATCGTGCTGAGTTTCCTCACCGGAATGGCTATGTTCCCACCACCTTCGCTCCATAGCAATGGAGTAAATGCACGTGTATTTGCCACCTCGCCTCCTTAGGAAAGTGTCAAAAACACATGTCGCCGCGTTGCGCACCCTGAAGGAGTGTCGGAAACGTATGTCGCGACATCTTTGCTACCGACCAAAAGTACCAGCAACGTATGTCGCCACGGCTCGCATACCTTAGCAAGGTGTCGGGAACACATGTCGGCAACTCGTCGCAACCTTCATCAAGTTGCAAATACACATGTTTTTGGCACCTTTACATGGTAGTAAAGTGCCAAATACACGCGTTGCCGACCATATAATTCCAAGGAAAAGTGCCATTTTCACCTGTTAGAACGTTTTTCCCCGTTTTCGCACAAAAAATGCAGCGATTTCGATCCCCAACTCACTCCCAATGGGCGAAACACTGGGGATCGATACCGTCCATCGTGTGCTGGTGCGTTCGCGTAGCCTGCCTAAGCAATTTCTTTGCGGGACTGGCAAGGCCCAGATGACACTTGGTCACTGCAAGCTGTATGAATCACAGCGAGATGAAGGGAGGTCGTGTTGGTCGCTGAGTTTCTCGCTTGATTTTGTTAGGGATCCGCAGAGAATGGGCGGCGATGAAATGGAATAGCCGTTGTTCTGGGGTGTTGTTGCCGGCGTTTTCGCCACGGCGGGCGGGGGATTTGGGGATTGGTGATACGCGGGCGTTGCTGGAGTGGGTGGAGTGGGCGGCACAATATAAGGTGGGATTTTTGCAACTTTTGCCGATCAATGAGACTGGGGCGGATTGTAGTCCGTATAATGCGATTTCTTCGGTGGCGCTGGAGCCTTTGTATTTGACGATGGAGGTGGAGGAAATCCCTGGATTGGTGGCAGAGGATGTAGCGGAGGCGCGGGCGGAGCTGGGCGAGGAGGTGCTGGCGGCTCGTTTGGTGGAGTATGCGCGGGTGCGGGAGGTGAAGTTGCGCTTGCTGCGGCGGGCTTTTGACAGATTTACCGCGGAGGAGTTTGCTGAAGAGAAAGCGGAATTCCGGGCCTTTGTGGATGCGGAGGCGAGTTGGCTAAATGATTATGCTTTTTTCCGCGAATTGATGTGCTTGGCGGGGGAGCGGGAGAGCTGGCATTTGTGGCCCGATGCGTTTAATGAACCGCGAAAGGCGCGGGAGTATTTGGGGGAGTTACGAGCGGCGGGGGATGCGCGTTTGTGGCAGGGCATTGAGTTCCGGCGCTGGGTGCAGTGGTTGTGTTTCCGCCAGTGGCGGGCGGTGCGTGCTCGTGCGCAGGAGTTGGGGGTGAAATTGATGGGCGATATTCCGATTGGGATTGCGTATGACTCGGCGGATGTGTTTTTTCAACGGGAGAATTTTGATCTGGATTGGTGTGGTGGTGCGCCACCGGAGACGATGTTTAAGCATGATCGGTTTATCCAACGCTGGGGGCAAAATTGGGGGATTCCAGTGTATCGATGGGAGGATATGGAGCAGATGGGCTATCCGTGGTGGCGGCAACGGATTGAGAAATTGACGGAGGTTTTTGCGATCTTCCGAATTGACCATATTTTGGGGTTTTATCGGATTTATGCCTTTCCGTGGCGGCCCCAGCGGAATGGGGAATTTTTGGATTTGTCTGAGGAGGAGGCACGGGAACGTTGTGGTGGGAAATTGCCGGGCTGGGCGTGGCGGGCGGATGATACGGAGGAAAATCGGCAGGCGAATCGCTCGGATGGTGATAGGCGGTTGCGGATGATCCTCGAGGCGGCAGGCGATGGCGAAGTGGTGGGCGAGGATCTGGGCTGTGTGCCGGAGTATGTGCGCCCGCATTTGGAGTCGCTTGGGATCGCGGGTTTTCGGATTCCGCATTGGGATCATCGCGATGGGCATGTGGTGCCGGGGAGTGAGTATCCGGAGTGTTCTTTTGCGACGTATTCCACGCATGATCACGATACCTTGGCGGCGATGTGGGAGGGATACCGGCAGGCGGCGCTGGGGCTAGTGCCTGTGGAGGATCATGAAAAGAATGATGCGTGGTGGAATTTGCGGTTGCTGTCCCAGTTTGCCGGTATGACGGTGGGCGAGGGCGAAGTGGCAGCTTTTTCTCCATCGGTGCAATGGTCTTTGATTGATGGCTTGATGTTTTGTCATTCGCGTTATGCGGCGATCATGATTACGGATCTTTTTGGAATGCATGATCGGTACAATCGCCCTGGTACGGTAGGCGGCGAGAATTGGCGTTTCCGTCTTCCCTTTAGCATGGCAGAGATCATGGCAGATGATGGACTGCGGGGACAGTGTGAACGTTTGCGTGAATCGATCGAGAAATCGGGTCGATAGGATGGGTAAAAAATGGATGCAGAAAAAATGCCGAGAGTGGCTTTGATCGTATTTTGCGCTCATTTTTTGAGAAAATAGTCTCGTGATTGTGATCTTGACGATCGAGCTGCATCAATTTAGTTTGCCCTTCAGCCATGCTACGAAGTGTATCAGATTTTTTTGGGGTGTTTTGCCTTTTGACTTTATCCGCAAGTGCTTGGGAGAGAGAAAGCGTGGCATTCGAGATGATCGAAGGACGGGCTAAGGAATTGGCAAGTCGGCCGTATCAAGCAGTGGATAAAGAAGCTTTACCTGCGTGGATAAAAGGACTGACGTATGACCAATACAGGGATATTCGTTTTCGCAATGAGGTATCGCTTTGGCATGATGCGCCGACTTCGTTTCGAGCGCAGTTTTTCCATCCTGGTTACATTTACCGCGAGCCGGTGAAGATTCATGAATTCACGGATACGCACAGGCAAGACGTGCGGTTCACGCGTGAATTTTTTACTTACGGGTCATTGGTTTCACCGCAGGTTGGTTTGGATGGCGCAGAGGGATTCGCGGGGTTTCGATTTATGACGGACTTCGGGCGTAGAAAGTCAGATGAGTTAGGGGTTTTTCAAGGAGCCAGCTATTGGCGGTTACTATCTAGAGACACGCGCTATGGTCTCTCGGCAAGGGGATTGGCGATTGATACTGGGGCGGAGGGCAAGACGGAAGAGTTTCCTCGATTTAGCGAATTTTGGCTACAGAAGCCCAAGCGGTGGGATAAATTGTTGCGATTCTTTGCTTTGATGGATAGTCCTTCCGTGAGCGGCGCGTATGAATTTTCCATAATACCTGGAGACGATACAGTGATCAATGTGCGTGCAGTGCTTTTCCCGAGGGAAAAAGTGCAGCGTTTTGGCGTGGCGCCTCTTTCAAGCATGTATTGGTTTGGCGAGAACTCGAAGCGGCGCTTTGATGACTTCCGACCGGAGGTGCATGATTCGGATGGGTTGGCCGTGCATACGGCGACAGGCGAAAAAATTTGGCGTCCTCTGGTCAATGATACCAATCGCTTGGAATTTAGTTTTCTCACGGGGGATGGGGTGAAGGGTTTTGGATTGTTGCAAAGAGATCGGCGCTATGAAGCGTATGAGGATAGTGAGGCGGCGTATCATTTGCGTCCATCAGTGTGGATAGAGCCGACGAGTGATTGGGGTAAGGGAAAGGTTATGCTCATGGAAATTGCTACGCAGCGGGAATTGGATGACAATATAGTGGCGACGTGGGTACCTGATGAAACACCTGTTCCAGGGCAACGCTATGAGTATCGTTATCGGCAGACTTGGACTTCACGAATGGATCCTGCAAGGGCAGGCGGTATCGTAGTGGCCACCCGCACGGGCGTGCATGAGTGGGAACCGGAGCAGCGGACGATGATTGTGGAGTTTGAAGGTGGCAACCTCGCCGCCATCAAGAGCGTAGAGCAATTATCGGCAGTAGTGGAAATCTGTGGCGATGCAAAGGAGAAAATTGTTGTAAATCATACGAATATCCAAAAGATTGGCGCATCGCGCTGGCGTTTGAGTTTTCGTGTATCGCCTAAAGAGGATGGGAAAAAATTATCGGAAATCGGTATGGCGGAGATGCGTTGCTGTTTGAAGAAGGGTGTAAACTACATTACGGAGACATGGGTATATCGGATGCAACTATGACAGGCCTTCGTCCGCTGAGTGAGTCTGAGCTCGCCGAGTGGGAAGAGGCATATATTTCAGTGGAGTGCTACCTGACGGCTCTGCAATTGAAGAATCGTTTGCTAGTGGCGGACATGGTTCGGGCGATATTATTTCGCGCATCAGATCGGCAAGCGTCTCAGCCTGAAATACTGCCACGCGTGTTGGCGATGGAAGAGACATTAAAGGCCGTGGCTGACTGGACCTCTGGGGTCTTGGATTTGGAGTTAGAAGATAACCGACTGGCGGCACGTGGGCGTTTGGCATTGTTGCTCGCAGATATGCCTGGGAAGTGGCAGCCAGTTTTTCTCGCAAAAGCACCGTGGCCAGAGCCATTTGTGCAGAAGATGCGCAGTTCTTATCTGGCGGCAGGGCCACAGTTTGCGGAGTTGATGATGACGCCGCGGCCCTTGGAATTGAACAAGCTTGGCAGTGGTGCCGCGCAGTGGTTTGTGATGATGGAAAAGCGTCCGGTGATGAAAAAGTTTTTTGTTTTAGTCATCGTGTCCTCCATCCTTCTGCTAGCGTGGCAAATTTGGAAGGGATAAAATGGGAAGGGCTAAAATGGAAATGGCTAAATCGGCTAAATCGTAGATACGAACAGAATGGATCAAGAACCAAAAAGTGAAAATCATGCCAGGCAAGAGAAAAATCCTGAGCAATACGAAACGCAATACGAAACGCTATACGAGCAACCGAACTTCAGGCATTTGATTGATGAAACGGCACCACCACCCGTGGGAGAAGAGCAACTGGATGACTGCCCGGCAATGCCGCCTTCATCTGCTCAGGCCTTAGTCAGTCCATTGCGCACATGGATGCGACGCTTTTTCTTTTTTGGTGCGGTTATTTTAACAAATCTCGTATCGATTGCATGGCTTGCGGATTTATTCCATCGCATGGGTTGGCATGTAACACACACGCTGCTACTCTTGGTTTTTTCTCTACTAAATGGTCTGCTCGTTCTTGGTTCATTTCATGCTCTTGTCGGTGTGTGGGATCGATTGTTTTTCTGGCGTGCCGTCCGTGTGACGAAAATCGTCAAAGACAAACAGGAAAATCTTGCGCAGCGGTTTGCGGTGGTGATGCCGGTCTATAATGAAGATATCGTCAAAGTTTGTTCGCGCGTGGAAGCGATCTACCGCTCGATTGATGAAACGGGGCGGATGGCCTCGTTTGATTTTTTTATCCTGAGCGATACAACGCAGTTGGATTTATGGGTGGAAGAAGAGGTCGCTTGGACAAATTTATGCCGCAAGCTGAATGCCTTCGGTAAGGTATTTTATCGCCGCCGCCGCATTAATGAAAATCGCAAAGCAGGAAACATCGGCGATTTCATTAAAACGTGGGGTGGTCACTACGAAGGCATGCTTGTTTTGGATGCCGATAGTTTAATGGATGGGCGGGACATTGTTACGATGGCCCGAACCATGGAAGAACATCCGAAGTTAGGCATTCTACAAACACCGCCGAAATTAATTCGCGGCACGTCGGTTTTCACACGGCTACAACAGTTCGCGATGCGATTGTATGGTCCGGTATTCATTCGCGGATTGAACTATTGGCAGCTTGGTCAAGGCAGTTATTGGGGGCATAATGCGATGATCCGTGTGCGGCCCTTTTCTGAATTTTGTGATTTGCCGGCCTTACCTGGTAAAGAGCCATTTGGAGGGAAAATTTTAAGTCATGACTTCGTAGAAGCGGCATTAATGGTTAAAGCGGGCTGGGAGGTTTGGCTGGCATGGGACATTGAAGGCACGTATGAGGAAGCTCCGCCCACCTTGATCGATCACCTCAAGCGCGACCGTCGCTGGTGCCAAGGGAACCTTCAGCACATGTGGTTGGTGTTTGCCCGGCGCTTTCCCTTTGCCTCACGTGCTCATTTATTCATGGGGATCATGGCATATCTCGGCAGTCCCATTTGGTTTTTGTTCATGATGCTGCAAACATGGGTGGCATGGGATTTCCGTACTAGTGAATTAAGTAGGCTGCCCTTCGATGGCTATGCAGGAAAATATCTTGGACTTTCAGGAGATACCCAAGCGAGTTATTTGACAATGCTCGTTCTGTTTCTTCTTTTTTCGCCGAAATTTTTTTCCTATCTCGGCATTATTTTCCTCGGTGTGCGCCGCAAAGGTTTTGGTAATCTTTTTACCCTAACGCTGAGTTTCATGATGGAAATGCTCCTCAGCGCCCTCCTCGCGCCCAGCGTGATGATTTCCCACACACTGATGGTTTTAGGGATGTTCTTGGGTCGATCTGTGAATTGGGGTAGTCAAAATCGGGAAACGGACGGCACCAGTTGGGGTGAGGCATTTCGCTACCACAGCCCGGCGACCATCATTGGAATTGTGTGGACGATCATGGCGTACACCATCGGCTGGAGTTATATGATTTTCATGTCTCCGATTCTCGTTGGCTTAGTATTTGCTGCCCCACTCTCGGTTTGGACAAGCCGTTCGAGGTATGGCAATGCCTTATTACGAAAACGCATTCTCGTTACTCCTGAAGAATTACATCCATCGGCAGTCATGTTGCTGGCGGACTCTGCACACGCCGCAGAAGATTTGGCACTCACGGCGAAAGCGGCACAACGCAGCGGCGTTATCGCAGCAATCGTTGATCCTTACGTCAACGGAGTCCACGTTTCGCTACTGGAGCCTTCCCTGGAGAATACCGAGTCGCCACTTGTCGAGCGATGGCTTACTTCCGGCCCCGCAGAACTTACAAAAGCTGAAATGACTGAGGTGATGTATAACTCACAAAGTATGCTCATGATGCATCGGGGCGTTTGGTCCCGCCCATTTGAGCAGCTTCATCCCGTATGGAGTCGTGCCGTGGAAAGTTATCGCGTTCGACAAGAGGAGCAACACAAAGTCGGGTGAATCGATTTCACCAAATTTTCATAATTCCTTCATCTGATTTTCAAATCTGTGTAGAATGCTACGTGCGACCTGCGACGGGTCAAACTCCCCCCAACGGGTTAGCAAAAATGCTCCTGCGGCATATCCCCTCAGCCGCAGGGGCAAATAGTTTCAATCCATCAGAAAAGGGCCGACAACTGAAATACGATGGCAAATAGCACTAAGAGCATGCCGCCTACCGCTAACCATTTATTTAAGCCAACACCAATCGGCTCACGAAAGCATCGCCACGATAAGTAGCCGCCTAACAGCCAAATCGGTAAACTCACCGCCGCGAAATTCGGCAGACTGTGTTTAAACCAAAAGATGCCGCAGATCGCCGCCATCTTGATTTCTACCCAAATGACAAGCCGCGCTGGCAACTCCCCCAAGCGCACCGCCAAGGTATTTTTTCCCGTCGTCGCATCCTCGGCGCGATCCCGCAAATTATTGATCGAGATGAGCACTGCCGATAGCAAGCCCACCTGAAATCCCAAAAGCAAGGCCTCCTCCCGCCACTGCAAGGTCTGCACGTAAACGGTGCCGCTCACTGCAATGACACCGAAAAATGCCACCACAAATAATTCGCCCATGCCCCGATATGCCAAGGGAAATGGTCCACCCGTGTAACCATAGGCAAGGTAAAGTGATGGCAACCCGATCCACAAAATCGGCCATCCTGCGGCGCGAAAAAGCACCACGCCACAGATGATAGCTAGCAGTAAAAAAACCATCGCAATGCCATAAACGGCTCGCCGCGAGAGTAATCCGCTCGCCGTGACCCGCGTCGGGCCGAGCCGCGCTTTCGTGTCGGCTCCCTTATCGGCATCGATGGCATCATTGAAAAAATTCGTCGCAATCTGAATGCAAACCGCGCCGGCCACAGTGCAAAATGCTAACCATGCCGACCATTCTCCCGTGAGCTTCCAGGCCAAAACACATCCACACCACACAGGCACGATTGCCGCAGGAAGTGTCTTCGGCCTTGCCGCCATGATCCATCGATTTGCCATTATCTCGCCCGAATCAAGCATTGCCGTATTCAAATGTCGAATGTTTTTCAAACTCAGGGCTTGCCAGTTGGTGAAAGCGGCGATTATACTTTCTGCCCGTCACCAAAAGAAGATGGGCCCGTAGTCCAATGGATAGGACGATGGTCTCCGAAGCCGTAG
The DNA here is from genome assembly GCA_945862285.1 of Akkermansia muciniphila. Taxonomy (GTDB): domain Bacteria; phylum Verrucomicrobiota; class Verrucomicrobiia; order Verrucomicrobiales; family Akkermansiaceae; genus UBA956. Next base: position 5,513 of record CAMAYN010000080.1, on the reverse strand, counting down.
GTACAGGTTCGATTCCTGTCGGGCCCACTTTCTCTTGACCCAATCCGCACAAACCATGAACGAAAGACGCGTAGTAATTACAGGAATCGGCTGCATTAGCCCGGTAGGCAATGATTTAGCAACTACTTGGGACTCCCTGAAGGCGGGGCGCAGCGGCATTACTCCCATCACATCGATGGATACGTCAAACTACACGACCACCATTGCGGGTGAGGTAAAAGGATTCGACGCAACGCCCTTTTTTAACAATCCAAAAGACTGCCGCAGAGCAGATCGCTACGTACAGCTTGCCGTCGCGGCATCGCGCATGGCACTTGTCGATAGCGGGCTTGATCCCGAATCCGTAGATAAAACTCGCGTTGGGGTGATGGTAAGTAGCGGTATTGGCGGGCTCGGCACACTGGAAGAAGAGCACAGCAAATTACTCAATCGCGGTCCCGGACGCGTGTCACCTTTCCTCATTCCGATGATGATTGCCAACATTTCCAGCGGGATTGTTTCCATGGAATACGGCTTCGGCGGCCCAAATATGGCCATCGTCACCGCATGCGCCACATCAAATCACTCCATCGGCGAGGCGTGGCGCATTATTAAATTCGGCGATGCCGATGCCTTCCTCTGCGGTGGTGGGGAAGCCTCCATTCTTCCCTGCGGTCTTGCCGGATTCGGCAACATGAAGGCTCTCAGCACACGCAATGACGAACCTGAAAAAGCCTCACGTCCGTTTGACGTAGGTCGCGATGGATTCGTCATGGGCGAAGGTGCTGGCGTGCTGATGATCGAGGAATTGGAGCATGCAAAAAAACGCGGCGCGCGGATTTACGCGGAACTCATTGGCTACGGACTCAGTGCAGATGCCTATCACATGACCTCTCCTCATCCCGAGGGCGAGGGTGCAGCTCGCTGTATGCAAATGGCACTTCGCCACGGCGGAATCAATCCCGAAGAAGTCAACTACGTTAACGCCCACGGCACCTCCACGGGACTTGGCGATATTTGTGAAACCAAGGCGATTAAAAAAACTTTTGGCGACTACGCGAAAAATGGTCTGCTCGTCAGCTCCACAAAATCCATGACCGGTCACATGCTCGGCGCTGCTGGTGGATTGGAAATCGCTGCCTGCCTCATGGCCATGCAGGAAAACATCGTGCCGCCCACGATCAACCTCGATCAGCCCGATCCCGAATGTGATCTCGATTACGTACCTCACACCGCCCGCGAGGCAAAGGTGGACATTGCGCTATCGAATAGCTTCGGCTTCGGTGGGCACAATTCCTCCTTGCTGATCCGCCGTTTCGCGTAAGTTTTTCGTGTCATCATCGGCGTGATATTCGTTGCTCGTGCAAGAAGCCTCTTCTGCCTTAAGTAGTAAAATACATGAAGAGTGTACGTTCTTCGTGGAATCATCGAATCCGCTGCTTATTGCCTGCGCTGATTCTAACGAAATCTGTCTTTTCTCAAACCGATGTTTGGGATTTACCTCCTTTGCATTACTCCGATTCCCTCGCCAATGATGCGATTGCGCAACTAGAAAAATCATGGCGAAAAACGGAACAGCCGCTCACTGCTACCATGGAAATAGAGCGTGTTCGTCAAATTTTATCACTGCTCAAAGTCCCTATATCGTCACAAATTTTAGTCTTTTCTAAAACCAGTAAACAAAACTCTCTCATCTGGCCCGCAAACCCGCGCGCGATCTATTTTTCGCCGAATTGCTACGTCGGCTTCGTTCCAGGTGGCGCTGTGGAGGCCATCGTCCAAGATCCGCAACTCGGCCCAGTTTTTTACCTCATTCAAACCGGGGATTCACAACGCGCCCCCCACGCGGAACGCGATACCAGTGACTGTCTCAGTTGCCATGCGACAGGACGTACCGAAAATGTTCCAGGGATGCTCGTGCGCTCGGTATATCCCGACGAATCAGGAAATCCTCTGCTCTCTCTTGGCACCACGCTCGTGGATCATACCACGCCTATCGCAGAGAGGTGGGGCGGCTACTACGTGACAGGGTCTATCAATTTACCACATTTGGGAAATCATATCTATCGAGAAGACCACGCCGTCACACCTGCAATCGAATTCCTCTCTGATCTAACGAAAAAAATCGATACCACGAAGTATCCTCAACCCACGAGTGATATTGTTGCTCTCCTCGTCCTGGAGCATCAATGCAAAGCGCACAACCTTCTCAATGCCGCTTCCGTCAACTACAAACGTGCCTACCATCTCGCCAAAGCCCTGAACCCAAACGCTGCGCCTGACGAAGGCTCTGCCGGTCGCATCGCCGAGTTAGCCGCCATCCAAATTGCCGAATGGTTTCTCTTTAAAAACGAAGCAGAACTAGGAGATGAGGGCGTAAGTGGCTCACCCCTTTTTGAAAAAGAATTCTTTGCCAACATTCCAAAATGTGCCGATGGATCATCGTTAGCTGATTTCCATCTACAAAGTCGAATCTTTAAAAACCGCTGTTCTTACATGATTTACAGCGATGCCTTCGCACAATTACCCGCGACGGTGAAACAATACACTCTCAAAAAAATCGAAGAAATTTTAACCTCTTCGCAAGCACCATCGGGTTTTGAATATTTAAAAAAATCTGAGCGGCAACGCATTTTAACAATCCTCCGCGAAACTAAGGTTTTATCGTAGATTCTAACAAGTGCTGCCGAAGCGCGTCTTGCCAATCGCTAACCGGACCGATCCACTTCTCCAAGCTGGCGTTACCCATCGCGGTATGGACGGGGCGATGAGCACGAAAATTCTTTTGTTCGGATAAGTACTGAGCGGTGATCGAAACTCGTCGCTCAATCCTCTGCAATCGATACAGTTCATCCGCAATCCACTGAGCAATGCCGTGCCAAGAAACAGCCTCTCCCCCGTGGCATGCGTGGACAATGCCGCAAGCTGGAGTGGCTAACAAAAGATCCAGCCAATGCGCTAAATCGTCCATGCGGGTTGGTAAGGAGTATTTATCCGCTATCGATGTCACTTGTTCTCCAAGGCGGATTTTTGCCATGACACTATCCACAAACCCTGGTTTTTTTGCTCCGTAAATCCAAGAAACTCGCGCGACGATGGCCTGCGGATTTGCCGCCAACACGGCGATCTCACCTGCTCGTTTCGTCTTTCCATAAATCGTGCGTGGCAGAGGCACTTGCTCAATGGAACATTTCCTTTGTTCGTCACCGGCAAATACATAGTCCGTGCTAAAATGAACGAATTTTACGCGATGCTCCGCGCACCATGCCGACATCACTCTTGGAGCAAGAGCATTCACTTGATAGGCTTCCTCTGGATTATCCTCACATAAATCTGGTGCTGAAATTGCTGCCGGATTGAACAAAACGTCCCAGCTAGGATCAAGCGATGATGGCATTGATGAACTAGCAAGATTCAAGCTCCGCCGATCGAGTTCGATGACTTCGTGTCCCGATTTGGCAAAAAAACCCGCCAATGCAGCACCGACTCTGCCGGATACGCCCGTAATAGCAATTTTCATCAGATCGTGCATTTTTATTCTATCTCAAGGAAATCCCAGCGCGGGGAGCGTCACCTGCTGGATCTGTTGCCAATCCGCTTTGCCACCCGGAGGAACACGCAGCATCACCAGCAGCGGCTCCGAGCCGCTTAGCCCACGGGTCGTGCGCCGCAAACTGGTAAGCCACCAATATTGAAAAGGAGAGGTGAACTGGGTTTCGCCATAATCAAAAAACCACAGAGCCTCCATGGTCTCTCCCGCTTTTTCCATCGAAATCCAATTCGCTACCCCTGCGGAAAGATTCACCTGCTTCTCACTGCGAATAATCCATCCGCCACCTGCGAGACAATAGCTTGGATCATGAACCGCATGACGGTTGCCACTGCCATCGATCACGCTAATCACGATGGGGGGACTGTGCTGGGTCTGGATAATTCGTTGCACGGCGCGAGCACCGCCCAAGAATTTTTTGTCTTCATCGCTGAATTCCAGCGTTTGCGATTGAAACACGCGCCCCGCTTGAGGCATCGCCGACAATCGGTCAGGACCATCTAGCATCGGCAAAGCCGGCCAAACGAGCGCGATTAGGGCGGAGAGCCCGCAGAGAATAAAAAGCAGTTTCCGTTTGTTTTTAGGTTTCATTTTTTTTCTTGGTTCGAGGTTGATTTCATCAAGAGGAACAAGACCAGTCCAGTTGCTGCGGCGAGTGCCGGACGCTCCCAGCCTGTCAATCCGCCACTGTGCCAACGGCTGATAAACCATCCGGAGGCAGGTAGCCATGATAGGACGCCCACAGCAGCGAGCCATGCCCAACTCACTGGCACCGCGATTCCGCATAGCGCACAGGCGAAAGCCAGATGATGGCAAATCCGCAATGAGGTGAGCGAACCCAGCGCACATAAGGCAGCGGCCAAAACGATCCATGTCATAGTTTTTCCCATAGCCTTGCGGTGAAGTCGAGGAGAGCTGATCGCCAGCGAGGCCAGCCAAATCAGCCATGCGATCCATCCGCCGACGGCATAGCGATCATGCAACCATGCCTCGCGCAGTGATGGAAGCGAAAGTACGCCACTAAGCATTGATAAAAAAACACAGGCGATCAGCTCTTCCCGGCGGGCGAATAATTCTGATTTGGCACTCATGATTTTTTGATATGTTGGATCACGATACGAGACTTCGGCTCGATGAAAAAGCACAGCATTTTGGCCATTGCGATCACAGCACAGATCACGAGAAGTCCGGTAAGTCCGTGCCAAATGCCCTCCGCAGTCATCACCCCAAACGAAAGGCACAAGGCGGAAAGAATCACAATACGTAGGAAATTTGCCATCCATGCGAGGAAAGGCAAGAGCAAGAGAAACCAGAGGAATCGGCCACGTTTGGACAAGTCATGCAGAGCAATCGTAATCCCCGCCAGAAGAGTTAGTTGTAAAAGATTCCACCCCGCGCAGGCCGGTTCGATACGGATCATTTCACCAAGGATCAGGAGCTCCGTTCCATTCCGTTGGACCGGCATCTGCAACAATTGGAAAAACCCTTCCGTGGAAACCGCTGCGGAAAGGCGAAACCACCAGCCAATCTGAGGCCACTCCAAAACCATCCATGGAAATGAAAACAAAAGAACCAACAGGAGTCCGACAGGATCGGTGCTAGATTTCCACCATCGCATCATCCCGTAGCCAGCCAGCGCGGTCCACGCCAAGGATAGCATGGTGACACTGGGGAGATTCCAGCCCACCAAGAATAACAATCCGGCCAAAACTGGCCAGAGGGCAGGGAGCTGCGGTCTGTGGTCGAATGGAATGATTTGCCATGGCGCGCCCAACCAGACGGCAAGAGGAATACCAGCGGCCAGTGGCAAGGTATCCGCAACGGAGGCAACCCATGCGGTGTCGCGCGACCATACCAAAACGGCACTAGCGAACAAACCCGCTAAAGCCAATTTTCCAGCTTTCAATGATCCCATCATGGCTTGGCAGATTCTTCATCAATTTGCAGTAAGTTTTTTCTGAATTGTGGTTCTGCGGGGAAACGG
>CAMAYN010000079.1 GCA_945862285.1 Akkermansia muciniphila | reverse complement strand
CGGCCTCAAAGCCTGCTTCGATGGCGTGAAAGTCAGCGTCAAAGGCCAATACGGCCAAACCTCCAGCCAGTTTAAATCCATCAGCGGCATGCGTTGGTAAGCTTTGGTGTTTTTAAATGGGTGCAACGGAAAGTGGTGGGCAAACGGAGCGCGGACTTTTTTGACCTTCGTAGTCCCGCTCAGCGGCCTTTTCTTCGCCCAGGGAGGGGCATCGGAGATGAGCCGGTGGTGAAAACCACCGGAACCGTTCCCAAAAAACCCATTTGTGCCCCGGCAGGGGCACTTGAAATCGACCGTCTTATCGTCGATTCACAATTGCCGTGACACCCGGCAATCCGTCGCCCCTCCGGGGCTGAATGGGTTGATTGCGTGTCCACCGGTGGTTTCACCACCGGCTCATTTCCGCCATCCCTACCGGGATCAAGAAATCCATCGCCCATAGGAATCCTTCAGCAGCAACGGTGCGCAACATACCAGAACTGCCGTCACATACATCCGACCAAACTTTCTACACAATGATAGACTTCGAGATATTTACAAAATGGATTATGGAGCAAACGGGCGTGAATGAAGCTACCGCGTTTCGGTATGCGAATTTGATTGGCGATACACCTTTTGTGGATGAAGAAGGTTTTACTGTCATCAAAGCTGGGATGGAGTTCATTGCGCGAGTTAAGTTAGATTGGGAAAATAGTTAGTGGCTTGGCCATCTTTGGGTATCAAACAATGGCTGGCAATTGCGAGATTCCCGCATGCGCCAATCGGTGCTTCTTCGGCGTGGGTTGAGTCCGTTGATGCGGATGGATCTACCCCTTTACGTGAGTTGCGAGAAGACACGATACGCAACCCGCGTTGGGGTTGGGGGAATATTTTTACGCTTTGTCCTAGGGTAGCCCGACATTCGTCGTGCAACCCTAGGCTTTGGTACGCAATCCCGTTGGGATAGATGAGTGGAGGTTCGACATCTTTTCTGTAACAATCCATTTCCCCGTATGCATTCAATCCCAACGGGATTGTGGATCAAAGCCCAGGGTTGGTGATCGGGACGATGACCTACCCTGGGATGATCCGCCCACCGCCATCCATCAACCCCAACGCGGGTTGCGTCGGTTGATGCGGTTGGAACTTCCCCTTTACGTTAGTTACGAGAAGACACGATACGCAACCCGCGTTGGGTTTTCACGTGAGTTCCGTCCATTCGATTGAGCTAGTGGCCATGAGATTCGATCAAAAAGGCGATGGCCAGATTCCTTCACGATCAAAGCGTGTTTCAATCGCGATAGGATGCACACCAAAACGCGGCGCAATCAATTCGGCTGCGCTACTCCTGATTTCAGCATTCGTAACCCATGAATGCCGCCCATATTTCGCATCCATCGCGGGAACCATGCGGTCAAAGTAATCTTTGAGAACTGAAACAGGCACGACTAGCCGGCCCGCAAATTCATTTGCTTCACGTTCGTAGTCGTATTTTCGTCCATGATGTTCGTTGAGCCAGTCAAGCAAATGATCGGCGCTGGTTATGGACGCAGCTTCAAATGACTGCCGATGAAGAAATAGATGACCCAATTCGTGCGCGATAGAAAATCGCAACCGATTCAGTTGTGGCCCACGGATCACATCAATCCTGTCGAAAATATCTCCGTCAATGTAGAGACCGGAAAAGTCTGCTAGTATCGCAGCATCAGCACCGAAATCTTTTTTTAATCCGTCGTAAGGAATCAAGTCCAAGCGTAGATCAAGTTCCACAAAGGAAATCAAATCCAAGGGAAGTTTTTCTACCCTCAGTGTTTCGTAAGTATCGCGCAGCTCTTCCGCGATTTTCCAGATTTCGGTGTTAGTCATGTGCTGTGATTCAAGGTTGATGGAGTTTCTTGACCCCATTCATGAGTTTTTCAAAATCCTCCGCAGTGTATTCCTGTCCACGAATCGCCCGGAAGAAGGCGGGCATTTTCGCCAGTATCTCTTCGTCTTTGAGATCGGCGGGAAGCTGACCGCGTGCAATGGCGGCAAGGTCTGCGAATTCCACCTGCTCAGTTGCACTGAGTCGCAAGAGCCCCGTGATTCTGCCCAGCAAGTCCGCATCGTCTGGTGGGGCGAGAACGCCGCGCTCGATTTTACTCCAATTGCTTGGGTCGATTTCCATTTCCCGACAGAAACTTCGCAGGGTCATGCCCGCTGCGATGCGTCGGTCTTTTGCGTATTCGCCAAATTTGTGTGTATTCATGTTTGTAGTTGATGTGCAACCACAATAGTGCTGCGTGGTTTTTTCTCAACCACAATAATGCAACGAACAGAATTTTTTACTTCTGCGCGGGTTTGCGCGGTCCGGCGCCTCGTGGGCTTTGGCTAGGGCGAGCGGTATAGTGCATTTTTTCTGTCCGCATGCAATCACAGTGTCCCAAAAAGTTGAAGAATCAATTTCCTGATTTTTTTCCATACAACAGCTCATTTACCCAGGGTGTGTTCCACTGAGAGCCTGTAAGCGGTGTTCTATCCTCTTTTTCAATGGCTGCTATGAATGCAGGATCCTGAAAGGGATCAGTGCCGTTCTTTTCATGTTCGTCCCAAATTTGATCCGACTCGAGAATTTCATCCGTCTCATCTTGGTTTGTCCGTTGCTGCCAAAGATCCATATTTTCCTCGGTCGCTCCTTCTACCCAGCGACCTTGTAGCCATACAGTCGCTTCGATCAGATCGCCCTTCTTGAATGGGGGAAATTTTCCCAAAGCATTCTTGAATACATACACGGGCAGAACGTAGTTTTTCTCCTTGTCATCTGGCAAACATTCCACCATCAAACGCCATCCACTAGGAAGTGAACCAGCCTTGATGACTTTTGAAGAAATCACCCTGCCAAATACATGATGGTGGTCTGCATGCGATGGAAATATTGTGCGCAATTGATCCATAGTTATTGTCAGATGCAAATCAGGATCATCGGCTTCCGCGTGTTTGCCCTCTGCTCTGAGTTCCGCTTGCAACTCCTCAATGCGAGGCCCTTCGCGAATGATCATCGGCTCAGCGGCGTAGGGTTCAATACTCAATGCTAAGGCTGTCATGGCAACTTTTGCCACGCCTAATTTGCTCCACTCTTGTCTTTGACTACCGAAATCAATGGCAAAAAATTTAAGCGGATGTCCCATCGGCACTTGGGCCGCTACCAAGCCTTCATAAGAGCCGTATTCATCAGAACAATTTGTCAGATTCACGAGCCAATTCGAACGATCTTTGAATGATGGATATGCGGATAGTAAATTTAGAGTTTCATCCGTATCGTCTTTACCAAGGAGAATTTGCACGATCAGATCCGATTGAGTTGCCTCGCATTGGATTAGTGTTTTGTGCTTATGATTCGGCCATGGTGCGGGAAACTCGTGATCGTTTGTTGTGAAGTCTAGGAGGAATTGGACATAGTCGATCACATCATGGGTTTCCAGACCAAGTGCCTGCCAATGGTCGCCGTGGCCGAGTTCGCTTTTCTTTTTTGAATTCTTTCTCATATTCGAACTATCTATTTTGAATGCTAGATGGCACGGCTCTTTGACCGCGAAATTTGTTTGATCTTATTATTGTTTTTTGGGTTTTGCCATTCGTTTGGGCTTCTTCTCAACGGCTAGGGGGGCGGTGAGGTGTTCGTAGAGGGCGAAGAGGTGTTCTACGCGTTGGCGATCGCTGGGGAAGGGGTCTTTGCGGTAGCAGCGGTCCACGGCGCGGTCGAGCGCCTCGTGGGCTTTGGCTAGGGCGGGCGGCATGGTCACGGGATCGTAGAGATCCGCTAAGGTGCTCGCGGGATATTGCGCCCGCGCAGACAAAACCATGCCCGCCGCTTCTTCCACTTTCGCGCGTTGGGCTTCTGTGGCGCCCATCGGCCAGGGGAAGTTGTTGTAGACGAGGGTGTTTGAGTAGCGGTAGTCACTTTTTAGTCTCCCACACACTTCGCGCATCCATGCCATGTGCATTGTTGATGTGAGAATACCGAAATGCCAGACCGATGCATCAGGAACAAATTGAACTGTATTACTGCAAATCACTTCTTTCGATATGAATGCAATGGGAATGTAGGCACGGCTTTCTGAGGACACTTCTGGAATTGCGAGATAATCAGAGTTTGGCTGTGAGATTTGTCGAAAGAGCGTTGGGTATGCTGCAAATTTTCTTGTTGATTCAGCTTTGCTGGCAAGTCGCATTTCTTTGACAGCATTCACACGCGCTGTAACCATTGGAAGATTTCTGAGTTCGTTCGGAGCAATATCCGTAAGCCAGAGACAGTAGCGCTCATGGCCATTGATAAAGTCGCCGCCTCCCATGTAACGCCGAATAAACTTAGCTGCATCTGGCTCACTGTTTATCATTTCAACACGTTCTTCTGGAGACAAGATGAAGTGTCCACCGTCAGTGGGTTTGTTGCCCCACGACATTTTAGGGACATCACAGAGTGCGACGGTGCGATTTGTTACGGCTACATCATTCCCTTCTACGAGATAGGGACTAATGTTTTTTACAGCTGTCATTGTAGCTGTTGCTGGATCCGAGTCGTAATCATAAATCAATTTGTTACTCGTATCGAAATTGCCAAATCCCACGATCACGCAATGCACATGTGCTTTTCCTCTGGCTTCACTTTCCCATGCGAATGTGCGATGAGCGAAGTGAATTTTGATTTGGTAACGCCCGAACAATTCTGACCAGAGCAATCCGGCTTGTTCGCCCTGACAGATCGAATTTGTCGAAACGAATGCGGCTACTGTTTTTGTGCCTTGGATGTATTGGGCAGCGAGGATGTGCCAGTTCGCTACAAAATCGATCACACCAGCGGCAGAGATATTCGCCATGATGCGACGTTGGTCTTCTTTTTGTTCTGCACCTTGGTAGTGATGCCCCACAAACGGCGGGTTGCCGAGGATGTAGCTGCATTTTTCTGGCGGCAGGACGGTTTTCCAATCGGTCTGCAAGGCGTTGGCGCAGACGATGTGGGGGGATTTTTTGAGGGGGATGCGGCGGTAGAGTTGGCCGAAGGCTTCGGAGAGGGCGATGTTGGCTTGGTGGTCGGCGAGCCATAAGGCGACCTCGGCGATGCGGGCGGGGAATTCTTCGAGCTCGATGCCGTACATTTGATCAACATCGACTTTGGAGAGCTTGGTGACATCGAAGGAGAATTCGTGCTGGGTTTCGCTGAGCTCGTTGCGGTGGATTTCTAGGAGGATTTCGAGTTCGAGCTGGCGGAGCTCGCGGTAGGTGATGACGAGGAAGTTGCCGCAGCCGCAGGCGGGGTCGAAGAAGGTGAGCTTGCTGAGTTTTTGATGTAGTGCCTCAAGGCGGGCGAGGCGGCGGGTGGATTTATCGGCACGGGCGGCATCGAACTCGGCGCGGAGTTCATCGAGAAAGAGCGGGCGGATGAGTTTGAGGATGTTTTTTTCGGCAGTGTAATGGGCACCGATCTGGCGTCGCTCAGTGGCATCCATGACGCCTTGGAAGAGAGAGCCGAAGACGGCGGGGGAGATGCGTTCCCATTTGAAGGAACAGGCTTCGAGAAGCTGTTTGCGCATGTTCGGATTGAAGTCCGCGAAGGAAATGCGTTCGGCGAAGAGATCACCGTTAATGTAGGGGAAGGCGGCGAGGTCTTCATCGAGGTTGGCTTGGCGTTGATCCTCTGGGGTGTTTAGCACATCGAAGAGGCGGGCGAGCTTGGGGCCGGTGTCTGAACCGTCTTCTACGGTTCGATCACGAAGGAAGAATTCAAATTCTTTTTGGTTGTAGATGCCGGTGTCTTCCGCGAAGAGGCAGAAGAGTAGGCGGACGAGAAGGACGCGGAGATCGTGCCCAGAGAAGCCGCCCGCGTGGAGCGCATCATGGAGTTTTGACATGATCTCCGTGGCCTCGATGTTGGCGGGGTCCTCGGGGTTGAGTTTTTGTTGTTTGTAGCCGGGGATGAAGGCGAAGCGGCGGATGTGTTTGTGGAGTTCGCTGAGGGGGAAGATGACGGAGGGCGGCTGGCGCTTGAGCAGGGGAAGATCGGGGTCTAGTTCGGGCTCTAGGTCGTGGAGGGCGATGTTTTGGAAATCGGAGACGATGAGCCAGCGGGGGACTTCTTTTTCGCGTCCGGAATCGACGAGGCCGCGGATGTATTCCATGCCTTGGGCGTGAGCTTTATCGAGATTTTGGCCAGCAGATTTTTGTTCGACGAGGACGCGGCCGGGCCAGAAGAGGTCGATCTTGCCCCAGGTGCCGGAGAGTTTTTTCACGGGTTCCTCGAAGGAGGCGACGGTGCGGCGTTTGATGCCGAAGATTTCGAAAAATTCGTTCCAGAATGATTGGCTGCCGCCGCTTTCTGACCGTGTGTGTTTTTGTTCGCGGGAGAAGGCGATGGCGCGGCTTTTGATCTCGTTCCAAGAAAGCATGGAGGAAGTTTGCAAAAAAATCGCAGAACTAGCAAGGCATGAAGCACGATTTTGGGCAATTCGCTAGGATTAGATTTTGTTTGTGGACAATGAGAATGTTCGGTGATTCGACAATCCACTCGCAGCTCTGGATTGCACCAAGGCATTAGGAAAAAAACATGCCGTAAGATTGCGTTGGTGCAGGGAAGCTTCATTGCCCCTCTCGTGCTCGCCATGCTGCGGCTGCGGTGGGATCGGTCTTTTGCCATTCTCGAAGCCCGTCACTGATCCATTGATCGCGGCGTTCTTTTGGAAATGTCGATTGTTTCACCCATTCCACGGCACTGGCTGGATCGGTTTCTGTCCAATAGTCATACATGCTGTCAATCATCTTGGTGCGCTGCACGTCACTGAATTCACCAGGCGTATTGATTTCCATGGTGACGGCTTTGGTGATTGTCGAATGTGGATCGTTATCCATAGCACCGATAAATACATTGCTTAGCGCTTTTAGGTGCGTTTTTTCATCGGTGATCTGAGAAAGATCGGCGAGCGCTGCATCGAAATTAACCTTGCCCCATTCCCGATAGATCGCCATTTCACGAATGAAATGAAATAGTTCATTCTGTATATATCCTGAACGCTTACCCTGATCTTCGGCTAATTTTGCCTCGACCGCATTACGCTCGCGCATACGACGCAATAGAGTGCCGAAGTACGATTCGGGTATGCTGTCTAGTAGCGTAAACAAGGCGTCTTTGCATTCTTCTTCCTCCTTTCCTTTACTACCCATCAAAGGGGTTAAATCAAAACTCATCAATGCGTGATCCGCCTCGTCGATACTTTGTTTATTTTTTGTGCCTCGGGCTCGTGTTTTCGTGCGCTTCTCGTCAAAATCGCTCAACGAATTCGTCTGAGTAAGGTTTGCTGAGGTAGGTGAAATCTTTTCGTTATGATCATCCTTTTTTTGAATGATTGTGGCGGTGGTTCCAATGGCGGCGATGAGGACAATCATGCCCGATATGACGGTTATTTTCGTTTTCATAAATACAAGTGTGGTAGTGATGGTTGCGGTAGTAGAGATGTTTGCTTTGGTGATATTGCGTGCGAGTTCATTGATGCTCGAAGTGGCACCGACGCCACCACTGGTTGCTGTATCGAGCACCTGCGACATGAGTGTGGGAGAGAAAATGGCGGATTGAGCCTCCGAAGAAAAAAGTCCTGTAAGCACTCCCACAGAAGCAACTTCCACGCCGCGACGGCCAAGGGATTGGCGCAGCATGTCGCGGGCTCGTGATAGACGGGTGCGCAGGGTAGATGGCTGGAGATTGAGCTGTTGAGCTACCGCTTCTAAGGATGCTCCTTCAAGATGGAATAGCACCAACGGCAGGCGATAGCGATCTGGCAGACGTGCCAATGCGGCATCGACTTCGCGGCTGAAACCGGTGCTGAGCGACGTGCTCGATGTGCTGTTCCATTCTTCTTTCATAGCTATTTTTTCACGACGCATGCGACTTTCCCGAGACTTATGTGCATCCAGCGCAGCGCGCCTCGTTACCGTATGGAGCCATCCAGCTACCGAGGGATTGCCGCAAAGTTTGGCAGACTCACGCGCTAGCACGAGGAACACCGCTTGGGTGACATCTTGCGCGTCGTGATGATTGGATAAAACTCGCAAAGCGACCGCATGCACCATCGGGCCATGGCGCTGTACGAGTGTGCGAAACGCGGCATGTCTGCCGTAGAGGGAGAATTCCTTCAGCAGTTCGGCATCCGTTATTTGGTTCATATCATGCACTTCAGTATAGATCACGACGCTGATGGGAGAAATGTCTCAAAAAAATTTCGTAAAATCGATTTCGCAATACCTCTGCCCTATAGCCATCGTCAGTGGAGATGACTTTAGTCGAAAATCGTTAAGGTAAAATCATTTTCTGAATCCGCCCTGAGGGTATGCACAAAGAATACCGGAGCGACGGTTGAGGAGACGTGCGCATCGCAATATTTCAGATTTGTTTGTAGTTTGAATTCAGGCTTTCTTCCCCGCCATAAATGAGTTAGACAATCGGCAGAGAACCTTCACTATTTTCGAGATGCCCGATCCCTACACAAATCCCGACGCTCAGGCTGCTTCCACGATCCAAGCCATGATGACCCGCCTTGAGGAGCGCGGCAGACATATTGGTTTTTCGCGGATGATTGCCAAATATGTCGCAAATTTACCAAAGCAAAAGCCTTTAGTTGTGCTTGATCTTGGCTGTGGAACGGGAGTTGTGACGCGGCAACTCGATAAGGTTTTGCATCCAGATTCGACGTTACATGGGGCCGATGTGAGTTCGGAACTGCTAAAGGAGGCAGCTCGGCTCGCTGGAGACTCTCGTATCAAATGGGATTATCTATCGGCAGGGGTCTTGCCTTATCCCGACCAGTATTTTGATGCGATCATCATGCATACGTTGTTAAGTCACGTTCCTGACCCAGTGTGCATTCTCGCAGAAGCAAGGCGAGTGCTGCGGCCCGATGGCCAGCTCATTGTATTTGACGCAGATCATGCGAGCACCACCTACGCGCAGCCTGACTACGAGACGACTCGCTGTGTTGACTTCCTTTTGACATCGGCCATAGCAACTCATCCAGACATTTGTCGTCGCCTGCCCACTCTATTAAAGCAAGCGGGCTATGAGTTAACCGCACATGATGCAGAGGTGATCTCAGAGTGTGGCAAAGGAGATTATTGGCTTTCGAGTGTTCAGGGGTTCTCTCGCCTCATCCCGACACTTGGCATCTTAACCCCGGCTGAGGCTGACGCATGGAGTCGGCACATGATGGAGTCCCATGAAGATGGAACCTTTTTTGCTGCTGGGGCATTCTACACGTTCTATGCAAAGCCAAGCTGACAGAGAGTCATTGCGATGCTGACACGTGTCTCTGGTCAAGAATAGGTGATACTGGTAGAGCATCTTTGATAGCGAAAATATTCATGATGAAGCGATTTCCATTGACGGCATCGATCGAGTTACTAGGATGCTTGCATTCTAAATAAACCTGTATTGTATGAAACATTATCGCCTCACCGCATGGTTCTCTCTGCTTACCATTTTCCAGATCGCCGGTTCCATGGCCTGTGCTGCGCCTGTGCTGCTTTGGCAAATCGGTGCCGATGATGATCCTTTTGCCAATCCGTATAATCCCGTTGCCGAATTTTCCCAAGAAAATAGCACAGGTAACTCGGCTCCCGGGCTCGTGACTCGCCTCGTTGGCGATCCACTTTACAATGCCAGCACGAATCCCAGTCGCGATGATCATTTCTACATCGCAGGCACATACGCTGCTGGATTTAATAGTCTCACATCCGTGTTAACTGTTCCTAATAGCGAACCAAGTTCGGCTTTTGAACGTTCTTTGATCAATGGCAATCCGTCGAATTTCATCCATTTTCCACTCACGGCGCAACAAGCGAGTACGCAGTCGCGGTTGCGGCTTTCTTTCGAACTCGTTTCGGGCGGTTCGTGGGTAAGTGGCATTGGCTCAGGAGAAAATTTTGGCTCTCACAATGTGGAGGTGCGTTGGGGAAATACTCTCATTTTTCAACGGTCAGGAATCAATCGCAGCACGCGCTTTACCATCGATATTCCGGCCTCAAGTGTGGCGGCAGTTGCAGGAGGAAATACCATTCGTTTCACCCGCACCAACCCGAATCCGCCAAGCGGTAGGTGGGAGTGGATTCAGTTTGATTTTGTGAAAATGGAAGTCGATGCCGATGCCTTTGCCGATGGTGATGCCGATGGCCTGCCCCGTTGGTGGGAAGAGGATTTCCGTCTTAGCGATACAAATAATGCGGATGCCGCCATCGATGCCGATCGTGACGGACTTACTGCCTTACAAGAATACAACGGCGGGATTTTTTCCAGTGATCCGCACCAAATGGACACCGATGGTGATGGCTTGAATGACGCACAAGAGCGCACTGCCAGTAGCAATCCGCAACGCAGCGATACGGATGCCGATGGCTTGAGCGATGCCGAGGAAACCCTCACGCCGCCGATATCATCGCCCTCGCTGGCCGATACAGATGCCGATGGCGCGCCCGATGCCTGGGAGAAACGAGTTGGTTCCGATCCTTCATCCGCAGCGAGCACACCTACAGCTTTTGCAGCGGCCATAGGCATCAACTTTGTGAACGAACAAGATCCTACCGGAGCACTTGCCTCCACTGCCATAGCGGGTGTTGTGCCGCAAACGAGTTGGAATAATACCGTCGCCTTGCGTTCATGGAGTCGGAATACGGGTAACACTACCGACCTAGCTTCGCCCAATGCGGGTGTCTTGACCCGTGCCAATGGTATTGTCGTTCCCGGTATGTCGTTCTCGTGGAGTTCTGATAGCAGTGACTCCACGCGCAGTAACGGTAATCCAGAGCAATCCTTGATGAATGGCTATTTACGCGCCGTTCAGTCCACACCCATTTCTCTAACAGTTAGCGGCATCCCTTTTTCCCATTATCACATTCTCGCCTATGTGGGTGCCAACTATGATGGGCAAACGGCAACGGTGCAATTGAACGCAGAAGCCGCCACCCTACGCCGCTTCCGCACGTTCACTGCACCTCCACAGAAATCCTGGGTTATGGTTCCCAATCCCACAGATGATATGCCCTATCCGTATGGAAATGTCATTCGCTACACCGAACGCACGGGTTCATCTTTTACGCTGCATCTGCACAATTTCGAAAATTGGAATCTCGGATTGCATGGCATTCAAATCATCGATGCCATGCTGGATGCGGATGCCTCGGGCATTCCCGATTGGTATGAAATGCAATACTCTCTTCAACCTGCAAATGCCGCCACCGCAGGCGCTGATCCCGATGGCGATGGTCTAACAAATTTACAAGAATTTCAACGTGGTTCTCATCCACGGCTCGTTGATACGGATGGCGATGGTCTAGCCGACGGCGAAGAACCGGCGGCGAATGTTCTTAGCGTCGATAGCGATGGCGACGGTCTTAGCGACTCCGCAGAAGCACACGCCACCCTACCCAGCGATCCCTCACTCGCTGACTCGGATGGCGATGGGATTTCTGATCGCATCGAACACCATCTTGGCATGCCACCCACAGCCAACCCCGCCGGTTTCACGGGGTGGGTGCCCGTTTATTCATCCACGCCATCGCCCCAATGGGAATGGAAATTAGATCCTGTGCAAATCGTTTGGGATCATGGCTCCGGTGCCGAAGGAGGCGGCAGTGGATGGGATGATACATTGCTTTCCCTTCAAGTGGAAAATGCGAACTCAAACAATGAACGCGCGTTCGATCTTCGACTACTCAACGTTCGTGGTTCTCTCACCTATCAGTTTGAGTCATTTCGTGCCTTTGCCTTTAGCGGTTCGTCGGGGCCTACTACGAATCTTTACCTCGTCGATGGAAATTCACCTCGCAGCGATTTGAAATCCGCCCTAGGTTTTAGTGGGTATGGCAATGCCGACATCTCTGATCAACTGCGCTTTCGTGTGCTAGCCACGCGCAATGCTGGAGTGGCGAATCTTTGGACTCTGACTTTTGAGATTTTTAATATCACTCGCAATGCCGTCGTTGTCTCGCGCATCGTCAATTCATCCGTTGCCACTGCCAACGTCGAAGCCGGAACCGCTACGTGGAAAAACGAGGACGATGTTCTCGGCATACCTACCATCGAAATCCAAGATGGTATGAAAATTTTCTTTTCTCCTGCACCACTCGAGACGCTACCGGACTACGCTCACGCCCTTGATTCCGATAACGATGGTATGCCTAACGCCTGGGAAATTTCCCATAGTCTGAATCCGTCATCCGCTGCTGATGCGCTGCAAGATGCGGATGATGATGGCTTGATCAATCGCGACGAGTTTCTCGCTGGCACGAATCCTCGCAGTTTTGACACCGACGGTGATGGCATTGATGATCGAATCGAGCGGTTAGAGGGATCGAATCCTTTGCTCGCCAATATTCGCCCCACCTTCGCGGGTGGCACGGGCTATTATGGAAATGATTTTAATCACAACTCACTCGCCGATGCTTGGGAGCTACGCTTTCATGCCACAGGTCTAACAGCAAATGCCGATGCCGATGGCGATGGCGCTACCAATGCATCAGAAGCGGCTTGGGGCACTGACCCATTTGATCCACTTTCTCGCATCGCCATTGCCATGCAAAAATCCGGCAATGATGCACTCATTACATGGACGCGCAGTGCTGGAAAACGCCAACGACTGCAACGCTCTACCGATCTAACAGCTTGGCAAACGCTTTCACCGTCCGTGGTCTCCAATGGGAGTACGGATACGGCACGCATCGTAGGCCAATACATCTCAGCTCCTTCGGCATTTTTTACTTTGGAAACCAAAGATCGCGATTCAGATGGTGATGGCGTGGCGGATTGGGATGAGCTTTTTCTTGGCTTCGATCCGTTCCACCGTGATAGTACACGCTCGGGTTCATTGACTCTCGATGCGCAAGGAAATGTTACTGGCAGTATTTCTGGCGATCTGACGACTTTCACCGAACGAGTGCGAGGAAACATGGATGGCGCGCCGACTGCCCAAGTCACCCGACCACAGGCTGCACGTTTCCTCCAGCAAGCCTCATTTGGCGCTACGCTCGCCGAGATTGATCGTGTGCAATCCCTCGGTTTTAGCGCATGGATCGATGATCAATTGACGAATCAAGCACCCACCTACCACCGCCCAGTGATGGAGGAGATGCTCCGGGATTTACGCGGTCCACGGCTCAATGCTCGCTACAGTTATAATGATCTCAATCTGAACGGCAACAACACACCTACCGCCTTTGCTCGGGCGGCGATCCGTGGCAATGATCAACTCCGTCAACGCGTTGCCTTTGCTCTCAGTCAAATTCTCGTCACTTCGAAGCGCGATGGAAATTTAGAGAATCGTACCATTGGCATGACTGACTACTATGATATTTTTGTTCGCCATGGACTTGGAAACTATCGAGATGTTCTCCGCGAAGTCACTCGTCATCCCGCTATGGGGCGCTACCTCAGTCATATCGGCAACCAAAAGGCACGACCCGAGATCAATCAATTCCCTGATGAAAATTACGCCCGTGAATTGATGCAGCTTTTTACCATAGGGCTTTGGGAACTCAATCCCGATGGCACGCGCAAGGCTGTAAACGGAAATTTCATCCCCACCTATGACAATGGTGACATCACGGAACTCGCCCGTGTTTTTACCGGTTTCTGGTTTGGTGGCAGTTACTGGAATCGCGAAAACGGCGATGAAAGCTACACTGTTCCGATGTCGATCCTGCCAGAGAAGCATGATTTCGGAGCAAAGTTGCTGCTTGGCATGCAACAAATTCCTGCACGAGCCGAGACCGAAGCGAATGCCCAGCGCGATGTAGATGACGCTCTCGATTTCCTTCTTAATCATCCCAATACTGCGCCGTTCATCAGCCGACAGCTCATCCAATACCTTGTCACCAGCAATCCCAGCCCTGCTTATGTTGCTCGGATTGCTGCCGTCTTTGCGAACAACGGCAACGGCACACGCGGTGATTTAGCAGCAGTCGTGAAAGCCATTCTCCTTGATCCAGAAGCGCGCGATGTACGCTGGTCAATCGGTTCGACTTCTTTCGGTCGATTAAAAGACCCCGTGCATCGTGCCATGGCGATCGCTCGCATCGGCAATCTCGCCCGCCACACCGACCTCCATTGGTGGGATTGGGGTGGCTTTTACGACAGCGCACTGCAATCACCGGGAAATGCACCTAGCGTCTTTAATTTCTACCGTCCCGACTATCGCGCCCCTGGACTACTTTCGCAGAACCGCCTCGCTGGCTCGGCCTTCCAGATCACTAACAGTTCCACCAGCATTTCGTTCGTGAATCAGCTATGGAACAATACGATTGATGGTCTGAGCATGTGGAATACTTACTCCTACAATCCCGACTATAAGGAATTTCTTGAAGTTGCTGGGAATCCCGCCCAACTCATCGACCGCGCCAACCTTCTCCTCTGTGGCGGATCCATGACTGCTGCGACCCGCGCCAACCTCGTGACTATGCTTTCCCAAGTCCCCGCGAACGACCTCCTACAACGCGTTCAACTCACCATTTTCGTATCCAGCACCTGCCCCGAAGGTGCCATTCAACGGTAAAAATCTATCGAAAAATTCCCATTGTTATGAACTCCACCGACATCTCACGCCGCAGATTCCTTCGCCAGTTTAACTGCGCCGCGCTTGGTTCTTCTACCATTCTGAATACACTGCTTAATTTAAAACTCGCTAACCATGCTGCCGCTGATCCGCTCGGCAGCGGCACCGATAGTAAAGCCCTCGTTTGTCTCTTTCTCAGTGGTGGCATTGATTCTTTTCAAATGCTCGTGCCGCACGAAACCTCGCGCTACAATACCTACGCCGCCACTCGTGGTGCCTTCGGAACCGATGGCGGGCTAGCGATCAACCGCGCGGCATTGCTTCAGCTCAATGGTAGTTCATCCGACTTCGGCTTCCATCCGTCCATGGTGGGACTTCATCAAATGGCCACGGGGACAGGCCTCTTTGCCGGACAACAACGCGTCGCCGCGATTGCTAACGTCGGCACACTTGTTCAGCCCATTTCAAAATCCGAATACTCCGCATGGGAAAATGGTTCCAACCTCGCCATCCGTGTGCCGCGTGCCCTTTTTTCTCACAGTGATCAGATCGAGCAATGGCAAACGGCGGTGCCGCAAGGAATGCTCGAACTCAACGG
>CAMAYN010000078.1 GCA_945862285.1 Akkermansia muciniphila | reverse complement strand
CTTGAAGAGCCTTGAAGAGCCTTGAAGAGCCTTGAGTGAAGGATCTGAAAATGAATGTTTGTTTCATCGCGAGATGGTTATACTAAGAATCCTAATTATTTGTAAATGGAATAAACCCTGAATACGAAAATTATGCAAAATTGACACTGTCATGCTACAGTTGAGACGTTTTGCTAGACTTGAATTCACTAGGTGTTTTAGATGAACAGATACTCTCTCCCTGCACGCTTTCCTTGCTGACAAACAGAGATGCATTTTTTCCTCGCATGTAGATCACTTGTGCATAAATTGAGCTAAGAATCATGGAGCGAAGAGAATTACTAAAAGTCATGGCAGCAGCGTTGGGGGGGAGTGTCGCCTTACCAAATTCCGTATTCGCCAGAATCGGCGAAAGCTACCAAGAATCCGATCTAACATTTTTCCGCCCTGCGCAGCGGCAACAAGTGGCCATACTCGCTGAGACCATCATCCCGAAAACGGATACGCCCGGTGCCATCGATGCCGGTGTTCCAGGCTGGATTGAGGTGATCGTGAAGGACTGCCTAGAACCCGAAGATCAAAAAATCATCGTCGATGGATTAGCCGCCATTATGATGCGCTGTGCGAAAGATTATGGAAAAAGTCTCGATCAATTAAGTCCAGATGACCAAGTCGCTTTTCTTACTGCCTATGACAAAGAGGAGAAAAAGAATCTAACACTCACCAAAAAGAAGACCAACCCGAGCAAACTGTTTCTCCAGCAATTCAAAGAACTCACCAAATTCTGCTACGTCAATTCTGAAGTCGGCGCCACGCAAGCCTTCAATTTCCTACCCATTCCCGCGAAATGGGTACCGGATCTGCCGCTAGAACCAGGCATGAAAGCTTATTCGATCTAACTTTTACCCTAACAAAACCGCTATCATTTATGAATCTCAATACCAAAGGAACAAAGGAACATACCTATGATGCCATCGTCGTCGGCTCTGGTATATCCGGCGGCTGGGCGGCGAAGGAATTGTGCGAAAAAGGCCTGAAAACACTGGTTCTGGAACGTGGACACAAGCTCGATCACATCGCCGATTATAAAACGATGCAGTCAGCGCCTTGGGAATTGCAATGGATGAACCGATCCTCCCGGGAAATGCTTGCCCAGCAGTCGAAGCAAAATCGCACCGGCTACACGGTTAAGCCATCCCATGGGCATTTGTTTGTCGATGATCAAGACCATCCCTACGAAGAGAAAAAACGCTTCGACTGGATGCGCGGCTATCACACGGGAGGCCGTTCTATCATGTGGGGCCGACAAAGCTACCGCTTGAGTCCCTTGGATTTTGAGGCAAACGCCAAAGACGGCATATCCATCCCATGGCCGATCTCCTACGATGAAATCGCTCCATGGTATTCCTATGTGGAAAAATTTGCTGGTATCAGCGGCAATAAAGATGGCCTTGAACAACTCCCAGATGGCGATTTTCAGCCGGCTATGGCACTCACGCCGCCGGAACTCGATCTTAAGTCAAGCGTGGAAAATAAATGGCAAGGCCGTAAAGTCATTCAAGCTCGCATCGCCCATCTCACTCAGCCTACGAATGAGCAACTCGCTCTAGGCCGATCTTCCTGCAATTATCGAAATCTCTGCATCCGTGGCTGTCCCTTTGGCGCCTATTTTAGTAGCCAAGCGGCGACTCTGAAAGCGGCTGCCAATACGGGAAATCTCACTCTACGCACCCACTCGATCGTTCACTCCATCATCTACGATCAAAAAGCCGGAAAAGCCATCGGAGTGAGACTGATTGATGAAATTACGATGGTGACAACGGAGTATTTCGCAAAAATCATCTTCCTCAATGCCTCTGCCATTGCCTCAACGGCGATTTTGATGAATTCTACCTCCTCACGTTTCCCAAATGGCATGGATGAAAGTGGCAGCCTCGGAGCCTATCTCATGGATCATCATCTCGGTGTTGGAGCCAAAGGATATGTGGAAACCCACGCTGACAAAGTTCAATATGGCCGCCGCCCCGGGGGGATTTACATTCCCCGATACCGCAACTTCTCGGAGAAACCTGCCAACGCCAACTACTTGCGTGGCTTTGGCTACCAAGGTGAAGGCATGCGCCAAGGATGGACGCGCCCCATCGATGGCTTTGGCGCCGAATTTAAGAAACAACTCACATCATTTGGCCCATGGGGGATCAATCTCTACGCCTTTGGGGAATGCCTGCCTTATGCGAATAATCGGATTTCACTTAGCAAAGAAAAAACCGACCGATGGGGTTTACCTATCGTCATTGCCGATGCAGAATTTCAGCAAAATGAACGAGCCATGCGTAAGGACATGTTGAACGACGCCTTGGAAATGTTAGCGGCGATGGGCGCAAAGGGGATTGTAGGAACAAATCAAGAACCAAGTATTGGCCTAGGCATCCATGAAATGGGCACAGCGCGTATGGGAAGTTCTCCCAAAGAATCCGTCCTCAATTCTCACAACCAAGTTTGGGGTGCCAAAAATGTTTTCTGCACAGACGGTGCCGCGATGGTTTCAGCTGGCTGCCAGAATCCCTCACTGACATACATGGCACTCACTGCCAGAGCCGCTGACTATGCGGTATCGGAAATGAAGAAAGGTAATCTGTAATTTTTTTCTGTAAAAAAATCGTGGCTGCGCTTTTCAATCGCATCGCCGAGCTACGGTTCTTTCGTCTTATCCTTTTCGAGAAAATCGATTGAAGGAAAACGCGAGAAGTGTAGTTTTTTGCCATGGAATTTGACCTCACAGGAAAAGATTACGAGCGTGCTTATTCGCTTCTCGCTTCGCTAGTTTGTCCGCGTCCCATCGCTTGGGTGACTAGTATGAATGAAAATAGCACGATCAATGCGGCTCCGTTTTCTTTTTTTAATGTCGTCGGTGACAGTCCGCCCATGGTAATGTTTTGCCCTGGTGACCGTGAAGATGGCACGCCGAAAGATACGGCTCGTAATATTCGGCGCAGTGGTGAATTTGTAGTCAATCTCATCGATGAAACGTTGGCAGAATCCATGGTGCGCACGTCTGCTGCGCTACCGTATGGCGTGAGCGAAGTAGATGCGGAAAATCTCATGACGACTCCGAGTCGAAGCATTGCCGTGCCGAGAATCACAGCGGCGGCAGCGGCTTTGGAGTGCGTCTTGCATGAGATTTTGGAAATTGGCCAAAACCGGATCGTGTTGGGAATCGTGAAAAGGATACAAGTAAAAGATGAGTTTGTTAATCCTTCATCCATGCGCATCAAAGGGTTTTATCCGTTGGGGCGGATGGCATCGCCTGATTGGTATTGCCGCACGAATGAGCCATTTGAGATCGTGCGCCCGAGGTGGAATCGTGGCTGAGCTTATCAAGCGCATTGCCTAATGTTGATGATTTGATCGGATGGGAGGCGAGGACACCACCACCACGAATACAAAAAATCCGCACTGGGGATGCCAGCGCGGATTTTGATTTTGGATGTAGTGCTTGGTATGGCGCTTGGAAAGCGCCGCCACGATTACATCATGCCGCCCATGCCGTGGTCGTGGTCGTGACCACCGGCAGAGGGTTTTTCTTTCTCAGGCTTTTCAGCGATGAGGCACTCGGTGGTGAGCAGAAGGCCAGCAATGGATGCGGCGTTTTGCAGAGCACTACGAGTAACTTTGGTTGGGTCAACCACACCGGAAGCGATGAGGTCTTCGTATTTGTCGGTTGCAACGTTGTAGCCAAAACCTTCTTTATTGGTTTTGACGTTTTCGACGATGAGAGCACCTTCGCGACCTGCATTAGCAGCAAGCTGGCGGAGAGGAGCTTCGATGGCGCGAGCTACAATGCCCATACCAGTTTTTTCGTCTTCGTTGGATGCTGTGGAGCAGCAGTTTGCGTCAGATGCGGCTTTCATGGCGCGGATCAGAGCAGTGCCACCGCCAGGAACGATACCTTCTTCTACGGCAGCGCGGGTAGCGTGAAGGGCGTCTTCAACGCGGGCTTTCTTCTCTTTCATCTCGGTTTCCGTAGCGGCACCGACGTTGATGACGGCTACGCCGCCAGCTAGTTTGGCAAGGCGCTCTTGGAGTTTCTCGCGATCGTAGTCGCTGGTGGTTTCCTCGATTTGCTTGCGGATTTGGTTGACGCGGCCGGTGATAGCTTCGCTTGATCCGCCGCCTTCGACGATGACGGTGTTTTCTTTGCTGATGGTGATGCGTTTGGCTTGGCCAAGGTCGCTGAGTTCCACGGACTCAAGTTTGATGCCGAGGTCTTCAGTGATGACTTTACCACCGGTGAGGACGGCGATGTCTTCGAGCATGGCTTTGCGGCGATCGCCGAAGCCAGGAGCTTTGACGGCAGCTACGTGAAGGATGCCACGGAGTTTATTGACAACGAGAGTAGCAAGTGCTTCGCCTTCGACGTCCTCGGCGATGATGACGAGTGGTTTGCCAGTTTTGGCAACTTTTTCAAGGAGAGGAAGCATGTCTTTAAGGGACGATACTTTTTTCTCATTGATGAGGATGAGGGCGTTGTCGAGAACGGCTTCCATGCCTTCTGCGTCGGTGACGAAGTAAGGGCTGAGGTAGCCTTTGTCGAACTGCATACCTTCGACCACGTCGAGTGTGGTTTCGATGCCTTTGGCTTCTTCAACGGTGATGGTGCCGTCTTTGCCGACTTTGTCCATGGCCTCGGCGATGATGTTGCCGATCTCAGCGTCCCAGTTCGCGGAAACGGTTGCAACTTGAGCAATTTCTTTGCTGTCCGAAACCGTTTTGGAAAGGGCTTTGAGTTGCGCTACGATGGCTTCAGTCGCCTTCATGATCCCGCGTTGGAGGCTGATGGGGTTAGCTCCAGCGGTGACGTTGCGGAGACCTTCCTTGTAGATGGCTTCGGCAAGTACAGTTGCGGTGGTGGTTCCGTCACCGGCGATGTCGCTGGTTTTGGAGGATACTTCGCGGATGAGTTGAGCACCCATGTTTTCGTATGGACACTCAAGTTCGATTTCTTTGGCTACAGAAACACCGTCTTTAGTGATGGTGGGGGAGCCGAATTTTTTGTCGAGGATGACGTTACGTCCGGCTGGGCCAAGGGTGGCTTTTACGGCACGGGCGAGTTTTTCTACACCGCGGAGGAGGGCGTGGCGGGCTGCTTCATCGAATTGGAGTTGTTTGGCTGGCATATTCTTTAGTATGTATTTTTAAGTGTTAAGTTCTAGTTTGTGAAATTAGTCAACGATGCCGAGGATGTCGGATTCGGAGATGATAAGGTGTTCGGTGCCGTCGATTTTAACTTCGGTGCCACCGTATTTGGAGATGAGCACTTTGTCGTTCACTTTCACGGTGAACTCGATGAGTTTGCCGTTGTCGTCGCGACCGCCAGTGCCAACGGCAATGACGAGTGCTTCTTGTGGTTTTTCCTTGGCGCTATCGGGGAGAACGATGCCTCCTGCGGAAATAGCGTCAGCTTCGATGCGTTTTACGAGAACGCGTTGTCCTAGTGGTCTGATGTTTGCCATAGTATGTGTTGTGTTTGTTGTTTGGTTTGTTGTTGGTTAGACAAGCCGGGATGACTTGAAAGGGTAGAAAGTTTTGATGTTTGGATCTGGTGGATTTGACTGATAGAGCGGATAAGTCTGATCTAGGAATTAATCCACCACTTCTGCGTCAACGACTTTGCCTTTGGCTTGTTTTGGCTCGGGATTGTCGGTGGCGGGTTCTACATCGGGTTGCGGGGCGCTGCCTTGCATTTGCTGGGCGGCGTTGTAGAGGGCGGTCATGGTTTTTTCTAGGTCATCGCTGGCACTCTTGATGGCGGCGATATCGTCGGACTTCAGCGCTTCGCGGACTGTTGTGACTTTTCCTTCAAGCTCGGCTTTGAGTTCGGCGGGGGCTTTGTCACCGAGTTCTTCGAGTTGTTTCTCAACCTGGAAGGCGAGATTTTCGGCTTTGTTTTTGGTGTCAACGGACTCGACGCGCTTGCGGTCTTCTTCGGCATGGGCTTCGGCTTCGGCTTTGGCTTTTTCGATTTCGTCTTTGCTGAGACCAGAACTGCCTTGGATAGAGATTTTTTGCTCTTTGCCAGATTGCTTATCTTTGGCGGAGACGTGGAGGATGCCGTTGGCGTCGATGTCGAATGTGACTTCGATTTGTGGCTCGCCACGGCGGGCGGAGGCAATGCCGTCGAGGCGGAAGTTGCCGAGGAGTTTGTTGTCGGCAAACATCGGGCGCTCGCCTTGGCAGATGCGAATGTCCACGGCGGGTTGGTTATCGGCCGCGGTGGAGAAAACTTGTGATTTTTTCGCCGGGATGGTGGTGTTGCGCTCGATCATCGGCGTGGCGCGTGAGCCTTCGGTCTCGATGGAGAGGGTGAGGGGTGTGACGTCGAGGAGGAGAACGTCTTTGACATCGCCGCGGAGAACACCACCTTGGATTGCGGCGCCGATAGCAACAACTTCGTCGGGGTTGACGCCTTTGTGTGGTTCTTTGCCGGCAAGTTCGCGGGCGGTATCGATGACTTTCGGCATGCGGGTCATGCCGCCCACGAGAACGAGTTCGTCGATTTTTGAGAGATCGATGCCGGCTTCTTTGATGCACTCGCGGACGGGCTTCTTAGTGCGCTCGAAGAGAGAGTCGGTGAGTTGCTCCAGTTTAGAGCGGGTGAGGGTGAGCTGAATGTGTTTCGGACCATTGGCATCAGCGGTGATGAAGGGGAGGTTGATGTCGTAGGATTGGCTGGAAGAAAGAGCGATTTTCGCTTTTTCGCCTTCCTCTTTAATGCGCTGGATGGCATCGGGTTGGGCGGAGAGGTCGATGCCTTGGTCACGCTTAAATTCGCTGACGATGAAGCTGATGATGGCATTATCCCAGTCGTCACCGCCGAGTTGGGTGTCGCCGTTGGTGGCGAGAACTTCGAAGACGCCATCGCCGATTTCGAGGACGGAGATATCGAAGGTGCCGCCGCCGAGGTCATAGACGGCGATTTTTTCATCGGATTTTTTATCGAGACCGTAAGCGAGTGAGGCTGCGGTGGGCTCGTTGATGATACGGAGAACTTTGAGGCCCGCGATTTCGCCAGCGGCTTTGGTGGCATTGCGCTGGGAGTCATTGAAATAGGCGGGCACGGTGATGACGGCCTCGGTGATGGGCTCACCGAGTTTGGCTTCGGCATCGGCTTTGAGCTTGCCGAGAACCATGGCGGCGATTTCTTGTGGGGAGTATGTTTTGGTTTCTCCACCGACTTCGACTTGGATGTGGGCATCGCCATTTGATGCGGCTACGATTTTGTAGGGCATACGCTTGTCGGCCTCGGTGAGTTCGGAGAATTTTCTGCCAATGAGTCGCTTGGCGGAATAGATGGTGTTTTTGGGATTGGTGACAGCTTGGCGTTTTGCTGCTTGGCCGACAATGCGCTCGCCGGATTTGGTGAAAGCGACGATAGATGGAGTGGTGCGTGCTCCTTCGGAATTTTCGAGGACGATGGGTTCGCCGCCTTCCATGACGGACATGCAGGAGTTAGTGGTGCCGAGGTCGATGCCGAGGATTTTGCTCATGGTAGTTTTGGTAGTTTGTGTTTGTTGGTTAGGCCTTTGGTGGGCGGTTTAGACGGATTTCTTATGGCATAATGCGTGCCAAGAGTGAATTTATTGGTTTTTCAATGATTTTATTCTTTGCGGAGTTTGGACTTTGATGACA
This sequence comes from Akkermansia muciniphila, assembly GCA_945862285.1. Taxonomy (GTDB): domain Bacteria; phylum Verrucomicrobiota; class Verrucomicrobiia; order Verrucomicrobiales; family Akkermansiaceae; genus UBA956. The sequence goes on along the minus strand of CAMAYN010000078.1, from coordinate 7,571 downwards.
GATTGTCACTATTGATGTGTCAATTTGTCGCGCTGTGACAAAATTACACTGTTTTGTAAGGGTTTGGTAATCGATGTTGAAGTGAAAGAAAAATTCCGCTAGGTTTTGCGCGTGACGGAAGTTGATGCGAAGAAGAGGCCGAGTGGTCAGATGGGAGGGGTGATATTGATGATAGGTACGTTGAGCTTTGGTTTTGTAATGGGACTTCGGCAAATGGGGGTATTGCAAACGGTAGATACTGGCGTGAGGCAATGGTGGAGTGGATTGGGCGAGGGGTTGCGGGAGAGCCCGCTGTGGGTGGAATATGGTTTTCTCGGTTGGATGTCGTATGTGGTGCCAGCCTTGATGTTGCACTGTCCAGCGATGTGGCGAAAGTGGGTGATTTGGTGGGGAATGATGTTTTTATGTGCGGTATGGTTTCCAGTTTTGGTGCTGGCTTCATGGGTAGTACCGCCGAGTGGGACATTGGTGGCGGGTTTTTGGAGTGGCCTATGCGCGATGATCTATGCTTCGCGGCATCGACTGCCTTGTGAACAAGTCTCTTATGGAGAGAAAGGAGGTGAGGCGTAATGTATGGCGATACTTGATTATCCTGATGCGGTAAAAAATTTAGTGGCGGAATTAAAACGCTTGCCCAGTGTGGGGCCGCGCAGTGCGGAGCGGATTGCGATTTGGCTGCTGCAAAGCAAAAAGGCGAATCCGATTGCTCTAGCGGGCGCGCTGTCTCATGCAGCGGCGGATGTGGTATTGTGCGATGTTTGTGGATTTTTTGCGACGCAGGATGGTTGCCCTTGCTGCCTAGCTTTGGGTCGAGAAGAAGACATTTTATGTGTAGTCGAGCAGCCGACCGATGTTCTACCCATCGAGCGATCAGGGGCATTTCGTGGTCGCTATCATTGCCTAGGAGGAAAATTGTCGCCGCTGGATCATGTTACGCCATCGGACTTGCGAATTGCAGGATTGCTAACGCGAGCAAGGCCGGGGATGGAGGTGATTCTTGCCCTTGGCTGCGATGTGGAAGGCGATGCGACGGCGCATTATTTGGCAGAAGAGTTGAGAGATAAAGGCTGCAAGATCACGCGCATTGCACAAGGCTTGCCAGCGGGGGGCGGGCTGGAACATGCTGATGAACTGACCTTGCTACGAGCCATGCAGGGCCGCAGAAATATTTCCATGGAATAAAAAAATATGAAGAGTAATCGAAATCCGTTAGACGGAAAAAGTAATCGTAAAGGCGGGATACCGTATTGGGAAAAAATGAAGCCGAAAGCCGATGTGGTGCGCAGCAAGGTCGCGAAAAAAAAACCTACCGCACCGAGCGAAAAAAATCTCGGTTGGGATGATGTGGCGCAGTGGTATGAAAAGTTAGTAGGCCACGAGGGGAGTGATTACCATCAGCATGTCATTGTTCCGGCATTGATGAAAAGACTCGGAGATCTACGTGGGAAACGGCTATTAGATTTATGCTGCGGCCAAGGATTTCTAGGTCGAATTTTGTTAGAAGCTGGTGCGCAGGAAGTTCTTGGAGTGGATGCTAGTCCGCAATTGATCGCCGCCGCGAGCGAGCGTGCTAAAGCAGCAAAAAAACTCCGCTACCTACAAGCCGATGCTAGTGAGGCGGGCGCGTGGGCGGATGGATCATTTGATTTTGTAATGTGCCTGTTAGCCATTCATGATGTGAAAAATCTGCATGGCTTATGCGCCAATCTTTTCGCATCGATGGGACAACATGGTGCGGCCTACATCGTGATGATGCATCCGTGTTTTCGCGTTCCGCAACACACGCATTGGGGGTGGGATGTGGAAAATCAGTTGCAATATCGCCGCGTGGATCATTATGCAAAAGAGCGGGAAATTGTCATTACCACCCATCCTGGAAAGGCGGCGAGTGAACAAACGATTTTCTATCATCGATCTTTTGGAACCATCATTGAGACAATGGCGCGCTGTGGGTTGGTGCTAAGTGGTTGCGAAGAATTGCTGAGCCACCGGCGATCACAAAAAGGTCCGCGCAGCGATGCAGAACATACGGCAGCGGAGGAGTTTCCTATGTTTTTGATGCTGGAAGTGCGGAAGCAGCGTGTTCTAAAGTAAATACTTATTGGCGCGCTGCTTGATTTCCTCTATCGCCCAGATGGCGTGTGTGGCGATGAGGGGATCAGGGTCAGTAGCGGCGATGGATAGAGCGGGGAGGTCATCTTGTGTGCCGGTGTTGCCGAGGGCGACACAGACGTTGCGGAGATATCGATGGCGCTTGATGCGTTTGATGGGGGAGTTGCGAAATAAATCGCGAAAGGTTTGATCATCTAACGATAAAAAATCGCGCAGTTGCATGGAAAAGACATTTTCATTCGCATGAAATTTTGCCTCGGATGAGGTGACGGCAAATTTATTCCACGGGCAAACTTCGAGGCATTCATCACAGCCGTAGATGCGGTCGCCAATGGCACGGCGGAATTCAAGGGGGATTTCGCCTTTGTTCTCGATGGTAAGATAGGAAATGCAACGCCGGGCATCGACTTGATGCGGGGCCGTGATGGCATTGGTGGGGCAAGAATCAATGCAGCGGGTGCATTTACCGCAGTGATCGACGGCGGGGGCATCGGCGGGGAGTTGCAGAGTGGTGAGGATTTCGGCAAGGAAAAGCCAGGTGCCGAAGCGGCGATGGATTTGAACGGTGCTTTTTCCATTCCAACCGAGGCCGGAGGCTGAGGCAAAATCGCGTTCGAGTATGGGGCCGGTATCGACGTAGTAACGTTGGATACCACCTTTGGTTTTGAGGAGTTCATCGAAGGCGCGAAGTTTTTCCCATAGAATTTCGTGGTAGTCTTGATTCCATGCGTAACGGGCGATGCGCCAGTTCGGCGATGTTTCGGCGTGGCCGGGGAAATAGTTGATGCCTAGGCAAATGACGGATTGGCAACCCGGGAGGACTTCGCGGGGGTCACAGCGGCGGTGAGGATCGCGTGCCATCCATGCCATGTCGCCATGCATACCGTAGTCGATCCAGTGAAGGAAATCATCGGCATGGTTAGCACGGACGGCATGGGCGATGCGGCAGTCATTGAAGCCGAGGTCGGTGGCGGTGTGGCGGACGAAGTCGAGGAGTTGCGTAGAATCGTTCACTGCGCTTGTTGGCTGTAGTAATAGCGTGCGCTCTCGATGATGCCGGTGGTGATTTCGTAGCGATCGAGACCGGAAATATTGATCGTGAGATTCGCCGTCTCGCGGTAGTATGGTGAGCGAAGTTCGATGAGATCAGCGATGACTTTTTTCGGATTCGGTTGTTGTAAAATGGGTCTGCTACGATTTTTTTTCGTGCGTTGATAGACGTTGATGGCATCGATCTTCAACCAGACGACGTAGCCGAGGCGTTTGAGTATTTCGCGATTTTCCTCTCGTAAAATAATGCCACCGCCGGTGGAAATGATGCTTGAGCTTGTTAGGTTTGTTAGGCAATCACGCAGGTATTCCGTTTCCAGATCTCGAAAGGTTTCCTCACCGCTTTCGGCAAAAATGTTCGAGATGGACTTGCCACATTTATGTTCGATGGCTTCATCGGTATCGATGAGTGGAATCCCAAGTTTTTGATGCAGTTCTCTGCCGATGGTGGATTTTCCACAGCCCATGAATCCAATCAGGATGATGTGCTGTAGATGAATGGGTGAATGCTCGCTCATGCAGCAAGTGTGGCAATTTTCTGCGAAAAAGAAAATACTTTCTCTACGACAATTTGCTAGCGATAGAATGCGTTCGATGGTGCTTGAGAACTTAGTTCGAAATCAACGCAAACTTGAGTTCTCCTTCGGAAACGACTTCGCCATTCACGAGGCAACGGCAACGCGTTTGCCCAATGGAGCCGCGGATTTTGATGACTTCCGCCTCGATGAAAAGTGTGTCTCCTGGCAAGACGGGACGGCGCCATTTAACGCCATCGGCACTCATGAAGTAACCAATTTTCCCTTGGTTTTCTGGTTTTCTCAGCATGAGGACAGAGGAGACTTGCGCCATAGCTTCGAGTTGCAAAACGCCAGGCATAACGGGGTGACCGGGGAAGTGTCCAGGGAAGAATGGTTCGTTAATGGTGACGTTTTTAATGCCGGTGCATTTGGCATCGCCTTCAAAATCAACAATGCGATCAACAAGTAAGAATGGATAGCGGTGAGGGAGGATTTTTAAGACATCATTGATGTCGAGAACTGCTTCGCCAAGAGGAATGTTAATGGGCGGCACCATGGAGCGCATGCGGGCGTATTCGCGCTTGAGGGTGGCCGCCATGGTGGTGTTAGGCCCGTGACCGGGTTTGACGGCGATGACATGGCCGAGGATTCTTTTGCCGCTAAGCATCAAGTCGCCAATTACATCGAGAGCTTTGTGGCGGGCGAATTCGTTCGAGAAGCGAAGTGCTTCTTTTGACATAACTTCTTGACCACGGACGACGACGGCGTTCTCTAAGGAACCGCCTTTGATGAGACCTTTATCGAGAAGCGGTTTGACATCTTCGTAATAGACGAAGGTGCGGGCAGGGGCGATTTCTTTTTCGTAGGTAGTGGGATTCACCTCAGAGGAAAAATACTGGGTGAAACGTCCATCTGGACCTACGTTCGTCACAGATACGCGAAAGGTTTTGCTGGGTACGATGGTGATCATGCATCCATCGCCCGTCTCTTGGTGAATTGGTTCACGGATTTCCCAAATTTTTCGCGGAGCTGTCTGAGTTACGATGCCAGCCTTTTTGATGAGATCGACGAAGGGCTTGGAGGAACCATCACCAATGGGCGGTTCGTTGGAATCCATTTCGATGATGGCGTTATCGACCCCCATGCCTGTGAGCGCAGAAATCACATGCTCGACGGTGTGAACTTTGACAGACCCTTCCGCCAATGTTGTGGCGCGTTCTACAGTTTTTACTTTATCGACATCGGCATCGATAAACGGTTGGTCTAGTAAATCGATGCGGCGGAACTTGAACCCATGACCCTCTGGAGCTGGTTTGATGGTAAGAGTGACTTTTTCACCAGTATGGAGAGATGTTCCCTCAAGAGTGGCTTGGGATGCGAGTGTTTGTTCTAATTCAAGCGGCATGCAAGTGAGTTGTATGCCTTATCCCGAATTATGCCAAGCGGATTTATGCAAGGATGACTTAGCGATTTTCTAACGAAATGTGCTCTACCGGTGCATTCGGCAGGGCTTGTAGGAAATTTTTCCCGTATCGTTTTGTGAGAATTCGATTGTCAAGAATATGAACAAAGCCTTGATCCGTCGCGGTGCGAATGAGTCGGCCCACGCCTTGGCGCATTTTCAAAATGGCTTCTGGCACACTATATTCCATGAATGCATTACCGCCATCGGCCTCGATCGCTTCGATGCGCGATTGAGTCAGCGGATGATCTGGGACAGCAAAGGGCAGGCGGGTGACGATGACATTTTGCAAGGCATCGCCCGGCACATCGACTCCCGTCCAGAAGCTCTCCGCGCCAAATAAGACAGCATTACCGTCGTTGCGAAATTCTTCCAGCATTTTATTCCGTGTGAGATTGCCGCCTTGTATGAGTAATTTCCATCCGCGTTTGCGGAAGTATGCTTCAAGCTGGGCCGCGCATTCTTTCATAGTGCGGTAACTAGTGAAGAGCACAAAGGCGCGCCCTTTCGTAACATCCACGGCGATGCGAATTCCGGCGGCAAGAGATTTCGCATAGTCCCGATGATTCGGCTCTGGCATATCGCGGAAAATGCGCACAGCCATCTGCTTGGCGTAGTCGAAGGGACTGCCGATGCTCATGCTGCGCACCCCTTCGGCTCCCACGCGTCCTTTAAACCAGCCGAGGGAAGGGTCACCTACGCCGAGTGTGGCGCTGGTCATAATGCATGTTTTTCGCGGATGAAAAAGCAATCGTCGCAGTTTTTCCGCCACTTTGATTGGTGCGGCATGCAGGGAATATTGGATTTCTTCCCGTCCGCCGCGCTCGACCCAATACACTTGCCCCTCATCTTCCTGATCGAGAAAAGTTTTGATACTTCCATGCACCTCACGCAAACGCCGAGAAGCATCTTGCAATTCGGCACGCGAGGCATCGCTCGAGACATCTTCTGCTAAAGTATCGATCTCATTCCACAACTCACGCAAGGGAGCGGCGAGGATATTATCTATCAATCCCGGGCGGCGTACGCGTGACTCTCGTGACGCCTCTCCAAAGCGAACTTGCTCGGAAACTTGATCGAAAAATCCATCCGTCACATCAATGACATGCTCCACAGCTTTCATCACGGAGGCTTTGCGATAGCTCTTCAGTAAGCCTTTTTTGCTGCGCGGATTATACAAGCGTAGCAAGTCGAATTTCAGCCCTGTTTGACTCACGCGTAAACCAAGTTGCGTCGCGGCGACGTGCTCGATGGTATGCGCTTCATCCAGAATCACAAAATCGTTAGAAAATAGAAACCCTGGATCCTCTTCATCGCTGGATTCTTCCGAGAGATCAGCATCGTTTGCCCCTAACAATGCAAAAAACAAGGTATGATTGACCACCACGAGGTTGGCATCGGCAGCGGCTTTACGTGCTTCTTGAAAAAAACAATTTCCGCGTGGCCCGCAATTGCGCGCCGTGCAAATATGCGGATCGCTACACACTTGATACCAGACTTTCGGCGACACGGTGAAATCCATATCCGAAAGTGTGCCGTCCGTGGTTTTTTCAGCCCAGCGTTGAATCGCCCGCAGCTCTTCATCCTCGCTACTGGTAAAAAGATCAGCCGATTGCTCTAGCGCACGTCGCAGCCGCAGTGGGCAAAGGTAATTGTTGCGCCCCTTGAGTAAAACGGCTGACAAATCGCAGTTCAGTAATTTGCGCACGATGGGAATATCTTTACGAATCAATTGCTCCTGCAAGTTAATCGTGTGGGTGGAAATAATCGCCTTCCGTCCCGTTTCCAGTGCAAAACGTGCCGCCGGCAAAAGGTAGGCCAAAGATTTCCCCACCCCCGTTCCCGCCTCAGCGAGCAATGCTTGCTTGCTAGACATCGCCTCCGCCACGGCCACGGCGAGCTGTTGCTGCTGTGGTCGATATTCAAAATTTTTCGATTTCGAGAGAGTGCCGCTCGGAGAAAACGCCTGGCGCATTTCCTCTGCTAAACTCGGCAATGCCAATCCCTCCGTGCTAAAAATCATCTTCTCGGGCAGTCTAAAGCGCGATCCATCTTTTTCCAAGTCGAAACATCATAGCCGCCGTTTCCCGTTCCCGGGGATCTCTGCCTTCATCGCCCTGAGAGGCAACTTGTTGGGAAAACATCGCAAACTAGCGCGTCCCAGAAGTGAAGGCACGTGAGACCGCAGTGGGGAGATTTACACCTCCATCACCGCCGAGAGTGTGATCAATTTCTTCAAGTTGGTGAATGAAATCCCTAACCATGGCTCGTGGTGCAGGCCCACCAGCCGCTTGGCAAAAATGGGTGCGGCACCCAAAAGGACGCGATTCATAAATGGCGCAGCGTGAATCAACCAAAAAAGGACAGGAACCATTTTTCGGCAGAGGCACCGTCTTTCTTCCTGAAGATCGCCATGCCTTTGCTGCTAA
>CAMAYN010000077.1 GCA_945862285.1 Akkermansia muciniphila | reverse complement strand
AACCAAGTCGCTAAAGTGTCTGTATTATGAGGCAACCGATGCCCAATATCCTATCATCTAGAGTGTCTTCTATTTATGAGGCAACAGGACGCAGGACGCAGGGACACAAGACACAGGACGGGAGATAGGGGTCCGCCTTCGCCTTCGGGCTATGGCGGGGAAGTGAGCAGTGAGCAGTGAGCAGTGGGCAGTGAGCGATTTCCTTTGATTAGAAAATTTGATGCGCGGTAGTGGCATGTCAAAATGCTAACTTCACGGGCTTGCCGGCGGCGGAGGCGTAGATCGCCTCGACGACGACGAGGTCGCGGCGACCCATTTCACCTGGGGTTTGGTTGGGGGAGCCATCGCGGACGTGGCGGGCGAAGGCATCCATCTGCGCGGCTTGAATGCTGGGGAGTGCGGTGAAAGAAAACGGCCCAAGATGCGACTTTGCTTGGTGGCCTTGGTAGCCGTAGGCGCTGGTGATGTGATACCAGCCCGTGGCGGATTCGGCACGGAACTCGTTGCGGCCTTGATTGTAGCTGGTGCGTGCGGTGCCGCGGAGGCCGTTGGGAAACTCCATTTCCCACTCGATGGTTTCCTCGACGTCGGTAAAGAAATCGGGGCGCTGCTTGGGTAGTTCGCGGGCGGTGATGGCAATGGGCATGACATCGCCTGCTGCCATGAAATGACTTTGGATGACGTAGATGCCTAAATCCATGAGTGGGCCGCCGCCGGCGAGGGATTTCTGAATACGCCATTCGGGTTTTTTCATCACAAAAGAGAATCCGCCGTCGATTTTCGTGAAAGTGCCAATTTCTGCGGTTTTTGCGAGACGTTTCAGTTCTATGGCGCAGGGTTCGTAGTGCGATCGGTAGCCGATGGCGAGCTGTACTTTGGCGCTTTTGCAAGCGGCGATCATGGCGTCGCAGTCCTTAACGCTGGTAGCCATGGGTTTTTCACAAATGACGTGTTTGCCAGCTTTGGCCGCGGCGATGGTGTGCGGGGCATGTAGGGCGTTGGGGGTGACGACATAAACAATATCGATGTCAGGATTGTCTGCCATCTGAGCCATGGTCTCGTAGTTGTAGATGTGGGATTCGGGGAATCCGTACTCTGCGGCCCATTTTTTGCCTTTTTCTGGGGAAGAGGTGACGACGGCGGCGAGTCGGCAATCCGTAGTCAGCTTGAGTGCAGGGCCGAGTTGGCCGGTGCTGTATCTTCCGAGTCCGACGAGGGCGACTCCGAGCTTTTTGCCCGCAGGTTTTTCTGCAAATACGTGCTGGGGGTGCATGGCTAGGGCGCTGGCTGTGGAGATGGTGCTAAGGAATCGACGGCGGGTGAAATTTTCTGGATTCATGAGGAGATCTGGTCTTTGCCGAAGTAAGGGACGAGAGCATCGGGGATTTTGATGGAGCCGTCGGGTTGTTGGTATTGCTCGAGGAGGGCGACGTAGAGACGCGGCAGGGCGGTGCCTGAGCCGTTGAGGGTGTGGGGGAAAATGTTTTTGCCTTCGCTGTTTTTGAAGCGCAATTTCATGCGGCGAGCTTGGTAGTCGGTGAAGCAGGAACAGCTCGAGACTTCGAGGTATTTCCCATGGCCCGGGGCCCAGACTTCGATGTCGTAGGTTTTGGCAGAGCTGAAACCGATGTCGCCGGTGCAGAGTTCGATGGTGCGGTAGTGGAGGCCGAGCTTTTGTAAAATGCTCTCGGCGTGGCTGGTGAGTTCTTCGAGCATGGCGAAGCCATGATCCGGGTGAACGATCTGGACGAGTTCCACTTTATCAAATTGGTGCATGCGGATGATGCCTTTGTTATCGCGCCCGGCGGAACCAGCCTCGCGGCGGAAACAGGGGGTGTAGGCGACGAGTTTGATGGGGAGTTGATTTTCTGCGAGTAGGGTATCGCGGTAGAGATTGGTGACGGGAACTTCAGCGGTGGGGGCGAGGAAGAGTTGGTTTTGGCCGTCTTCGCCACGGTCCGTGCCGTACATGTCGTCCTCAAATTTCGGCAGTTGTCCCGTGCCTTCCATGCACTCGCGTTTGACGAGGTGGGGGACGTTGACTTCCTCGTAGCCGTTGGTGGTTTGTTGGTCTAACAAAAAATTGATGAGGGCGCGTTCGAGTTTGGCACCTTGGCCGCGATAGACAGCGAAGCCAGAGCCAGCGACGCGGGTGGCATCTTCCCAATCGACAAGCCGATGCTGGGTGGCGAGGGCGACGTGGTCGAGCGGGTTGGCGAGGTCAGGCTTGGTGCCCCATTCGCGGACGACGGGGTTGGCGGATTCATCCTCGCCGATTGGGCATAGCTCGTGGGTGAGATTGGGGATGTGGAGGAGGAGGTCGTTTTGTTTTTGGGAGGTGATGTCAGTCTCGGCATCGAGTGCTTCGATTTTCGCGTTGATTTCGCGGGCGAGGGATTCTTTTTGATCGGTGTTTTCGCCCTTGCCTCGAGCCATGCCGATTTCTTTCGCGAGGTTTTTTCGCTGGGATTGGAGTTGTTGTTTTTCGGTTTCGGCGGCGCGGCGTTTTTCGTCGAAGTCGATGACTTCGTCGATGAGTTGCCAATGGTTGCCGCCGCGTTGTTGGAGACGTTCTTTGACGGCGTGGGCGTTTTCACGGATGATGCGGATGTCGAGCATAGGAGTGGAAGGTAGTGGTAGCGTTAGTGGCTGGGGAGTTTGCGATATTGTTCAGGAACGGGGAGGGGCGGGAGCTCATCGGGGGTAGAATGATCTAACGGGATGGGCAGGATGGTTTCTGAGGTATTTGAGAAATCGTTCGGGATGAGTAGTGGGTTTTCTGGGTTATAGTCGGATGGCATATTTTCCTCCATTTCGATGGGTGCATCACCGCGGAGGTTGAGGCGGTGAGCGAGCATGCGGGGGAAGGCTTGTTGGTCGATGACCTCGCCTTTGTAGAGTAATTTGACAACGTAGCCGTAGTATTTTCTCTCACCGAAGAGGTGAGCATCGTGGGTGGGCTGTGGATTGATGATGTAAGTAAAGTGACAAATTTCTTCGCCGGTTTTCCAATCGGGATTGGGGCGCGACCATTGTTGTTTGTAGGTGCTACCTTCGGCGCGGGCGGGCTCGATGGATTTTTTTGCACCAACGATATCGAAGGGCACAATGCTCATCGAAACGTCGTTATTATGAATTGCATCACCGGGGTCAGATTGCACAGGGATCGATAAAATGGTACGCTGGCCATCATGGAAGTCAGAATCGGAGAAGACACGGATTTTGCCTAGGACGATGCGGTTGACTTTATCGATGGGGAGTTCAAAGCCATTGGCGAGCTTGTCTGAGGCTTTTTCGTAGAGGATGCCAGTGATTTCTGAGCCGAGTGCGGTGACCTTGAAGTAGGCTTCGCGCGCGCGATCGTAAATTTTCATTTCTTCGTAACATTCGCCAAGTTCGAAGAGAGCGGCAGGGCAGGAAGGCGAGGTGATTAGAGCTTCGTTGAGCTTGGTGATGGCGAGCACGATGTCGCTGGCGAAACGGGCGCGTCGGGCATCATTGACGAGTTTCTCGACGACGGGGTCAGGGATCTCGGGGAGTGTGAGCGGACTTGGCGGCGGGAGGGGAATATCGGCGATTTCTTGTCGTCTGGTTAGATCGGGGCGCGGTTCGGGAAAAACGGCCACCTCACGGACGACTTCCACCGGTTTTTCGATGATTTTTTCGACGATGATGTTCTTTTGGTTGCGCGATGCCTCGACGCGTATGGCGAGTGCCACGGCAGCAGTAATGCATAGCCCGAGCGCCATCGCCGCCATGGTGGCGCAGGCGATGCGGAAAATAGGCACCGAGCTTTTCTGCTGTTTCATCGGCGGAGAATGTGAGCTGTGTGTACGAGTAAGTCAATCGGCTTTGCTGGCAGTGGAGAAAGCAGCAAGAGCGATTCCCCTCGCCTACGCTGGCACGGGAGTTTGATTTACGATTTCTTGAACGATATTTTTGGCCGTGCGTCCGGCAAATCGGGCATCAGCAGTAAGGGAGAGACGATGCGCTAGGACGTCACTGGCAATTGACTGAATGGTTTCTGGAATGACGAACTCTCGCCCTTCAATGAGTGACATTGCTTGGGCGCATTTCATAAGTGCGAGGGAGGCACGGGGGCTTGCGGCAAGCTGCAAGTCCGGGTGATTTCTCGTGGCTGCGGCAAGTTTTACGCAATAGTGGCGAAGTTCTTCGCTGATGTGGATTTGACGAGCATCTGCCTTGAGTTGGAGCATTTCCTCGCGACTTACCACGGGGCTCATTTGATCAACGGGGTGAGAGTGAATTTGGTCTGCGAGGACGCTGGCTTCTTCGTCCTCGCTGATGTAACCCAGTGAGCACTGCATCATGAAGCGATCCATTTGCGCCTCTGGCAGGGGATAAGTGCCGCGAAATTCGACGGGATTTTGTGTAGCGATGACAAAAAATAGTGATTCGAGTGGATAGATTTTTCCATCAATGGTGACTTGCTTTTCTGCCATGGATTCCAGCAAAGCGCTCTGCACGCGAGGGCTCGAACGATTGATTTCGTCCGCGAGCAAGATGTCTGTGAAAACGGGACCTGGTTGAAATCGAAATACGGACTGCGATGGATCATAGATGGAGAGTCCAAGAATATCAGAGGGCAAGAGATCGGGCGTAAATTGCACACGGGTAAAGTTGGCACCTTGAATGGCGCGGGCGAATGCTTTAGCGAGCGTCGTTTTTCCCGTCCCGGGCACATCTTCGAGGAGAAGATGACCACCGGCGGCAATGCAAGCGAGCATGCGGCGGATGGTGGGAATCTGTCCGCGTATGATGGATGAAATCGCTTGTTCGAGGCGCTGTGCGGTCATGAATTTTTTCTGCTGCTGTAATTGAATTTCGATTCTTCCGCGCAGTTATTTTGTCGCTGGAATGAGTGGCTGGTTTGCGACGAGCTTGGTATGCTCATTCAGTATTTCTTGAAGCTCTTGCAGTGCTTGCTCGGGGACGATTTTCCCTAAATCGCGCATGGTATTTTTATTTAAGAAATCGCGGGAATTGTTGCCGGGAGAAATGCGAAGATCGATTTGCGGCAGTAGTCTTGGACCTGCATCAGTTGCGACGAAAACATCGAGAGGAAATTGTGGTTTCGCCCCTAATTTTTTTAATTCGAGCCGAGTGCTTACCGCGCCCCAGCGGCCAGAGACATGAACTTTGAGCGCGGTACGTGTGCCCAGATCATGGGTGAGGCTGCCGCCCAGGTTTTTTAGCATACGATTGCGCGATGTCTCATCATCAAATGCGGCGCAAAAAGGCAAAGCTGAGCGTAAATTGCTTGCCATCAGTGCCGTTTGTAAAGAACCAAAGACCTTGGAAATGTCATCGGCTTTTAGCTGTGTATTTGCCAATCCGCTAATCCTTTGGGATTGATTCGTGAGTTCGATCGTAGGTGATTTTTCCCACGCATCCGAATTCTGTTGAATCCACTTGTTTATATTTTCTGGTAATTCATCAGGTTCATCTCCGATCAGATGCCATCTTTTATCTGCGAGCTTCAAATGCAAATATTTGATTTCTATGCCTTCGCGAGCGGAGAAAGATTGCAGGACCGCGGTTGCGTAATCGCCTTCCTGCTTGTGTGTAATAAATGCGTTGATTGATGTTCCCGTTGCCTGTTGTAGAGATTGCCAACTGTTTGTGATCTCAGGAATATCGCGTCCTTTGTTGGGGATATTTTCTGGCAGAGCGGAGGTCCAAAAGCGGGCGAAATCATTTTCTGCTAGGCAGAGGCAAAGATGCTTGGCGTAGTCTTCGGCAGACTCGAATGTTTTACTGGTTTCTAAATTTCTCTTTTCTTTGATGTAGTTTTTCAAAGCTTTCATTAGAGAAGTGCTGCTATCTAGCAGGACGGAGTCGTCATCTTCGGACGCTTTAAGGGAAATAAATGCTTTGGGTAATTCCAAGAAGCCGATCTTATTTTCATCCTTTGATGATTTAAATTCAAGAATCTGCGGTTGCGCATAAAGCGACTCTTGATGCAGGGCTAGCACTTGCAGGGTTGTGGTGCCATTTTGTTCTTTTGCGTCTGGATAAATCAAAATCGTGCGCGGATCTGTGAGCAGCTTCCATGGCCATGCCGTCATGGTTTCCGATTTTTCAAAACAGCTCGTAATCTGCTTGTGGATTCTGATCAGTTCGGCGGATGGGTTCTTTGTGTAGCCACCCAAATGCGCGATGGCAGCAGCGGGATTTCGATCACGTACGGCTTGAATGAAACTTTGAAGCATCGTGGCTGTATCGGCAGTTTCCAGTTTCTCTGGCGTGATGAAGTTGCGCATCTCCAGCTCGAATTCTTGTTTGATTTGCCATGCAAGTTCTTGTTGTGCCTTTTCCACACGTGCGTTCATCCAGCGAACGAGATTTTTTCTTGTTTCTAGAATGGGGCGCGAGAATGTGGCGATCGAATTTTCGAATGAGGAAAGCACAGGAGCTGGCTTCCATACGCCTTGGTCGAGCACAAGGGCAACGGCATGGATTTGAAAGCTCTGATGATTTTTCCCCATACGTTGCCATAGCACTACTGCTGCGTGGTCGTTCTCAATTTTTTCTTCCACTACGGAAAAACTGGCATCTAACATTGTTTTGCCATAGCTTAGCCACAGGTCATAGATCATGGCCTTTTTAAGGTCGCCCGTTTCCGAGTTGAGCAAACAAGCTTCAACAATCTCATTTCTCGGCTTGTCATCACGAATCACCTCCAAAAAGCGAACCGCTAATTCTGTGGGAGACGAACCGTAACTCGCACCCGATAGCAAAAATATACTGAGAATCAAACGGTTGATCATAAGCTTTGATGGAAAGTATCTTTTGTTTTCAGGTTGGTGACAAAGGCGCTCAATAACTCAATGATCGCATCAACATCATCAAGGTGCGCTGTCTCTACAACAGAGTGCATGGAGCGAAGAGGCAGGGAAATTAAGGCACTCGGAACGCCATCGCGAGTGTGGAAGATTTTATCAGTGTCTGTCCCTGTAAATCGACTGCTTGCTTCATGTTGTAGCGTGATCTTCGCGGCGTCTGCTACTTGGATGATTTTCTTTACCAGCAATGGATGATTGGCTGTGCCATGGCTCACAGTAGGTCCGCCACCTAGGGTGACTTTGCCAAATTTACAAGGATCAATGCCCGGAGTATCTGTCGCATGAGTGACATCAAGGCAAATACAGGCATCAGGCATCAAACGATGCGTCGCCATCATCGCGCCATTGCCGCCGATTTCTTCTTGCACAGCATTCAGGCAAATTAAGGTAAATTCCGGACGCTTCTTGGCGGCAGCGATTTTTTTCATCACTTGCGCAATGATGTAGCCACCAATCCGATTGTCCAAGGCACGCCCGACGATGCGCTTGTGCGCTAGTTCAAATGAGCCATCGTAATACACCGCGACATGCCCGACTCTGAGCCCGAGCGCTTCCACTTGCTTCGCGTTCGCGCAACCTACATCGACCCATAATTCGTGGACGGCTGGTGCTTTTTCTGCCCCTAACTCGTCGCGGCGTAGATGAATGGCTGTGTTGCCAATCACGCCAGTAACTTCGCCTTTGTCGCCCAAAATACGCAGGCGCCTGCCGCGTGCCGTGGCGGCATCACTTCCGCCCACGCGATCCAAACGTAGAAATCCATGATCGTCGATCTGTTTGATCATATAGCCTATTTCATCCGCATGGGCTTCTAACATAATCGTTTTTTCGGTTTTCCCTTTCAATATCGCCCATGTCGATCCGTAACTATCGCAAACGGTTTCATCAGCGATACCTTGTAAAAATCCCGCCCAGACTCTTTGCCCGGGCATCTCAAATCCGGTAGGACTTGGCGTTTGGAGTAAATCATTAAGAAATTGCTGATCTTCTGCTTTCATGCTGGTAGTGGCAATGATACCTAACACTCAGAAAATAGCACGATAAAAGATTATCATTTACCCCTTAAAGATGGAGCGCGGATCGTAAATACTTCAGAATCGCGGATCAATGTTACTTGCGTCGGACTCTTGGCGATAGTCTTGGCAAAACCACTGTAAAAATCATCGGCGTTTTGGATCTCCGTTTGGTTCACCGCAACGATGATGTCATTTTCCCGAAAGACCGTGCTTGCGGTTCCTTGACTGCTTACCTCTGTTACTAAAACACCGCGAAAGCCGCGCATCCGCTCGATGCCCGAGAAGGAACGAACTTGCATCCCGTATTCCGATAGTAAAATGCTGCCACCCTTGCCATTTTGTGCCACATTTTGCTCGGAACTTTCCATACTCGTATTTTCTGTAACCGCTACACTGAGATCGATTTCTTTCCCACCACGCCAGAGACGTACTTTTGCGGTATCGCCGATTCGTGTGCGCTGCACCATGGAAATCAATTGATCGGGGGATTGAATGGCTTGCCCGTTGTAAGAAATCACGACATCGCGCGGCTGAATTCCCGCTTGTTGTGCTGGTGAATTTTCTACCACATCCATTACCGCACAGCCATTGCCGTCGTACGACAAAGCTCGGCGCACACGCGCTTCCAATGGCCACAGTTGAACGCCTAAATACCCATGCACAGGGCGTCCCTTTTCTAAAATTTGCCGCAGTGCCTCCCGCACATCATTGGAAGGAATCGAAAAACCTACCCCCTGAAATCCTGGATTTTCTTTATCAGGACTAAAGATCGCCACATTGATGCCGATCACCTCACCCTGAAGATTCACCAAGGGTCCACCAGAATTCCCTGGGTTGATCGCCGCATCCGTTTGAAATAAGTCTCGCTGCTGATCAGTAATCGATCGCTCTTTCGCGGAAATAATCCCCTGCGTCACTGTCTCCCCGAGACCAAAGGGATTTCCCACAGCAAAAACGATTTGCCCGACCTTCACCTGCGATGAATCGCCCAACTTCAGCGGCTGAAACGGCACATTCGCCTTAATCTTAATCACCGCAATGTCTAACATTTCATCCTGCCCAATCAATTGCGCCGCATACGATTTTCCATCGCTCATCGTCACTTGGATTTGCGTTTGACCACTAATCACATGCGCATTGGTAATCACATGTCCTTCCTGCGATACCACAACTCCCGATCCTTGCCCCTGCGTCATTCTCCGCCGCGTAAGTGATCTGCCCCAGAGATCTGTCAACTCCTCTTCTTTAATCCCTGCCGTATCGATGCTTACCACAGCAGGCACCACCGCTTGGGTCAGCTTGGCGTATTCGTCATTTAATCGAGATAAAATTTCTACATCTCCTAACTCCAAAGGCGCCTTATCCGCCAAGGTGTAAATTTCCGGACGATTCGCCTTTCTTCCGGTAAAAAATTCCCATGGCGAGCGCCCGCTGCTCCACAAGCGAATCATGGATACCAGCACAAATGCACAAATTCCACATAACAATAAGCCGATTGCCCTTCGTGTCACGTATTTCATTGTTTTTTCGAACAAAAAATGCCGCTATATCAAAAAATTTCAAGTGGAAATCTCATCCTTATACCCGGAAAGTATCTCTGCCACTTCATGCCGCTACTAGGAGTGGCATCTCGATGGCTGTTTTATATTTCCCTTGTGGAAACGCCCTAAGCTCAGCATGCAGAAAAAGGCGAAAGATCGATCACATCTCTTGATTATATGTTCATCATGTTACCAAGGAAAAAAGGCCGTATGCTGACCTCTCTGCCGATCAATTCGTGGGAAATCATCATAACAAAAATACACGCGCTCACGATTCTACTTAGTGCTGCCTTGGCAGCCAAGGTCTCAGCAAAAGGGGACGATACACGGGCTTCTGATGTCAAAGCTCCAACTCCTTCATTCGTGCTACCAAGCAAGGCGAATGGCAATGGCACAGTCGTCATTTCTGGTGATTTGATGCAATGGCACAAAGTGACCCTCACGCTGGACGGGCCTTACGCACAGGAAAAAGACAAGGCGCCGAATCCTTTCACCGATCATAATCTCACCGTGACATTTACCCACCAATCAGGCACTCCGAGCTATCAAATTCCTGGATACTTCGCGGCAGATGGCAACTCAGGTGAAAGCTCTGCGGAATCAGGCAACCAATGGCGTGCCCACCTCTCGCCCGACAAGGAAGGAACTTGGAATTATAAAATTTCTTTCACGAGTGGACATCATGCCGCACTCAATGGCGGCGGCACCAAGATCAAGCCTTTTGACGGAATTTCCGGCAGCTTCAAGGTGGCCAAGACGGATAAAAGGGGTCGTGATTTCAGAGGCAAAGGCCGCTTGCAATACGTCGGCAAGCATCATCTCCAATTTGCCGGATCACAGGAGTTTTTTCTCAAATTCGGTCCCGATTCCCCAGAGAATTTCTTCGGTTCTAGCGGCATCGATGGCACGATCAGCGCGAAGAAAGGCCGCCAACTGAAAACATGGGATGCGCACATCAAAGACTGGCGGGCTGGCGATCCCACATGGAAGAGCGGCATGGGAAAAGGCATGATTGGTGCTCTCAACTATCTCGCAGGAAAAGGCTGCAACGCATTCTCCTTCCTAACCTATAACGCCGGCGGTGATGGTGACGATGTCTGGCCTTTCATCGAGCGCAACGCGAAATTCCATTACGATTGCTCTAAGCTCGATCAATGGACCATCGTTCTGGATCACGCGAACGAACAGGGTATTTACTGCCATTTCAAACTACAGGAAACGGAAAATGACGACAATCGCGCCGGAGATAAAAAACAAGCCTCCGCCATTTCTTCCGCGCTCGATGGTGGGAAACTCGGCCCCGAGCGCAAGCTGTATTTGCGCGAAATGGTGGCACGCTTCGGGCACTTGCTCGCGTTAAATTGGAACTTCGGCGAAGAAAATACCCAAACGTCCGAAGAGCAACGGGAAATGATCCAATACCTCGCCAAACTCGATGCCTACCAACACCACAGAGTGCTTCACACCTATCCAGGCCAACAGAATCAGGTTTATACTCCTTTGTTAGGCACGCAATCCGCGCTCACCGGCGCGTCCATTCAGATCGGCTACGATAACTCCCATCGCAGCACCCTCGAATGGATCCAGAAAAGCGCCAAAGCGGCTAAACCATGGGTAGTAGCCCACGACGAACAAGGCAGCGCAAATACCGGTGTGCCTCCCGACATCGGCTATGAAGGATTCGATGGGAAAATCAACAAAGGGAAAAGTAAGACGGGGAAAAACATCCCTACCACAGATGACATCCGCAAGTTTACCCTGTGGGGAAATCTCATGGCGGGCGGCGCGGGGGTGGAATACTATTTCGGTTATCAACTGCCACAGAACGATCTGAATTGCCAAGATTATCGCAGTCGCGACAAAAGCTGGGACTACTGCCGCATCGCCGTCGATTTCTTCCACGCCAACAAAATCCCTTTCTGGGAAATGAAAAACGCCAACGCATGGATCGGCAACAACAAGAACGATAACTCCCAATACTGCCTCGCCAAAGAAGCCGAAGTCTATCTCGTCTATCTTCCGAACGGTGGACCGACCGAGATCGATCTTTCTCGAACTCATGGCAGCTACAAACTGCAATGGTTCAATCCCCGCGCAGGGGGAATGCTCCAAGACGGCGGGACAATCACGGCAAATTCCAAGACTCCGCTCCGTGCACCAGACGCAAACGATTGGCTAGCGGTGTTCCGCAAAAATCCATAAGCACCAAAGCCACGCAACAATGGTAAAAACAAAAAAAATTTAGTGAAATTGTAAAATTTCTCACACACGAGTATTGATACACGGGTATTTGATTGTTATACACGATCATTTGTAACTTACACATGACGATTTGATTTTTACACATGACCATTTGATCTTCACAAATGACGATTTGATTTTCACAAATGACCATTTGAATTTCACACACGCGTATTTGATTTTTATCAATTGCCGTTGTTTCGTTACCACGAATCGCCGTTAACGGCGAGGTAGAGAGGTGAGTTTTTTGGCGAAGGGATGCCTTGCCTCAGCTTGGACCTTAAAAAAGAAACATCCCGCCGTAGCCATCGTCTTCTGGGGGCGTGGCAGGGGTTTCTGTTGTAGGCGTGGCATTTTCGGCAACGGAATCCACGGGCGTGGGTGTCGTTGCGAGTGCGGACACATCTTCCACCGGCATTGTTTTCTCGGCGTTCTCGGATTTTTCGGCCTTCGCTTTGGGTGCTTTGGTGCGTTTCGGCGGCAGAGTTTCATCGGTGAAAAGCCCGATCGCGGATTGCTGCCACATTTCCCATTGCTCAAATATGGGGATCTCTTTGTGATTCAGGTGCCCGTGAATCATGATGTGGAGTAATGCACCTTCACAAAATCGCATTTTTCCTTGAATGTCACGATGGGTCAGCGCGGGCAATCTTTCTGCCATCTGCCGCTGGCATTGCTCTTCTTGCGTGCGCATTTCTTTGGAAATGGCTAGATGGGGTAAAACGTATGTCATTTCCCAACAACGTCCCATGATGCGCAATGCCTGCAATCCCTGTTGATCCGCATCGGCAAACATGGCACGGATCGCTTCATGCCATCGGGGCAACCATGTGGCGGCATCCGTTGGTGATGGCTCGGCGAGCATTGGATTTCTCGCGTCGATGAGCGGACGTAGTTGCGATTCGATCACATGCTGAATCATACCCTCGCGGCTGCCGAAGTGGTAGTTCACGGCGGCAACATTTGCCTTCGCTAGGCCTGTGATGTCGCGCACGGATACGGCATCGAATCCACGATCTGCCACAAGGCTTTCCATCGCTTCGCGCAAACGCTTTTTCGTTCCATCCGTAATCTCTGAAGTTGCAGCAGTCATGTGCCGATGAGAGGTGATTCGCGGCGAGAAAAATGTCAAACTATCGTTGGAAAAGACGGAAAAAAGATCGAAAAATCAATGTTTTTTTCGAGTCGATGACCTAGAAAATAGTAAGGAAATACAAAAAATATTACCTGCGTCGGGTCGGTGATGGCGCAATTTCACCAAAAACATGCGTTCGCCAGCCTTGCCAAATGTTGGTGTAGCGCGTAGCAAGGGGGCGAGATGAATGGTTTGGAAAGTGCGGGAAATCGTGTATGTGGAATTGGATTAGCGGGCTGCGGCACCGTGGGAATGGGGGTTGTCCGCACCTTGGCGCGGAATGGTGCCTTGATCCGGCAACGTCTTGCCGCTGATGTCACCTTGGAAGTGAAAAAAATTCTTGTGCGTGATTTGGCAAAGCACCGCAGCGGCGAAGTAGCGCCAGAGCTTTTTACAAGAGATTGGCAAGCCGTCGTGGAAGATCCCGCTGTTTCGGTGGTGGTCGAATTAATCGGCGGCACGGATTTGGCATTTACGATTGTGGCCCGGGCTCTGGAATTGGGAAAACCCGTGGTCACGGGGAATAAGGCATTACTGGCGGAGCGCGGCGAGGAACTGTTTGGATTATCGCGAAAATACAATACGCCCATCCATTTTGAAGCCGCTGTGGCGGGGGGAATTCCGATCATTAAATCCGTGCGTGAGGCCTTTGTGGGCAATCGCATCACCGCCATGACGGGCATCATCAATGGCACGAGCAATTATATTTTGCAGCGCATGGCAGAGGCTGGATTGGACTTCCAAAGCGCCCTAGCAGAAGCCCAGCAACTCGGTTATGCTGAGGCCGATCCCACACTGGATGTGAATGGCTGGGATGCCGCTCACAAGGCGATCTTGCTCGCCACCTTGGCCTATGGATTCCCGATTGCTACGGAAAGTGTTCATGTTTTAGGAATCCAACAGGTGAAGCCCATCGATATCGAATTCGCCAAACAACTCGGCTACGTGGTGAAATTATTAGCCGTGATTCGCGAGCATAGCGAAGGAGCAGTGGAAATTCGCTTGCAGCCGTCATTTGTCAGTCGGTCACATATTTTAGCCTCGGTGAATGGTGTCTTTAATGCCGTAGCCGTGCATGGTGATGCGGTAGGCGATGCGGTATTTTACGGTCGCGGCGCAGGGCAAGATCCCACGGCCTCCGCGGTGGTGGCGGATCTCGTGGAAGCGGCTTCGGCCTGCGGGGCAGAAGGCAAACATCGGGGTTTTTTACCTTGGAGTGAAGGCGGTTCCTTGGTGCCCATCGAGGATACAGAAACGGCATACTACGTGCGTTTTGACGTCACGGATCGACTCGGTGTCATTGCAGAAATTGCCCAAGTTCTTGCCGCAGCGAAGATCGGGATATCTGGCACGCATTCGCCCGTCAATCCCGAAGACCCCGAGGCGGCGTTTGTCGATATGGTATTTCTTCTCCATCGCTGTCCGTATGGCACATTGCAACAGGCATTAAAAAAGATCGAGGCACTCGACTGCGTAAACTCCCCCCCCGTAGTCTTCCGGATCGAGGTACTATAGGCGGTTCAATCCGAGTGAAAAATGGTTTGTTTCTAAGTTACGTCGTGATTGAATATTCTCTAATACCGAAACGAAAAAAGTGAAATGAAGAAAAAAACTGCATTATCTATCCTGGTGTTTGTCCAATGGAACGCATTAAGCGCCCAAGTTGTTCATGAACAGCCATTAAGACTTTCAAGAGTTTCTATATGTGCGGATGTTGAGAAAATTGCAGATCTTCAACGTGATAACGCGCCAACTGTGGCATTTGACGGGTATCTTTGGTCGCTTCAAACCATTCCCTATAGCCCTTCTACAGAAAAGGTTCTTCAAGGGATAAAAGACAAGATCTCAGCTCTCATGAAGATGAACATCGACCACCAAAGTAGTAAAGATCTTGAATGGATGAAAACTCGCCTACGTGAGGCAAAAATCGATAAAATTGATGTCGAATCAATAATCAAGCGATCAGAATGGAAAATCGAATAATTCCCAGTAGGCGTTCTAAAAGAAGGTAACTGAAGATGGTGTGAGATGGTTATTGATCAAAAAAATCATGTTATGTATGCGCTCGCAATTCAATAGCGTGCATGGCATTCTCAGATAACACATGGTCATCGCTTTGCGGACTACGCTGTTGACATGACCTTCTGGCGTTTAACTGTGTAAATCAGGTTTAAGGACTTGCATTTTTTCTGCTGCGACTAAGGATGTCGCCGCAATTTTATCGATATGCCGAAATTACTTGTTACAGGAAAATCAGGGCGCATGGGGCAGGCCGTGCTGGAAGCTGCTCGTCAAGCAGGGGTCGCTATCAGCGCTACGCATGACACGGGCGAAGATCTTGCAATAGCAATGGCGCAGGCAGATACGGTGATCGATTTTACGATTCATTCTTTTACCCAAAGCGTGGTTGAGGCGGCTTTGGAGAATAAGACCCGATTAGTGATCGGGACGACGGGGCATACGAATGAGGAGCGGGCGATGATTGCGGCGGCGGCAGAGGTTTTACCGATTGTTTATGCGCCGAATTTTTCGATTGGGGTGAATACTCTATTCTGGCTGACGCGGCATGCGGCGCGGATTTTGGGCAATGAACGTTTCGACATCGAAGTGGTAGAAATGCACCATCGGCATAAAATCGATGCACCATCAGGGACGGCGCGCAGGATTTTGGAGATTCTCAACGAGGAGACCGATACGAAATATGATGAGGACATTCGGCATGGACGCTTCGGACTTACAGGCGCAAGACCGGCGCGGGAGATCGGCATGCATACGTTGCGTGGTGGCGATGTCGTGGGCGATCATACGGTAGTTTT
>CAMAYN010000076.1 GCA_945862285.1 Akkermansia muciniphila | reverse complement strand
AGCATCGACTCATCTATCGCGTCGAGGGCGATAGTCTTTTAATCGCTCAAGCAAGGGGACACTACGATGACTGATTTCCATCCACTACGATTCCTGAAATGAACCCCGTTTCTTAGTAAGCGTCCTATGAAGTGCCTTTGGGCGTGTAGTAGCCTAAGCCATTTTTGTTGGGATGGGGAGACGCAGCATTCTGCTACGTTTTACTAACTATCCCGCAAGTTCTCTGTATAGCAACCTGCTGCAACTCCTTATTCTTACGAACGCGTTTTTTTTGCAAACAGCCGATTGATCCCCTCATCGCCGATGACACCTAGCAAGATCACTAGGCCGATGACAGCGAATTCGATGCTTATACATTGAGCTAGAAAAGCTGACACGTAATATGAATCGCATCACTACTAGCGTAGGCCGTCGGAGAAAACTCTCTCTTTTTTCCATGTGGCTATGTGACTTCAAACGCGGGCTAGAAAAGATTCATAATGTGGCAAAATCGTAACACAAAAAATCTCGGTACAGGATATTTTTTACACACGCTGGTATAGTAATTGCTACCATGCAAATGCACCAGCATTTTGCTGTGTTTTATTAATTCACCATCCACATCACAGCTAAAACATCCCTCACGACCATGCAGCAGACCTATTTATTGCACCCCAAATGCGCACTTGGCGCGTGGCAGTCATCTTCATCGCAGTCAAAACACAGCCCCGACGCACCGCAGCCCTTCGCTTCACAGCGCGAATGCACACCCTCCGCACGGAATGCCTCATCATCAGACCTCACATCCACCGTCGCCGTGCGGAAAGCCTCCCCATCACACCTAATCTTCAACTCTGCCGTCCGGCAGACCTTCTAATCACACCCAAAGTATAGACCCGCCGTGCGGCAGGCCTCCCGAAATCTTCAAATTCAAGCAAATCAAACCAAAATCACCACCATGGCCACCAATACCCTACCAAAAACCAACGACCTCCTCTTTGCCCTAGCCACAGATATGATCGATGGCCTCACCGCCATCGGTGATTCCACAGGCATTGTCCAAAACACCGCCACCGTGCTCCAGACAGTGCTCGATGACGCAAAAGCCGCAGAGCAACAATTCCAAGCAGCCCGACAGCAAAAAATCACCGCCATTGCAGCTCAGTCAATGGCCGACGCAAAGGCTAAAACCTTCATCGCCACTGCCAAACGCGTCCTCATCCCACTCCTTGGCGCGGCGTGGAGCACCGCATGGGTTGAAGTTGGCTTCGTTAACACCACACTTGCCACCCCCACTTCCATCGACGAGCGCTACTCCCTGCTAGATACCCTCCGCGCCTACCTAGCCAAACATCCCGAGCAGGAAAACGCCCCTCTACTCATCACTGCCGCCACTGCCGCTACCCTCCACGCCGATTTCAAATCCGCCCGTGCCGAAGTAAAATCCGCCCTCACCGCACTCGGGATCAGCCGCGATCAACGCGAAAAAGAAATCACCGCCCTCCGCACCCGCATGCGCGGTCTCATCGCTGAAATCACCACCCTGCTCCCCGACGACGACCCCCGCTGGTATCAATTCGGCCTCAACGCGCCAGCCGACCCCGAAACCCCCACCATTCCCGAAGCCCCAATCCTAACTCCCGGCACTCTCGGTAGCGGCCTGCTTTTCCTCGATTGGCCCGACACCCGCCGCACCGACCGCTACCGCGTCTGGCAGAAACTCCCCACCGACACCGCCTTCACCCCCGTAGCTACCGTCACCGAGAGCGATGCCACCCTCGATTCACTCCCCACCGGCATCCTGCTAGAATTCCAAATCACCGCCCTCAACGAAGCCGGAGAATCCATCCCCAGCCCAGTCAGCAGCATCACGTTATAAATTAAAACAGCAGCATCCCGACTCCTGAAAACAGTAAGAATCAAAACGTAACATGAAACACATCCTGAAAAAAATAGTAGCCACGCTCAGTGCCATGGCGCTGGTGGCTGCCTCTGCTTTCGCCCAGACCATGCCGCAGGATAATTGGCGCTATGATGGCACGAACTTTGGCAGCCCTACGGCGGGGAATGGGTTGGCTTGCATCGGCGCGGGGTCGGGCGGGATTTACATTGGCGAAATCGTTTCCGGCAGCTCCAGCCCGACGAAGATCCTGCGCTTCTCGGAAAACGGGATATTTATCAGCCGCTTCAGCGCGACGTTTACCCGCCTGCTCGGCATCACCTGCGACTCCGCCGGGAATGTCTATGTCTTCGACCGCGGCGATTCGAAGGTGAAGGTGTTCTCGGAATCCGGAACTTTTCTGCGCGAATGGGGTGGTGCGGGCACGGCGGATGGGAAGTTTACGGTGGCAAACAATGTCACGACCACAAACATAATGGCCATATCCCGCGAGAATGAGGTGTTCGTCTGCGATCCCGGTAATAGCCGTGTGCAGGTCTTCGATCTCAGTGGGGCGTTCCTCAGGAAGTTTGGTGAACTTGGCGCTTTGCCCGGGCAGTTTACTGCTGGGCTTCCGCTGAATATAGCCATCGTTGGAGCTCAACAAATTATCTTTAATGGGGGAAAGGTATTCGACAAAAATGGAAATTATAAGCAAACGTTAAATGGTATTGATGTGCCTAGAGCTGCGGGCGCAGATGGGTCATGGGTAGCTATGCATATAGGTAGATCAGTTTCTAATGGAGGCCCCCATATAGAGCTTTATCGATCTAACATGGATCTTTCAAGTTATAATTTTCAATATCCCTCAGCGTTCAAAGATTTACCTCCTGGAACTTCTGGTGTTCTTTTCCCTGGCGGCGTGTATTATTATTTTTATCTTAACGGTGACTGTGCATTTGCCAAGAACGGTAATTTTTATGTCGTAATAAGTGGGAAATGTTACCGAAACATTCGAGAATACGCGCCTGCGATGAATTTCACAAATTCTACGCCTCTGCCACAAGCAGAAATCATTTCCTCATCACAACGTGTAGGCACGAACCTAGTTGATATCGGATATCGTGTCACTGATACAGATAGTCCCAGTGTCAGCACCGCGCTCCTTGCATTTATCAACGGCAACGACGACTTGCGTAATGTTGTTCCCATGCGGACGTTTCTGGAGGGGACATCTGGGAATGTTGGTCAAAACCAGCCCGTCGATACAGTTCGCAACGTGGTGTGGAACATGGCAGCGGATTGGGCTGTGACCTTCGCAAACATCAGAATCGAAGCCTTAGCAAAGGATGCGCGGAACTTGAGAGCTGTGCACTGGATTACTATCCCGGCCTCTGGAGGAAATCCTGCTCTACAAGTGAGTCACTCGCCACTGAATGAAAGTGACTATTATCACCTCTGGCTTTGGTTTATCGGCAATAACCAAGTAACGCTTACGAGAAATACCAGCAATGCCACGGTTCATGGCAACGGGGGAATCTATGATAAAATCCTCTTCGCGTCTCATACGACGTCTCAGTCCACCACCTCCCTTGGCAAAGATTACGCCCTCAGCAAAATGGGCGCACGTCGGATCACCGCAGCGGAGTTAACCCGCGCCCAAGCAGGAAGCTACGGATTCGCGTCTTTGAGTAGTGAAAGCATTGTCAAAGAGGCAGTCGATCCAGCAACCAGTGCGATTCAAGGCTACGGAAACAACGGCGACAACCGTGCGGCTTTCCAAACCTTCACAAGCAACAATCCGGTTTCGATTGATGCAGGAATGAGCCACAATCTCTTCATCCGCGCCGATGGCAGCCTTTGGGGTTACGGCTCCAACTCGTTTGGCGAATTGGGGCTGGGAGATACAACGGCACGTAGCGTTCCCACCAAGATTGCCGATGGAGTGGCCAAGGCCTCGGCGGGCAGCAATATGTCCGCTTTCATCAAGACAGACGGCACGCTGTGGGTCATGGGGCGTAACGTGTATGGCGGACTGGGTGATGGGACTACCAATCAGCGGAACAGCCCCGTGCAGATTACCACGGGTGTCGCTGAGGTATCAGTAGGGATGTTGCAAACGTTGTTTGTGAAGACGGATGGCACCTTATGGTCTGCTGGCAGGAACAATCACGGTCAACTCGGCGACGGAACGACTACGGATCGCCTCGCCCCGGTATCGATCACCAGCGGGGTGACGAAGGTGGTGGCGGCTGGAGATTTCAGCTTTTTCATCAAAACGGACGGCTCGCTGTGGGCGACAGGACGGAATGATTTTGGCCAGTTAGGAAGAGGCAACAACACTGCGACCTTGAGTCCCGTGCAAGTCGCATCCGGAGTGTTGGCTATCGAAGGCAGTTCGGAAGACGAGGGATTCCACAGTCACATGATCAAGACGGATGGTTCACTGTGGGCGACAGGACGGAATCACAATGGCCAGCTAGGTGATAGGACTACGACGAACCGCAACAGCTTCGTGCCGGTCACCACAGATGTGGATAAGGTGGTGGCAGGACAGTATTTCAGCATGTTCAGAAAAACCAACGGCACGATCTGGGCGCATGGATTGAACTCGAATGGTCAGCTCGCCGATGGCACGACGACCAACCGCACGGCACCCGTGCAAATCTCCAGCAATGTGATCGATTTCTCTGCTGGAAGAGAGCACTCGGTATTGGTGGTGCCAGCGGCACCGTGAGGCGTTGGTTCGTAACTTGGGGAAACCTTATCCTGAATATGTCTCACCGCTCATGAACTTCACCCATGGCATAAGGCGACAGGCCGCGCTCGCGCTGCTCGTTTGCTGCTGTGTGCTCGGCATTTCCGCCACAGCACACGCCCTCACCCTCCGCGAAACCAGCGTGCCGATCGGTATTCTGGATCGCACCACCCAACCAGATGCTGGCACTCAGGTGACGACGCTGACCGCGCCGGATCAATCGGGGAGTTTCCGCTTTGTGGAGTGGACGCTCAATGGCGTGCGTTTTTCCGATGCGACCGCCGCCGCCGCGAATCCCTGCACGTTCACGATCACCACCGCCACGGATGCGGTGGCGATTTACATGCCCGCCAGCGAGGATGCGGATGGCGATGCGCTGCCGGATTGGTGGGAGCGCCGCTATTTTGGCACACTGCAGTATGTTGGCTCGGACAATCCGGACTTGGATGCGAACAACAATGCTGTCGAGCTCACCCTCAACACCCATCCAGGCGTCTATGATCCTGTGCCGCCGAGCATTGATCGTGAGTATGCGGCTGGAGGAGTGAGCCGCAGGCGCTCGGTGATGATGCCGATCATCCAGGATTGGACCACCCACGGACTGCTCCGAGAATTAAGTCAGCCTGCGGGTGCTCTCGCTCAGGAACGTATCGTGACCAAGGGCGTAGCGATAGCATTGACCAATCCGCCTGCGTCCACGGGCGGCTATCATTTTACCGGATGGATGAAGAATGGAGTGCGCTTGGATGTGCCGACGGCCATCCAGCCGATTTCCGTAACCCCCACGGAGAACATCGAGATCTACACGGCGCGCTACGTGCCAAGCACTCAGGATACGGATGGCGATACGGTGCCGGATTGGCGGGAGTGGTTGTTCTTTGAATCGCTGCAATACGACAGCAGCAGCGACCCGGATGGCGATGGCTTCACTTGGGCGGAGGAGGATGCGCGTGGATTTTCCACTTTGGTAGCGAATGAATTGGCGAGCGGAGGAATCAGCAGGCGGAGGTCGCAAATGCTCTACGTGGACACCACGGGCAGGCTGCCCTTCCGGCAAACGAGCAATCCGGCAACGATTCTGGAGCAAACCGAGTATTTGCCCGCCGGCACAGTGGTCACGGTGCCCAGCAAGGCGGGGCATACCTTTGCGAACTTGCAGTTTTGCTACTGGACGCTGAATGGCGTGCGGCAGGCAGAGGGAACAGGCATCGCCCTGCCGGGATTTTCATTCACTCTGAATGCAGCCACAACAGCGGTGGCGGTTTACATTGATCCCTCCGCGGATACTGATAGTGACGGGATCAAAGATTGGAAAGAGCTAAACGAATACGGCACGTTAGAGTATGATTTGACATCGGACACGGACGGGGATGGCTTTACCTGGGCAGAGGAAATAGCCAGAGGGCAATCCCAACATGCGCCGAACGAGCTTGCAGCGGGCGGGATCTCGCGGCGGCGCTCGCAGATGTTGTTTGTGGATACCACCGGGCGTCTGCCGCTGCGTCTGACCAGCCAGCCAGCAACGATTCTGGAGCAAACGGATTATTACTCGCCCGGAACCACGGTGACATTGCCAGAGAAGTTTCGGCATGATGCATCGGGATATCGTTTCACCTGGTGGGAACTCAACGGGCAGCGGCTGGAAGATCCATCTGGTGTGGCTGTGGACACCTACACCTTTTCACTCAACAGTGCCTCTATAGGAACAGCAAAATACGTGGTACCAGGCGTAGATTCGGACGCAGATGGAATCGAGGACTGGCACGAGTGGACGTATTATGGCTCGCTGGAACAGAATGCCATGAGCGATTCAGATGATGATGACTTCACCTACACCGAAGAACTTGCGCGAGGCCAGTCGCCAAGAGTGGCAAACGAACTGGCCGCCGGAGGCATCTCTCGGAGGCGTTCTCAACTGATCGTGATCGACCCCAATCTGACTCCTACAGCGCCGGAGATCGGGGCATTGTTTGCGACGAACGTGGGCAGCCAGACGGCAACATTGCGGGCGTTGGTGAATCCGATGAGTGCTGCCACTGTGGCGACATTTGAGTATGGCACTACGCCCAGCTTCGGTGCGAGTGTGAACTCTGAGTCGATACTGAATGGCTTTTCCTCGCAGCCAATGGATGCAGAGTTGAGCGACTTAATGCCTGATACGTGGTACTATTTCCGCGTAGTTGCTAGCAATAACTTTGGGTCACAGCCGAGCATGACGGGAAGTTTCCGCACGCTGCCGAACCACTCAGGATACGAGGGATGGAAAAGAGCTTACAACGTCGGCAGTAAGTTTGTAGATGACGATGGCGACGGCATCATGAACGTGATGGAGTATGCCTTTGGCTTGAATCCGACGCGGCAGAACCAGCCCTTTGAGTTACCACAGCCCATTTTGTATGGGGATCGGTGGTTGCTATACTACGTTCGTCCTTCAAATGTTACGGATGTGAGAATTAGTGCGGAGTGGAGTAACAATCTCCATAACTGGACGGATATTCCTGACGCAGGCGAAGGCACGGAGCATGAGTTCTGGACTCCTGCGCATGCGGGTGCGCCGGGGAGCTTATTTGTCAGGTGGAAGGTGTGGTGAGAGTTATTATTGCAAACGCGCTTTTTTTGCAAACAGCCGATTGATACCCTCATCGCCGATGACACCTAGCAAGATCACTAGGCCGATGACGGCGAATTCGATGGTGTTTTTCCCGGGGAAAAGCAAAACGATCATGTTGCGGATCACAAGAATCAACGAAGATCCGATCAATACTCCTAACACGGCACCGCGTCCACCACGCAGGCTGCATCCACCGAGCACGGCGGCGGCGATGGCGTAGAGTTCGTAAAAATTTCCGAAGTCGGACGGTTGCGCGGAGTTGACATCCATGGACAGCAAGACTCCCGCGAGCCCAGCAAGCAGGGTGCAGGCGATGTAGGCCCCGATAATGTATCGGTGAGTGCGGATTCCGCAACAGCGGGCGGCTTCTTCGTTACTCCCGAGAGCGAGCAGATGCTGCCCCCAGACGGTATAGCGAAGGAAAAAGGCGACGAATGCGGCAACGAAGAGCAAAAGGAGAAAGGGTAGGGGAATTTGTAGAGCGGCGAAGGGGAGTGGGATTTTTCCCGTGGCGATGTAGCGCAGGGAATCGTAGCCGGAACCAAAGCCTAGGGATTGATCGGCTGCCAAGCCGCGCATGGTGCCGCGGTAGATTAACAATCCACAGAGGGTGACAATGAAGGGCTGAAGTCGTAATTTTGTTATGAGAATTCCATGTAAAAAGCCGATGATGAGGCAGCAGGAAAAAAGGAGAAATAGTGCGGACGCAGGTGGCCAGCCTTGGCGCACCAGCAGCCATGGTAGGCCACAGCCAGTGAGACAAATGACGGAGCCTACGGATAGATCAATGCCACCGGTGATGATGACTAGCGAAACACCAACCGCGATGAGGCCAACAATGCCAAGGCGTTGGAGTAGGTTGCCGATGTTGATCGGGCTAAGGAATTTCGTTGGCTCGAGGATGGACATCATCAGGCAGATGGCGAGGAAGACGAATAGTATGCCGAGAGTTTTTTTCATGAGGAAATGGAGTGAGCGGGAGATTGTCCGGTGGCGAGTTGCATGATGCTGGTTTGATCGCATTCATGCTGGGCGAGTTGACCGGTGATTTTTCCTTCGTGCATGACGATGATGCGATCAGCGATGGCGAGGATTTCTTCGAGGTCGGAAGAGGCAAAAAGCACAGTTTTTCCTTGTTGGGCGAGGTCGCGCATGAGGGCGTAGATTTCGCCTTTGGCACCGACATCGATGCCGCGCGTGGGTTCATCGAGGAGGAAGAGCAGGGGGTCGCGGGCGAGCCATTTGCCGATGACGATTTTTTGTTGGTTGCCGCCAGAGAGTTGGCTGGCAGTTTGGGAGGGCGAGGCACACTTGATGTGCATGGCGTTGATTTGGCCTGCGGCGAGATTTTTTTCGGCAGTGGGGCAGCGGAAAATGCCGAAGCGTGAGAGCTTGCTGAGAGATGGCAGAGAGAGATTGCCTTGGACACTGGACTCTAACAATAGTCCATGATGCTTGCGATCCTCGGGGGCGAGGACGATGCCTGCGGCAATCGCTTCTGCGGGAGATCTGGGCTGGAAATTCTTCCCGAGCAAGCTCATGGTGCCGGTCATGAAAGGATCGACTCCCGCGATGGCGCGAAGGAGTTCGGTGCGTCCTGCGCCTACGAGTCCGGCAATGCCAATGATTTCGCCACGAGCGAGGGAAAAGGAGGCGGGGCAACTTGGATACGCCAGAGTGCAAAGATCATGGACGGCGAAAATGGTTTCTGCATCGTTGACTTGAGTGGGGGAGATCGCTTCGCGGTTTGGACGCGTATTGTTACCGATCATGAGTTGCACCATGGCCTCATGGGAAATGGCATCACGGGTGAGTTCGCCGGAGTTTGCGCCATCGCGGAGGACTGTCACGCGGTCGGCGATTTGCTGAATTTCCTTAAGTCGGTGCGAGATGTAAATGATGGATACTCCATCGCTGCGGAGTTGAGCAATGATTTGGAAAAGTTTTTCCGTTTCTTGCTGGCTAAGACTGGCACTGGGTTCATCCATGATGATGATGCGTGCCTTGGTAGCGAGGGCGCGAGCGATCTCGATGATTTGGCGCTTGCCAGGTGACAGTGCTTTTACGGGAGTGTGAGAGGGTAGGCCGAAGCCGAGCTTTTCGAGTAAGCCCTCGGCTTCATGGCGCATGGAGGAGCGAAGGAGAAATCCTTTGCGGGATGGCTCATTGCCAAGAAAAACATTGGCGGCGGCATCGAGATTATCGGCGAGTTGGAGTTCTTGGTGGATTAAGGCGATGCCGTGATTTTTCGCATCGAGAACGGAGTGAAAGTTGAGAATTTTTCCATCAAGCGCGATGGTGCCGGAATCGGGTCGTTGCAAGCCGGCGAGGATTTTCATCAGCGTGCTTTTGCCTGCCCCATTTTCGCCGAGAACGGCAAGGACTTCGCCGCCGTAGAGGTGGAGATTCACGCCTTTGAGAGCATGAACGCCAGGAAAAGATTTGTGGATGCCGGTTACCGTGAAGCGCGGGTTCATTTGCCAAGCTTTGCTTGCATTTCTTGTTGAAAAGCGGCGACGTTATCTTGGCGAATTTGCTGCGCTGGTATGTCGATAAAGCCACTTTGAGGTATGGAGGATTTATCACCTGCGGCGATTTGTTTCAGCAATTTGATCGATTGGTAGCCGTATTCGAAAGGGTTCTGGACGATAGTGCCATGGCAGGTGCCTGCGGCAATCGCATTGAGTGTTTCCTCAGCTTCATCAAACGCGGCTACTTTTACTTGATTGAGCTTGTTCGAGCGGGATAGGGCTTCGAGAATGATGGGTGGGTTATAGACAAAGAGTCCCGCCATGCAGGCGATGTCGGGATCGGATACGAGCACGTCTTCCACGAGTGCTTTGGCTTTGGCATGGTCAAATTGATCCGTGAATGTGCCGACGATGTTGTATTTCTCGTTGGTGAGAACCGCATCTGGCACATCGAAGCGAGTGGCATCGGCACTGCGGTCGAGGAGTTCATCGATGAGACCTTGGCGGCGGAGTTTGGCGTTGTCTTGCTCGATACGACCGACAAAAATGGCGACTTTTCCACCTTGCGGAACTGCTTCTTTGACGAGCTTGCCGCACATGCGACCGGCCGTGTAGTTGTCCATGCCGATGTAGCAAAGTCGCTTGCAACCTGGGGCATCGGCATCGGCAGTGATGAGATGTGTCGCGGCGGCGGCTTTGTTTAGGGTTTCGATCTGGTTTTGTGGATCGACGGGGCTGACTGCCATGCCTTGCACGCCACGAAGCAGGAGGTCTTCAATGATTTGTTTTTGATCAACAACGCCGTTGGTGGGCATTAGCACGGAAACGTTTACACCGAGGTCTTGACCAGCTTTTTCGGCACCTACTTTGGCGATGTCCCAGAAGGACGCGACGCCGTTGGTGACAAAGGCGAATTCAGGGGTGTTTGATGAGTTGGTAGAATTTTTGCAGCCAGAGATGACGAGGAGTGCGATGGCAGCGAGACGGCGGAATTGGGTTTGCATGAAGGAAAAATCGAATGAGATTGGGGGTGATGTCCAGATTTTTTTCACGTCGATCAAAGGGTAGGTGAAATCATTTCTAGGATGTGCCGTGCGGCATGGATGGCACCAGAGTGGCGTGGATTGAGAGCCATGGCGCGTTTCATGGAGCGCCAGAGCGACGCATCATCGGCGAGCAAATCCGTCAAGATCGTGCGCACTTCGTAGGCATCTTCGGCATATTTACCGCAGCCGATAGATTCGAGGAGTTTGAGATTTCCTTCTTCTTGTCCTGGCACCAAGTGGAAAACAACCATTGGACATTGGGCTGCGATGGCTTCGTGAACTGTTGCGCCGCCTGCTTTGCCGACGACAATGTGGTGTTTAGAAAGAAGTTCTGGAACGCGCCGCGTCCAACCAATAATGCGGACGCGCCCTGGGTAGGCCATTTTGATCTCATGAGCTTGTTTGTAGAGTCTGCGGACATTTTTTCCAAGTACGAGAGTTAGGGTCGTTTGCGGGGAGGAGTCTAAAATCGCGCGAGAAATACGGCGCACGTGCGGTTTTTTCGAAGTAGGAAAATAGAGCACCCGAAATCGATCCAGTGACTCTTCGGCATGTCGTGGTTGCAGCTTGGCAAAGCACGGATTTACGGGGAATCCTGTATCGATGAGTTTCTCCGGAGGCAATCCGGCGCGCTGCATGATATTACGCGTTGCGGGATCCGTGACCATCCACAGATCGGTCGGAGCCTTTCTCCACGAGGCGTTGATCTCGATCGAATCGGTGACGACGGTGATGACTTTCGGTCGATCAGGTTGATTGGCGAGGATCCGATCAAGAAAGTAAGGATAAATCGGATAAGTGCTAACGATGGCGTGGGGTTGGAAATTTTTTACCATCGCCGCGAGAGCATTTTCGGGCTTGCGCATGAACATGGAACTCTGGCGGGAGAAGTCCATGTCATCGGTCGATTGGTAAATTTGATACCAAAGCTTGGGTGCGTGAGTCGTAACAAAGCGATACCCTTGACATAGTAAATTGGTAATCAGCGGTGTCGATTCTTGACAAGGATCAGCCACTTTTACGGTTGCATCGAGGGATTGTAGTCCAAGAGCCAGATTTTTCGCGGCACTATTATGCCCCTCGCCAAATGCGGCGGTGACAATCAGGATTCGAGGCGAAGGCATGACCGAATCTAATGACTCCTTTGTGACGGGTCGATACTGTTTTTACCGATTTTTCCGCAGTCGTAATGGATCAATTTTCGTTGATCGAGATCATCAAATCGGCGAAAGAGGTTACCAGCAAAATACTACGGGAGGAACGACAATGCGCACATTGCCGCCGCCTGTTTTGTCTTCGGTACTTTCGATGGAGCTAACGACACCTTTGGAAAACTCAATCACGTGCTTGCTTTTTTCGATTTGCGTTACGCTCACAAGTTGCCGGAAAATTTGCCCGGAAACGGGATCTTGGATCGTGTTGTAGTTTTTTTGCTCAGCGTATTCGATGAATTCCCATTTGCCACTTTCGCCTTCGGCATCTTGTTTGAGTGTGGTCTTTTCCGGTTTGCCGAGGGCTTGGATAACTTCCGCGGGGGTCATGCCCATGGCGACTTTTTTTTCGGCAATTAGTTTGTTTACTTCGAGTTGACGAGTGTAATAGCTTTTGAGATTCGCGACAAAATTTGGGTCTTTCGCTGCAAATGCACCAGGGCCGACCCAGCCTGCTACATCGTTTACCGTTCCTTTGCCGCGCACTTTGTAGGCACGATCTGTGATCGCTTCAACGCGGACTTCTTGGTTGGCGCGAATTTCCCCCAACTTCGACTTGCCATTGATGTCGGAGTAAATCGGAGCATTTGCGATGACTTTCAGGCTGATTTGCATGTTAGGATTATCTAACAAATGAACGATACTCGGATCGCTATCGATGAGGGATTTCCGCTCCTTGCGGATTTGTGCCGAGGCGGGGAGTAGAAACAAAGAGCTTAATAGAATGAGCGCTGGCGTATTCACGTAGTAAATTTAGCAAAATTCCGCCGATGCGCAATAAGGAAAATGAGGAATTGATGAAAATGCGAAAAAAAATCTCGAAAAATCCTCTGATTTTCCGGTTTTGGGAATTTTCCATCGGGAGACATTGACTTTCGCTGGGCAGAATGGGAGCGTCGGCGCGTTCATGAGTAAAATAGATGAGTCGTCTGCGCATCCCGTTCTGGTGGGAAAGCTGGGCGGCTTATCTCTCGGGCGGCAGGTTGCCATGCTGGCGGTCTGGCCATTGCTGGAAAATATGCTGACCTTTCTCGTTGGCGTGTGCGATGTGATGGTGAGCAGTCGCATGGCCGAGGGAGAAGAGAAAGTGGCGATCTTAGACGCGATGGGTCTCGGCAGCTATGTGGGATGGTTTTTTAATATTTTACAAGGTGCTGTAGCCGTGGGAGTGATGGCACTGGTATCGAGGGCGACCGGAGCGCGCGATGGAGCGCTAGCGCGACGTGGCATGGGGCAAGGGGCGTGGCTGGGATTGGCGGCTGGGATAGGGTCGATGTTGTTGCTTTTGGCGGGCAAAGGATTGCTAGTAGGGATGATGGGTTTAAGTCCGCGCGCCGAAGTTCTCGCGCACGAATACCTCGCGGTTTTGGCATGGAGTGGGGTATTTAGTGGTACCATGATGGCGATCAACGCGGCACTACGTGGTTCGGGTGATACGCGTACTCCGTTTTTGGCGATGTTGGTGGTGAATGCGGTGAACATGGTATTAAGCATCGTTTTTGTCTATGCTCCTGAACCGTGGGGCGGGCATGGCGTGGCGGGCATTGCCTGGGGCACTGTTTGCGGTTGGGCGGCGGGATTATTGACGGTGGCGGCGAGCTTATTTCGCAAAGAATGCGGCGGCGAAATGGTCTTGCGTTGGTGCCGTGAGGCGATTGCTTGGCATCGAAATACGATGGTGCGTATTGTAAAAATCGGCATTCCGCAGTCGATGGAAGTTGCTGGCATGTGGAGCATACATTATTTTGGCATTCAAACGATTTCCAATCTTGCGCAAAATGGAGCACTAGGAGCGCACATGATTGCCATCAAGATCGAATCGATGAGCTTTATGCCAGGTTTTGCCATAGCGACCGCAGCTGCAGCACTCACAGGGCAATACTTAGGCGCGGGATCGAAGCCGATGGCGGTGCGCGTGGTGCGGTTTTGTTGGCGGCTTAATGTAGCGGTGATGTGTGTGATGGGGCTGTGTTTTGTATTGTTCCGAGTGCCGTTAGTGCGAATGTTGGCGGGCGATAGCGACCATCATCTAAGTATGGCAACACCGCTTCTGGTTGTATGCGCTTTTGCGCAGCCGGCATTTGCGACTTGTATTTTGCTCAAGACGACCATGCGTGGTGCAGGTGCTACAAAAATTGTCATGAAGTATGCTTTTTCGATCATGGTGTTTTTTCGCATCGGCGTTTTGTGGCTGTTACGTGAATCATCATCTCTCACATTGATGGGGGTATGGATTGTTTTTGCAGTAGATCTCACGGTGCAGGCACTGGTTTTTTCCTGGCTGCATTTTCGCGGAAAATGGCTGCATGTGGATGTTTAGTGAGAAGGAGACCGCATGAGATTTGGCAATTTGACAAAATATGGGCTTCACAGATAGAAACTGGCTCTATACGACATTCCCGCTATGCTCCATGAACCGATTTTAGAAACCCGTGTCTTTGCTCCTGCTACTGTGGCGAATGTTGCCTGTGGCTATGATGTCCTTGGTTTCGCGATTGATAGCCCTGGCGATGAAGTCGTCGTGCGGCACTCCGATAAACCTGGATTGCGAATTACGGCGATTACTGGCGATGACGGCAAACTTCCCAAAGATCCGCAAAAAAATACCGCAGGTGTAGCGGCGCTGGATTTCTTGAAGCACTTGGGAATGTTAGATCGAGGGATCGAGATGGAAATTCATAAAAAAATGCCCTTCGGCTCGGGTCTCGGCTCGTCGGCGGCATCCGCTGTGGCTGGTGTGTACGCGGTGAATCGATTGATTGGCGAGCCTCTAACGAAAAAGCAACTTCTCCCTTTCGCCGTAGCAGGAGAAGCTAGTGCGGATGGTGCATGGCATGCCGATAACGTAGCGCCGTGTTTGTTAGGCGGCATTGTTTTTATTCGGTCAAACGAAGAGTTAGATATCGCCCAAATCCCCGTGCCGAAAAATCTTTGGGCCGCCGTAGTGCATCCCGACATCGAAGTTCTCACAAAAGTTGCGCGTGAGATCTTGCCGAAAGAAATCCCGCTCGCTAACGCCACGCAGCAAATCGGCAACCTTGGCGGCTTAATTTGTGGCCTGATTCAAGAAGACTACGGTATGATTTCGCGCTCGATTCACGATGTGATTGCGGAACCTCGGCGGCAAAAACTGATACCCGAATTTTACAAAGCCAAACGTGCCGCGTTGGGTGCTGGTGCTCTCGGTTTCTCGATCAGTGGTGCTGGGCCTTCCGTTTTCGCACTTTGCGAAGGCGAGGAAATCGCTCGTAAAGTAGGGGACTCGATTGCGAAAGTCTTCAGTAATGTTCCGATTACCAATCAAATTCACGTCTCCCGCATTAATCCGCAAGGAGTGCATGTGATCGAGGAGAAAACCAACAAATCATAAGGAGTACTATTCATCTGCTGATTCTATGCTTTACCATTCAACGAATCATTCGGGAAATCTCGTGCCGATCAAAGAAGCGATTCTGCGTTCTTTGCCTGCTGATAATGGACTGTACATGCCCGAAAAAATTGTGCCATTGCCCGAGTCATTCTGGAAAAATTGGCGAGACATGAGTTTTCAAGAAATTGGCTACCATGTTGCCCAATGTTTTTTTGGCGAAGACATCGATGATGAGTCCTTGCGGGAAATCGTAAATGGCACCCTGACCTTTGACGCACCGCTAGTGTCCTTCGGGCCT
>CAMAYN010000075.1 GCA_945862285.1 Akkermansia muciniphila | reverse complement strand
TTCATCAACACTCTCTCTACAACGTCGCCGCCCTGGCCGTGGACGGAACCCTAACAGGTCTCGCCGCCAAACAAAACCTTGCCGGCGATGGCATCCACTACGAACCCCGATGGTTCAAACCCTGGCCGTCCGGCATTTCCGATCTCTTCCATCCATGCACAGGAAATCCGCTCCCCATCGGCGATCTCGTCTTCGACATCGGCGGCATCCGCATCGGCTTTGAAATCTGCGAAGACGCATGGGTCGCCGGTCGTCCCGGCTCCCGGCTCGCCGCCCGCGCCATCGATGTCATCCTCAATCCCAGCGCCAGCCATTTCGCCTTCGGCAAAGCGGAAATCCGCAAACGCTTCGTCGCCGAAAGCCCGCGCTTCTCTTTCAAAAACAACACCCTCCTCACCGCCACCATCGATCCCCGCGCCGGACGCATCGCCAAATCCCGGCTCGCCAGCCATCGCCCCGCCTTGTCCGCCACCGCCGACCACGGCCACGTGCACCATGCTTTTCCCTGGAAATCACAACCCGCCGATTTCCGGGAAAAACCAACCCATCCCCATCTAACAAAAGAAGAGGAATTCACCAGCGCCGTCGCCCTCGGACTCTTCGACTACCTCCGCAAAAGCCGCTCCAGCGGCTACATCGTCTCCCTCAGCGGCGGTGCCGACTCCGCCGCCGTAGCCTGCCTCGTCAAACTCATGCGCGATCTCGTTCTCGCCGAACTAGGAGAAAACGCCGGCGGAAAAATCCCCTCCGCAGACATGAAACAACTCCTCCTCACCGCCTACCAAGCCACCGAAAACAGCGGCGAAACCACCCGCCGCGCCGCACACACCCTCGCCAACGCCCTCGCCAACGCCCTCGCCAACGCCCTCGCCAACGCCCTCGGTGCCACCCATCACGAACTCGATCTAACAGACATCCACCGGGCTTACCTCGCCCTTATCGCTACCGCCCAGGGAGCGCCGCTCACCTGGGAAAGCCACGACATCGCCCTGCAAAACATCCAGGCCCGCGTCCGCGCCCCCGGCATCTGGATGTTCGCCAACCTCCGCAACGCCCTCCTCCTCACCACCAGCAACCGCAGCGAAGCCGCCGTCGGTTACGCCACCATGGACGGCGACACCGCCGGCGGCCTCGCCCCCGTCTCCGGCATCGACAAAGCATTCCTCCGCCACTGGCTGCGTTGGTTGGAAACCACCGGCCCGGAAATCAACGGCACACGCCACCCCATCCCCGCGCTCAGCGTCATCAACCAACAAGCCCCAAGTGCCGAACTCCGCCCGCAAGACTCCGCCCAAACCGACGAAGATGACCTCATGCCCTACGACGTCCTCGACTTCATCGAACGCGCCGCCATCCGGGATCACCAATCGCCCGCCGAAATCATCAGCCTGTTGGCAGCCCGTTTCCCACAACACTCCCCCGCCGACCGCCTCCGCTGGACCCGCCGCTTCTTCACCCTCTGGAGCCGCAACCAATGGAAACGCGAACGCTATGCCCCCGGCTTCCACCTCGACGATCAAAACCTCGACCCCAAAACCTGGTGCCGCTGGCCCATCCTCAGCGGCGGATTTTCCGAAGAACTCAACGATCTCAAGTCGTGAAATTTGAATATGCCAGTGCATCACGTTTTCTGATTAAACGAAAAATCGAACATTGACACGCCACGTAGCGTGATACATATTAGTCTCACAATGAAATCAGCGACCATCCGTGACCTTCGCAACGCCTTCCCCACCGTGGCACAATGGATCGAGGCGGGCGAGAGTGTGGAAATCACCCGCTCTGGCAAGCCCTTCGCGCGGCTTGAGCCGATCGTTCCCGAGTCTCCGCAACCTCTGGTTATTCCAGATTTCCTAGCTCGCATGCGCAAACAATTTCCGAAACCCAAATCTAGTAACACTCTCACCAAGATATTGGATTACGACCGCAGTGATCGATGAAAAGCTATGCAGACACCGGATTCATCGTCACCCTCTACAAAGAGGAAGCTACCAGTGCGCGCGCTGGAGCGTTGATGGCGCGACAGAAGGAATGCATTGGCTTATCACATCTGAGCGAACTAGAGTTCTTCAACGCCCTTCATCTCGCCGTATTCCGCGGCGAAATCACTGCGAACGATGCGGATGCTCTGCAAAGCTTGTTCTACGAGGATGTCGCAAATGGCGTTTTCGTCATCACGCCAATTCCTGCCAACGCTCTTTTTGCAAAAGCCATAGAGCTAGCCAATCGATATAGCGCAAGGCTAGGCACCCGCAGTCTCGACCTACTGCATGTCGCTGCCGCACTTTTGCTGAAAGCGGAATTTTTTTTCAGCTTTGATGATCGCCAGCGCAAAGTTGCCAAAGCAGAAGGCCTAAAAGTAAAACCTTAACCCAATATCCAAGAGCCGTTTCATTTCCGAGTTTATTAGGCACCTCCAAATACCGGCGACAACAAACTATCCACATGAACGCCCTGATCCTTGTTGACATCCAGAACGACTTCCTGCCCGGCGGCGCGCTTGCCGTTCCCGATGGCGATGCGGTGATCCCCGCCGCCATCCAGCTCATGCAACATGCCGACATCATCGTCGCCACTCAGGACTGGCATCCGCCCGATCACGGCAGCTTCGCAGTGAACCACCCTGGTTGTGCTGTCTTTGAAACCATTGATCTCCACGACCTCCCGCAAACCCTCTGGCCGGTTCATTGCGTGGAGGAGACGCCCGGCGCCGCCTTCGCGGAAACCCTCGATCTCGCCCGCATCGGAAAAATTTTCCGCAAAGGCACCCGCCCGGAAATCGATAGCTACAGCGGCTTCCACGACAACGGCCGCCGCCACAGCACCGGCATGGCCGATTGGTTGCGCGGTCGTGGGGTGACCCATGTCACCGTCTGCGGACTCGCTACCGACTATTGCGTGAAATTCACCGCGCTGGATGCCATCGATGAAGGTTTTCACGTCACACTGGCTGTTCACGCCTGCCGCGGCGTGAATCTTTGGCCTAGCGATGTAGAAGAAGCCATTGATGAAATGAGGCAACGCGGAGTTATTATCTCTTAATCTACCTTACTAGAAATTTCATCTCAAACGATAATGAGATTCGAACGTGAATGTTGTTAAAAATCTTGGCGTTGTTTTCTCCTCGTCATGGCGCTGCGCCATTGAGTAAAAAAATCCATGCAGACCGCGAGAATTCGGAATTTGATGATTATGAAAAATTCAACTGGATTTTTTAAAATCTTGCGATAAAGTAAGCCCGTCATGTCAGCAAGTACCAAAAAAACACGTTTTTCTCGTCGTCTCCCCGATCATGTAACAGATGAATTGGTTAACGTTCTAGCGGAAGATCGTATTTTTCCTTTCAATGAATTATTCGAAAAAACTTTCGATAAATTAAAGCAACGCAATGCCGTTTCGGGCGGCGAAGAAATGCTTCGTTTG
This sequence comes from Akkermansia muciniphila, assembly GCA_945862285.1. Lineage (GTDB taxonomy): Bacteria > Verrucomicrobiota > Verrucomicrobiia > Verrucomicrobiales > Akkermansiaceae > UBA956. Next base: position 12,209 of record CAMAYN010000075.1, on the reverse strand, counting down.
CGTGCTTACGAAAAACTTCAGAACCTCGTCACTCGTGGATTAGTAGAGAAAGTGGGCAAGGAATACAAAGGCTCGAAACGGGTTCGCGAAGCTCATTCGGAGTTTGGAGCTTCTGAAGAGTAATTTCTGTCATTCTTTCTCGGGATTCCGATCTGAGTGGAATTGTAAAACTAAAAAAACCGACACATTTTACTGTGTCGGTTTTTTTGTGCCGAGATACCTCTACGACTTATGCTAGGGCGAGTAGCTTTGCTTTGAGTTGATCTTTTGTTACATTAGCACCAACGATTTGGTCTTTGATTTCGCCATTTTTGAAGAAGAGCAGGAATGGAATGGAGCGCACACCGTATTGAACGGCTAGGTTTCGAGCTTCATCTACGTTGACTTTTGCAACTTTAGCCGAGCCTGCGACGTCGTCGGATAATTGATCGAGGATAGGACCGATTGCCTTGCAAGGCCCGCACCATTCTGCCCAGAAGTCCACTAGGACAGGAACTGAGGATTCAAGAACTTCTGATGTGAAATTGGATTCGTTAATTTGTAATGCCATGCGAATAACTTGAATGTGGTCACTTAAATGTCAAGAGCCGCATGTAAAAAAACATGCGGCTCTTGGAAAAATTTATGTGTGCCGTGGATGGCGGCGGATCAAATGTTAGATGATGGGCACGAGTGTCGTCAAAATAGCAACAGCAAGAACTCCGCCGGCAAGGAGGATATTGATAATATTCAGAATCATATTTTTAAATGAGTGATGGTTGTTTTTATTCGAATAACTTACCGAATTCGCCTTCGGTCCAGATGTTGGAAGTCATAATTTGCACAGCAACAACACCGCAAGCGGCGAGGAAACTAAAGATCGACAGGACGGTAGATAGAGTGTTTGCGGATGCTGCTTCCTCTTCTTCTTGAACCGCTTGATAGGTTCCCATTTGTGATGCAGAGACAGGACCACTGGAAAGTGGTTGCGTGGGTGGTGCAAGCTGAACTGTAGCTTTTGGCAAGGCAATCGTTGGGGCGGGTGCGGGTGCTGAGCCACCTAGTGTTGGTAGCCCTGGGCTCGTAGGTTTAGGTGGTGCTTGTAATTGTCCCGTGCGGAGGGGGACAGTTGGACCACTCGCTGTGTTCAGTTTAATCGTGGGTGCTGCGGCAGGCCGAGCGGTAGGTGCCCCTGCTGTTTTGAGCGGCACTGTGGGCATCGGCATGGGCGGTTTGGGTGCTGCTGAAGCTGTTGCGGCAGGAACCGTAGGTGGTTTTGGTGCCGCTGGTGGTAACGTCGCTGTGGGCGGTTTTGGTGCAGGGGGAGGAGCTTGTAGAGGTGAAGTGGGCGCCGCTGAAACGACTGCGGCAGTCGGCGGTGCAGGAATGGTTGGGGGTAATGGAATCGTAGGTGCGCCGCTGGATGGAGCAACGATTGGCACGTCACTTGCTTTGAGAGTTACGCGAACGGTTTCCTTTTTAAGAGGAATGCTCGATGTAAGATTTAATGGATTTTGATTTTCGTCGCTCATGTGTAATGCGTTGTGTAAGAGTAATCGATAGAAAAAATCATCAGGTGTCAATCAAGGATTTAGAAAAATTTGTCATTTTTTTATCGGAAAATGACCCCAAGCTGCTTGCCGAGGTGATCGAGAACGCCGCGGTGGGCGGCATCGACTTCTTCGGCCTTCAATGTGCGCTCGGGGGAGCGGTAGAGGAAACGATAGGCCATGGATTTCCGATCGGCGGCGATTTTTTGCCCGCTGGGGTCGGTGAATACGTCGAAACAGGCGCTTTCCATGAGCAATGGCTCTTTGATTTTGCGGATCGCGGCATCTACTTGAGCGGCGGAAACGGCGAGCGGCATTTCCATGGCTGCATCACGACTTGAGCCAGGGAAGGGGGGGAGTTCCTCAACGGGGCTGCGTCGTCCGTGGAATTTACGGAGTTTGGCTAGATCGATCTCGCAGACATATACGGGGAAGGCGCAATCGATGGAGCGTTCGCGAGCGGGAAGTAGGCGGGCGGCGATGCCGACGTTGATGTCGCCGATGAGGATGTCGCAGGCGAGGGCAAAGCCATCGCGCGGGCGTGGGGTGAATTGCCAATCGCGTCCAGGTAAGAGGGAGTGGAGTATGGCACGTAGGTCATACATGGCGGCTAGGGCAGGGGATCCCGTCCAGGAATCTGGGGCAAGCGGGCCGGAGAGTAAAAGTCCAAGGGAGTCGGTTTCGTGATCGCGGGATTTGCCGCCGCCGTTATGCCGAAATACGCGCCCCATCTCAAAGAAGCGCAGGGATTTCACTCCCTGGCGGATGTTTCGCGCCGCAGTGGCGACGAGTCCAGGCAGTAGGCTGGGGCGCATGATGGCATGGTCTTCGCTAAGCGGCATGCTAACTTTGATCAGATCGCCCGCTTGCAACGGGCGCAAGGTGAGGGCATCGCCGAGTTGATTTTCGGCAATGAGTTTCATGGTTTGGCTCTCGTAAAGACCGAGCGCGGCGAGGCTGCGGCGCATGGCCATATCGATGTCGGTTGCGGCATCCACATCGCTCGCGGGGACGATGGTGCTGCGATGTCTTGGTGCCACATTGGCGAGACCATGAACGCGAGCGATTTCTTCGACGAGGTCGATGTGGCGTTGCAGGTCGGGGCGATAGGATGGCACGTACCAGCGGTTTTCTCCATCGGCGAAAAGTCCGAGTCGTGATAGAATTTCCTCTGCGTCGGTCAGTGTGATGTTGCCGCCCATGAGTTGATCGAGTGCGATGGGGTCAAGCTCCACCGTGCCTGTGGTTTGTGGGGGATCGCCTATGACGAATGTAGGTTCAGAAACCGTTCCGCCGGCGATTTCGATGAGGAGTTGAGTCGCGCGTGCTGCGGCGGGAAGAACACCTTGGGGGTCAATACCGCGCTCGAAGCGATAGGATGAATCACTGCTGAGGATGTGCGCCCGCGACGTGGCCCGGACAGCGGATGAGTCAAAATAGGCGGCCTCTAGCCAGATCTCGGTAGTCGTTTCTGTTACAGAGCTTTCTGCTCCACCCATAACGCCAGCGAGGGCGAGAAGGGCACCTGTTTCGTCGGAAATCAAGAGGTCTCCTTCGTTGAGTTGATAGATGCTGTCATTGAGTGCGTTGAAGGTTTCGCCCGCTGCCGCTGCGCGTAAGTGGAAACGCTCGCCTGTTTTTGCGGCATCAAAGGCGTGCAGTGGTTGTCCCATTTCGTGAAGAACAAAGTTGGTGATATCGACGACGTTATTGATGGGACGAAGGCCTATCGATTTGAGGCGATCTTGTAGCCACGGTGGGCTCTCGTGGACGCTGACGTTAGAAATTTTTGTTAGAGTATAAAATGGACAACCTTGCGGAATGTCATTTACCACCAAAGCCGCTCCGCATTGATTTTCTGGTAAAGGAATTTCCTCTGCGGTAGTAGTTGTTTTTAGCAGGGCGGCAAGCTCACGAGCGAGGCCACGATGGCTGAGCAAATCAGGGCGGTTTGGTGTGACTTCCACTTCTAACAAAACATCAGATTCGTAAAGGTCTTTGAGGAGAGAGCCTACGGCGGGATCGCCTTCCAAAAGCAACAAACCATCCTCTTTATCCGTTAGCCCGATTTCCGATGCCGCGCACAACATGCCCTTTGATTCTACACCGCGCATTTTCGTTTCGCCAATGGTGAATCCACCAGGAAGAGCAGCTCCGGGGAGGGCGCAGGGAACTTTGTCGCCGACTTTGTAGTTACGTGCACCGCAGACAATTTGCCTTGGGCTGCCTTCGCCGGCATCCACTTGTGTGACCTTGAGCCGATCCGCATTCGGATGTTGTTCCGCAGCGAGAATTTGCGCGACCACGATGCGATCGGAAGTGACACCTTTTGGATGGATGCCTTCGATTTCGATCCCTGCGAATGTCAGCAGGTCATCGATTTGCTGCAACGATTGGTCGGCGAGGTTAATGTATTGCGAGAGCCAATTCAACGAGATGTTCATGTGTGAAAAATTTCAGAAAAATAGTGTTTGCGGAGGGACTAGGCGAATTGTTTAAGGAAACGAATATCATTTTCGATCAACAGTCGAATGTCGCGGATGCCCCATTGGATCATTGCCAAACGCTCCAATCCCATGCCAAAGGCGAAACCCGTCACGCGACTCGAGTCAAAAAATCGATCACCGCGCGATTGGCAAACCGCCTCAAATACCGCCGGATCCACCATGCCGCAACCAGCCACTTCGATCCATCGTGGTGCTTGACCCTTGATTTCTAATAGCACATCGATCTCGAAACTCGGCTCGGTGAACGGGAAGAAATGCGGACGGAATCGCACCGCAGTTTGCGCGCCAAACAACTCGCGAAGAAACATTTCCAATGTCCCCTTCAAATCTGGCAGGGAAACATCTTTGTCAACATACAGTCCCTCCAGTTGATGAAACGCAGATAGGTGAGTGCTATCGATTTCGTCCCTTCGATACGCCGTGCCCGGAGCAATGATGCGCAGTGGTGGCATTTGCTTTTCCATCGTCCTGACCTGTACCGACGATGTATGCGTGCGAAGCAATTTCCCCGAATCAAAATAAAACGTATCTTTGGGATTGCGAGCGGGGTGGTCCGAAGGTGTATTCAGCGCGTCGAAGCAATGAAATTCATCTTCAATCTCCGGTCCTTCTGCCAACGAAAATCCCATACGTCGCAAAATCCCCACCGCACGTTCCCGCAACAGTGTCAGCGGATGCAGCCCACCCGTCGCCAAAGCTCGCGGCGGCAAGGTTGGGTCGATCCCCGCCAATGCGGCTAGGTCTGCTTGCGATTGCAAAGCGATTTGCTTTTCATCTAGCGCGTTCTGCACCGCCGATCGCGTCGCATTCAACAATTGCCCGATTGCCGCCTTTTCCGACGACGGCACGTCTTTCATAATCGTACCTAACAAAGTCACGGTTCCCTTTTTCCCCATCACCGCCACACGAGCTTCGTTCAGGGAATTTTCATCCGTTGCAGCGGCAATGCTCTGCAAGGCTTCATCTTTAATTTGGGCAATCTTATCGATCATGGTAAAAAAATCTCGCCGCTGCATAACCGCATGAATGCCATTCGTCAAAGCAGACCTTGCACTATTTGAGATTTTTTCCTATTTTCCCCCAGACATTCATGATACACCTCATCCCTCTCTTTGCTGTTTTTGTAACGATTGCCCATGCGCAGTTGCTTCAAGAAATTACCACCGCCGCAGGAAAAGATGTGCGAGAAAGCCGACTTCCCGCTCTTTTTGTCGAAAAAGGCGAACCTCCCTCCGCTTTTCTTGCTCCTACAGCATTCGAATCTGTCTGGACAGGGAAAATTAACCTCCCAGCTCGCTATCGGATCATATTCTCCTTCGAAGGTGAAGGTACCGCCACACTCACCATCGCTGGCAAAGAAATCCTCACCGAAACAGGGAAGCTCGGTACATCTCAGTCTGCCTCCACGCGACTCAATCGCGGCGAACACGACATCCAAATCCGCTATCGCAGTCGCGACGATGGTTCCGCGCACTTTCGTCTCCACTGGGAAGAGCGCTCATTCCCGAAGCAATCCGTGCCGCCCACCGTCTTTACCACGGAAAAAACCGAGCAACTCGTCACAGCCACACTCGCACGCCACGGTCGAGAAATCTTCGCCACCATGCACTGTGCAAAGTGCCACATCAGTCGCAACGGCCACGGCAGTAATCCCATGCAGGAAATCCAAGAAATCGCCCCAATTCTCGTCAATGCAGGCGATAGAGTTAACGCCGAATGGCTTCATCAATGGCTCACATCCCCGCATTCCCTTCGTCCCGGCACACCCATGCCTTCGTTGTTCGACAAGTCAAAAGACCAGCACCAGCAACAAATAGCCGATGTCGTAGCCTATCTCATGGCGCAAAAATCCACCACCGCTGCCGCCGAGCCCTCGTTCACACCCGACGATGTCAAAAAAGGCGGCGAACATTTTCACAATCTCGCCTGCGCCGCCTGCCACACCCTGCCCGATGCCAAATCGCCCGATACCAGCGGTCGTAGGATTCCCTTGCATCATGTCGCAGAAAAATTCCGTCCATCGGCACTCTCTGCCTACCTCAAAGATCCATCCGCTCTTGCCCCGCATCGCGGCATGCCGAATCTCCGTCTCACCGATGAAGAAACCCGCGCCCTCAGCGCGTTTCTCCTCGCCACAGCACCCGCACCTGCGGCTACGAGCAAACCCCGAATCGGTGACCCCGCCCGCGGTGCCACCGTCGCTATGGAGCACCACTGCTATGCCTGCCATGCCGGTATGCCCGCCCCCGCAAAATTCACCAACCCTGCACTCGAAGATATTTTTCTTGCCGATTGGTCCACCAAAGGCTGCGTCGCTGTAACGCCAAACAACCCCAAAGTTCCTGATTTACAACTCAATCAAACATCGCGCAACGCCCTGCTTGCCTTCCGGAAACTCGCAGACCAAGCTGTCAAATCTTTGCATCACAACGACCAAGCCGAAGCCGCCGAGCGGAAATTCCACTCCCTCCGTTGCGATGCCTGCCACGCCCGAGATTCCATCTCCGCCACCCTCGATCCTTCCGAGACCAAACGCTACCTTCTCAATGCCCAAGCCAACGAGGAAAAAGTCGATCAAACTCTCCCTCACATGACCTACATTGGCGAAATGCTCCAGTCATCTTACATTCGCCAAGTCATCAGCGGCAACGTCACCTCCCGCGCCCGTCCTTGGCTCTCGATGCGAATGCCCTCCTACTCACTGCACGCCGACACCATCGCCAACGGTTTCGCTCGCATTCACGGCATTGATCCCCAAGAAAAAATCCCAGCTACCGTAATCACACCTGCCACCGCTGCGATTGGTGCCGCCCTCATCGACAAAGAAACCGGCTTTGGTTGCAATACCTGCCATGGGGTAGGGGAGAAAGGCCCCACCGCCGCTTTTGAAGTCATGGGCATCAACTTTGATCAAAGCTCCACCCGCCTCCGCCGCGAATGGTATGATCGTTGGATGGATCATCCCGCTGCCATCACACCAACAACCAAAATGCCCCAATACGCCCCGTCTGCTGTCTCGCAAAACTCCGCCCTAGACGGCGATGGAAAAAAACAATTCGATGCGATCTGGCAATATCTCCACAGCTTGAAGCAGGATAAGAAATAATCGTGGCGGATTCGACTTTCTACGCAGACTTTTAGTTGATTTACTTTATGTCAATGCAACAAAATGAATAAATTGAAATTTAATCATTATAGCACGTCTTCGAACACTTTAGAATAACTTACAAGAGAAATAATTTCTAAAGCACGCGGCGGATTTTAACGGCTTATGCAATGGGGTCAATTATTTTGTAATTTCTGTTCGTAGATTTCGTTTGGGGTGAAAAATTTATAGCGTTTGCGCGGGCGATTGTTCAGGTTGTCTGCCAGCTCATTGACCTGTTTTTACGTGATTGTCCAAAATTCCATTTTGTTGGGAAAAGATTGCCTGATGAGACCGTTGAGATTCTCGTTAGAACCTCGATCCCCACTGTGATGTAGCCTCGCAAAATATTGAATACATGATTGGGGGCAACCCTTGAACTTTCTATATATTTTTTATAATTACGCTTCAAGGACAAGACCCCACTAAAGCATTTGTGTCGTCGATCTCGGTGCGGTAGAGTTTGTCGCGCCCGTAAATCAATGAGATCTCGGCTGAATTGCAATTTCCGCTTTGCGAATGGTTAAGATGGGTTTAGTATTCGGCTATGGCGATTGCGGTGATGGGATCTACACCTGAGATGAGCGTCTGGGGCTTTGTGGTCGTGGTGGCTTGTGTTTTTGGCGTTTTTGCGCTGATGAAGGGCGTTTTGCGGATTTTGTTAGCCAGTGTGATGTTGGCCGCTTCCCTTTTTGTCGGGTATTGGGTGTGGATGGAAACTCCGGATTTTGGGAGTCGGATGATGGCAAATCCCCCCTTGTGGGTGAGTGCGATTTTACCCGCGGTGGCGGCGGCGGTAACGTACGCGCTCTTGCAAAAAATTCTCCGTTTTGTCCTTCGTCCTTTCGGGAATTCTGGGGTGGCACCGACATCGTTTGCGGGGCGATTGTTCTCTGTGATTTTTAGCTTTGTGCCCACATCATTGATTTGCGTAGCGGTGGCAGTGGCGGTGCGGCATGTGAGTGCCATGCAGGAAATAAAAAACCCGACGCAAAATCATGTGGCTACACTATGGAAAAAAACCATCGATGAACACATTCCACCGGCGTGGCTGCAACGGTTGGATCCCTTGACGGATCCTGAACGGATTACACTGGCCAAGCTGGTAGCCATGGCGAGTGAGGAGCATATTCCGCGTGCCATTCCAGTGACGGAGGAGGCATATATGCAGGAAAAAGTGCTGGCTGATCCGCATTTACGCGAATTAGGGAAGGATAAGAAATTTTCCGAGATTTTGCGCGATCCCTCTGTGGAGCGGGCCTTAGCTGATCCACGCGTGCAAAAGGTGATAGCCGAGTTCATGGGGAAAGGATTATGAAGAACTTGCACAAGCCGTTCTTGCCTTGTGGCGGCGAGTAGATCATCTTTGCGCCGCACTTATGTCGTATCTTGTTACTATCGGTCTAGAAGTTCATTGCCAGGTGGATACTGCCACCAAGATGTTTTGCTCCTGTGCAACATCGTTCGGCGATGAACCAAATACCAATGTTTGTCCTGTTTGCCTGGGTTTGCCAGGGGCCTTGCCAGTGCTGAATCGGGTGGCGATTGAGAAAACGGTTTTGGCGGGGATGTTGCTCGGATGCAGCACGCCGCCGGTATCCAAGTGGGATCGGAAAAATTATTTTTACCCCGATATGCCGAAAAATTACCAAACCACGCAAATGGAGTTGCCGTTGTGCATCGGCGGGGAAGTACAATTGTATGATCATTGCTACCCGAATGATGTGCAGAAATCGATTGCTCGTCCTGGGATTCTGATTCGACTGAATCGGATTCATTTAGAAGAAGATGTGGCAAAGTCAACGCATTTAGGGAATGCTTCCTTGGTGGATTACAATCGGGCTGGCACGCCACTGATGGAAATTGTTTCCGAGCCGGATTTAGAAACGGGCGAAGAGGCGTTTGCGTATTTGCGCACTTTGCAGATGATTTTGCAGCAGGGCGGGATTTCCGATGCCGATATGGAAAAGGGGCAAATGCGTTGTGATGTAAATATTTCGCTGCGCAAGAATGCCAGTGATCCGCTGGGGGCGAAAGTGGAGTTAAAGAACTTGAACTCCACCTCCGCCGTGCGACGGGCGATCCATTTCGAGATAGAACGGCAGACCGATGAGATGGATCGAGGTATCGCGCAAATCCAATCGACACGCCGCTGGGATGATGATCGCGGCGAGTCGCAGATGATGAGAACCAAGGAGGATGCGCATGATTATCGCTATTTTCCGTGTCCCGACTTGTTGCCGTTAGAGACCGCTGAAATTGTCGAAAAAATGAGCCTTTTGGTGCCAGAAGCACCTCACCAACGCGCCGCTCGTTATGAAAAAGATTTTGCTTTGAGTCGCTACGATGCGAATGTGCTATGTTCGGAATTGGCCTTGTCTCGTTACTTTGAAGATGTATTAGCTCCGGGATTAGCGGCGAAAAAAGTCGCGAATTTTCTCATCAACGCCATGCTTGGTGCGCTGAATGAGCGTGGCTGTGGGGTAGGGGAGTGCCCAGTTTCCGCAACGGAAATGCGCGGTTTGTTGCAACTTGTGGAAGACGGCACACTAGCGAGCAATCAAGCGCGCGAAGTGTTAGATGCGATGATGGCAAATCCTGCGAAATCGGCACGTGAAATTGCAGATGAAATGGGCTTCAAGCCCACGGACACTGGAGCACTGGATGCATTGTGCGATGCCGTGATTGCCGCGAATCCTGAGAAAGTCGCAGAGATCGCAGCAGGGAATGAGAAATTGCTGAATTTCCTCACCGGGCAATTGATGAAAGCTGCCACTACTAAGCCGAATCCGAAACTGGCGACTGATTTGCTGAGGAAGAAGATCTTGGGGTAGGGGCTGGCGAGTGAAAACATTGATTTTATCAGTTTTGTAGCCAAATTGTAACGAGCAAGCATTACCCTTATCATGCCGAAATCAGCTAGCACATTCATTTTCATCACGGGCTTAGTGCTGCTTGTAGTTCCTTTTTTCTTTGTGGCAAACAAACAATCTAACCAAAAAATCCCAACGATGGCACAAGAAATCAATCCGCCGGAAGATGTGACTCATTCACTATTTACGAAATGGCGCGATGCTAGGCGAGGAAAGTATGCAGCGGAAGACATGAGTAATCCTTATTGGACATGGTTAGTTCGCTCTGGTCTATCATCGTGGGCGGTCAACGAGCATTTCAAAGGGCCATCTTCTTACGGAGGGAATCCATCATGGTCGGCAGAACGATTTGGTCAAAGCTCAACAACCTTACCTGATGGTAGGACGCTACTTATTGCCGGTGAGCATGAAGATCACTATGACCCGGATTTTTTTATTTATAACGACATAATCGTAAAACATCCCGACCAAAAGATTGAGGTTTTGGCATTTCCCGAAAATGTATTTCCTCCCACGGACTTCCACTCTGCCACAGTCGTTAAGGAGCAAATCATTCTCATAGGAAATCTTGGCTATGTCAAAAATCGCAAAGTGGGAAAAACTCAAATTCTTGTAATAAACCCACACACTTGGGAGATCGTTGAACAGGGGGCATCTGGAGATAATCCAGGATGGATCCACAGTCACCAAGCAACCCTTGCTGATGGCTTCATCATGATCACTGGGGGCCTTGTATGGTCGGACAACAACGATCTCATTGAAAATTTTGATGACTGGCGACTGAATCTAACAGATTGGACATGGGAGCGCCTATCTCATCGATCCATTACAATATTTGAATATGCGCGTGAGGATGGTGAGCCGAATCAGTTGTTTGAAATTCATTCATGGATATTTCAGCAAAAATTCGGTTCTCGCTACGAAGCTGTTTTTCAAGGGGTAGATGATCCTAGTTTACTTGCAGAATTGCGTGATTCGATGAAAGGAATAGAACCCAAAAATATTGATTTGTTTGAGCGACGCTATCGACCAGACGGTATAAAATTTACACTATTACCTGAATTAGAAGATTCGATTGAGTTCCGCATTGAGGTAGAAGGTGTGACGGTGCGTTATCAAGAAAATTATAACACCTTGAAGTTGATCATTGAAGGCGAGCTGAAAGACGAGTTAGCAAATCATCTGCGAGATGATTTGAAATCGAAACTCGAAGGAGCAACTGGCAAAATATTCAGTTTTAGGAAACTCAAACCATAGAAAACTTCTTAAGGCACAGTCTTACCCAGCAGAAAACCTTTTTTGATTCCCGCTTGACGCACTGCTGATGCGTCGCAGATTGCTGGAGGATCATTCATGGATATCAATCGGAAATTGGAGATACTGGCAGATGCGGCGAAGTATGATGCTTCTTGCGCTAGCAGTGGCGCGGCGCGGAAGGACTCCCGCAACGGCAAAGGCGTTGGCTCTACGGGCGGCGCGGGGATTTGCCATTCTTATACGCCGGATGGTCGATGCGTTTCTTTGCTCAAGGTGCTGCTGACGAATCGCTGCATCTACGATTGTCATTATTGCATCAATCGGCGTTCGAGTAATGTGAATCGCGCGGCGTTCACGGCGGAGGAAGTGGTGAAGCTGACCTTGGATTTCTACAAACGAAATTACATTGAGGGCTTGTTTTTGAGTAGTGGCATTATTCGCAGTGCCGATTATACGATGGAATTAGTCATCGAGGTGGCACGGCAGTTGCGAGAGTTGCATCATTTTCGTGGCTACATTCATTTGAAAACCATTCCCGAGGCCTCGCCGGAGTTGATCGAGAAGGCGGGAAAATATGCTGATCGGATTAGTATCAATATCGAGCTGCCTAGTGAAAAAAGTATCGCTCTGCTTGCACCCGAGAAAAACATCCAGCGTACGCAGCAGGCGATGGGGCATATCAAAGCGAAAATTGAGGAGAATCGGGTGGAAAAGGCGGAGAGTAAAAAGCAGGGGCGGCGAACGAAAAGGGACTTTGCGACGGGGCAAAGCACGCAGATGATCGTGGGTGCGGATGATTCGTCCGATTCAGTGATTTTGCAGCGGGCGCAGATTTTGTATGGCGATTATCGTTTGCGGCGGGTGTATTATTCGGCATTTTCGCCGATTCCAGAACCAT
>CAMAYN010000074.1 GCA_945862285.1 Akkermansia muciniphila | reverse complement strand
TATCACTCGCCCTTCGCGTGCCGCCGCACTAGCTTGTGCATCGATGAGAAAGCCTACACTATCGACTTTGGGATTGGGCACAATCTGTTGACGGGTCGGCATTAATTTTACCTCCGCCCATGAGGAGAAACTTGTGCCGCATAAAATGCCTAAGGTGAGGTTGAGTAATGTTTTGTTCATGACGAAATCAACCTAAGGCATTTTGCTAGGCATGTCTGTAAATGATTTGTAAAAAAAATCTAATATGAATGCCCGAATAGGTTGCGACACCCATTATGCGAGCAAATCTTTCACGATCTTCGTCCCCGACTTGGTGATGTTCGTTAGGCGATGCATCGCACCGGAATGGGCGTAGGTGAAACGCTCGTGGTCGTAACCGAGGAGGTGTAACATTGTGGCATGCAGATCGTGTGCGGAAACTTTCTGCGTCATGGCTTCATAGCCAATCGGGTCTGTTTCCCCATAGCTAAATCCGCCTTTGACGCCGCCGCCTGCCATCCATAAGGTGTAGGCTCCTGGATTGTGATCGCGCCCGACAGCACTCATTTCCACACCACCGCGGTTTTCGCGCATCGGCGTACGACCGAATTCACCTGACCAAATCACGAGTGTTTCATCTAACAAGCCACGCTGTTTCAAATCGTTAAGAAGCGCGGCGATGGGCTGGTCGATTTCTTTGCATTTCGTAACGAAGCCCTTGGTGAGATCCGTATTCGGCCCGGTGCCGTGAGAGTCCCAGCCCCAGTCGAAGAGTTGCACGTAGCGCACGCCACGCTCCACGAGCCGCCGCGCGAGAAGACAATTGTTGGCAAAAGATTCTTGCCCAACTTGGGTGTTGTAAGCTTGATGAACAGCATCTGGCTCTTTACGAATATCGAAGGCATCCGAGGCATGAATTTGCATGCGATAGGCCATTTCGTATTGCGCGATGCGCGTCACGGTTTCAGGATCACCTACTTCGTTGGCAATGGTTTGATTGATATCGCAAATGGCATCCAGTGTATGGCGGCGTAGAGCTTGGCTGACACCATTCGGATTCTGCAAAAATAAAACGGGTTCACCTTGCGAACGGCATTGCACACCTTGATAGACGGAGGGCAAAAAGCCACTTCCCCAAACAGATTTTCCGGCATCGGGATTGACTCCGCCAGAGGTGAGCACGATGAATCCAGGCAAATTTTGGTTCAGCGATCCGAGTCCATACGTAGCCCACGCGCCGGCACTGGGCCAGCCAAGTTGCGGGAAGCCGGTGTGCATAAGTAACTGCGCAGGGGCGTGATTGAATTGATCGGTGTGCATGGATTTTACCAAGCAAATGTCATCGATCATTTTTTCGAGATACGGCAGTCGATCCGAAATCCATGTGCCGCTTTTCCCTGCCTTGTGAAAAGGAAAGCGACTACTCATCATTTTTGGCACTCCTTGAATGAAGGCGAATTGTTTGCCGGCGAGGTATTCTTGCGGGCAGTCTTTGCCGTCGAGTTTTTCCAGTTCCGGTTTGTAGTCGAAGAGTTCTAGTTGGCTCGGCGCCCCTGCCATGTGGAGGTAGATGACATGTTTTGCCTTTGGCGCAAAATGTGTGACCTCCGGCAGAAGTGGTTGCGATGGGTCTTTGTGAATGGTGGTCGACGCGCTACCCCAGAGCTGCCCTTGCGAGGCAAGCCATGTACCGCCAAGGCCGATGGAGCATCGGTTAAGAAAATGCCTGCGGGTGAGATGTTGTAAGCGTGCGTGTTCGAGTATGCCGTTCATGGTTTTATAAGGAGAAAATGTTCTATCGGTTGAGGGCGGAATCGAGATTCAGCATGGTATTGGCGATGAGGATCATCGCCGCTTGGGGAATGGTAGGGGCGAGCTGTTTTTGCTGAACGGGATCTTTTTCTAATTCAAGGGAAGCATTCTGATAGAGTGTCAGCAGCGTTTGCAGGGCGGATTCTGGTATGTCTTGTAGTGTGAGCCATTGATAGCCGTTGCGCAGTTGCTGTGGGAGTTTTTCCTGTTCAGGAAGATCTGCCGTGCTGGCTTCCATGCGGGCGGCAAATGCTTGTGCCATTTCCATGTAGGCAGGGTCATTCAACGTGACTAATGCTTGGAGTGGCGTGTTCGAATTGATCCGACGCGGGCTACAAACATCGCGCGATGGCGCATCAAAAGTCAGTAAAGACGGATAGCCGCTGGTGCGTTTGTTGAAGGTGTAAATGGCTCTGCGGTAGCGGTCTTCGCCAGTTGAGGTTTTCCACGTAGCACCATTGTAAACGGATTTCCAAATCCCCTCGGGCTGTGGAGGAAATACGGGCGGGCCGAATTGTTTGCGCGATAGCAAGCCGGAGACGAGGAGCGATTGATCACGCACCATCTCGGCGGTGAGCCTTTGTCTTGGGCCGCGTGAGAGCAGTGTGTTGCGAGGGTCTTTGGCAAGAAGTGTGGGAGTGGCTTTCGCGGTTTGGCGATAGGTGGCAGAGAGGACGATTTCTTTTAAAAACGGTTTCAGGTGCCATCGGTGATGATTTTTGAATCGCAGAGCGAGATGATCGAGCAATTCTTGATTCGATGGTGGCAAGCCAGATGTGCCGAAGTCTTCGAGCGTCTCAACGATGCCAAGGCCAAAAAATTCCGCCCAGATCCGGTTGGCGATGACGCGCGAGGTGAGAGTATTTTCCTGCCCAACGAGCCACTCGGCGAGGTCAAGACGTGATAGCGGTTCGGTTTTTTGCGGAGGTCGTGAAATCACAGGAATTCCTGCCTGCACACTTTGCCCCTTGGTGGCGCGATTGCCTCGTTCGAAAACGCGAGTGTCGCGCCGTGCGTTGGATGAGCGTTCTTTCATGACGGGCATGAATGATCCTGCGAGTCCGTCGTAATTTTTCTTGAGGTCACGGTAAGAATTCCAGCGGTCAAGATGCTCTTGGGAATGAACGAATTGATGAAGTGAGGCATCGTTGGCGAAGCGCAACGTGAATTTTTTCAGAATGCAAGGTTGGTTATCGGAATTGCAAGAAAGGGCATGACGAATGGTAATTTCAAATTTTTCTCCCGGCTGGGCAACAACGGGATTCGCTGGAACGAAGACGCACCAGCGAGGACCGCGTTGGGCGGGGTAGTCGCCAAATCCTTGCCCGTTCGGATGAAGAGCATCATTCGGATCGTAGGGTCCTGCTAGCGAATCGGCGATGACTTCTTTGAACTCGATTTTTTCCTTTTTTCCATCGGCATGGATGCGATTGACGATGAACTCACTGCAAACGGCAGCCAGTGCTGACCATTTTTTCGGGTCGTCGGATTCCGGTAAAATATCGAGTCGGAGAGCCGCGAAAGATTCCGCTGGATAAGTGATGGTGTAGGAGGAACGAGTCGGATTTGTGCCGTGGGAGTAAAAGATCCGGTCATCCTTTTGCGCTAGGCCACCTGTAGGAGCAGATGCTTTGGTTTCTAAGGCGAGTGGCGTGTTGTAGTTGGTGATTTTTGCTGCGACGGTTTTTGCAGATTCATTGATGTGATTGCGCTGCAGGCTGAGTTGTTTCTCCCATTTTACGCCATCAAGCTGGCGATTGGGATCGTTGGTGATTTTTGTTTGAGGAAAATCGTCATTCAAATCGCAATCCTCCGTATTGTCAAAAAACGCCATAAAACGGTAGTAATCTTCGTGCGGATAAGGATCGTAAGGATGGGAATGGCATTGCACACAAGCAAATGTAGTGGCCTGCCATGTCGTCCAGGTGGTGTTGATGCGATCGATCACCGCCGCCGTGCGAAATTCCTCATCGTCCGTGCCTCCCTCGGTGTTCGTTTGGGTATTGCGATGAAATACCGTGGCAACGAGATCTTGCGAGGCTGGTTCTGGGAATAAATCACCGGCGAGTTGTTTGATGGTAAATTGATCGTAGGGGAGGTCTGCATTAAAGGCATGGATCAGCCAGTCTCGATACGGCCAAACTTTTCTCTCAGGATCTTTTTCAAATCCTTTCGTGTCCGAATAACGAGCTAAATCGAGCCACATCACCGCCCATCGTTCGCCGTAATGAGGGGAATCGAGTAAACGTTGTGCGACATTATCATAAGCGGCGGGCGAGTTGTCATCGCGGAACAATGCCCATTCTTCTGGCGTTGGCGGTAGTCCCGTGAGATCCATGCTGACGCGGCGTAACCACTCGGCTTTGCTAGCTTCAGGGGAGGGTGTTAGGTTTACGGCTTCGAGTTTTTTTAGCACCCATTGATCCAAGGGCGACTTTATCCAGTCTTTTTGCTGGAGCGATGGAGTCGTGGGTTCGACGGGCGGCGCAAATGACCAAAGTTCTTCCCATTTCGCTCCTTGTTGAATCCACTTGCGGATCGTGTTGATATCGCGCTCTTCCAGTGGCGGCCCATGCTTCGGCTTGGGCATGACTTCGTCGGGATCTTTTGAGGTAATCCGCCTCATCAATTCCGAAGTGTCAGGATTTCCTGGTGTGATACAAATTTCTCCCGATTTCCCTTCGGACAATGCTTGATCGCGATAGATCAAAGAGATGTTTCCCGCTGCTTTCACGCCGCCATGGCACGAGGTACAATTTTTTGTAAAAATCGGACGTATATCGCGGTTGAAGCTGAGTTCTTCACAAACAGCTTTCAAAGGCAACGCAAGGATGATAGGCCAAATCCAGTTCACGACCTTATATACACCAAAAATGGGAGGAATCTATCGATACTTTGCATCAGCTTCGCGGATGCCCACATTTCCTAACAAGGCTGGCGCGCGCGGCAATAAGGCCGATTTTATCATTGGCGGAGGGCAGGTAAGTGCGCATAAAAGATCGCGACTAGATGAAATAATCGCACAATTAAAAAATGAATATTCCTACGAAATCAAACATCATCCTCTGAAACAACCTCCACCAATGCCTGCCTACGAACCATGAGTGATACATCCTACGTTTATACAGATAAACTGAAGCTAGCACAAACAAAGAAAATCGTTAACGAGTGCATGTCATTATCCTCCTGGAAAGATGTTCTGGGTGGAGAAGGCGGTGGAATTGTCAATGAAGATTCTGTAAAGCTCACTATGAGCTTTGATAAACTAACTCTCATGGAACTACCAAACATCGCATCATTTGCTATGACTGGCAAGTCTCCACGATTTCCGGAAAATACATGTTTTCTGCTAGGTGGCATAAGGTATGCACTCCCCCTAGGAAGTGGATTTTCTAAGATTAATTTTCAAGTCGAACGTAATGGGAGACTACTATTGCCTATGCCACCACGCAAAGGCTGCGTTGATGGCGGATTGGTGAGCGGCGATGCGTTGCTTAAGGGGCAATGCCACGCTTGGCGTTTCAAAAGTGAGAGATAGCGGGCAACCGCGTTCGGCAAAGTAGATGGCTTCTGGCCAGCTATCGGGGAAATCTGCTCTCGGCACATGGTAGATCCATCCACGCTCGCGCACTTCATGGTCGTCGATGATACGCGCTTCTTCAATCGGCATGACTTGCGCCACGGCTTGGAGAACTTGTTTTGATAAATCGGGGCGATCTTCCTGCAAGTTGATTTCATAAAAATAAAATCCCTGCGCTTCCCAGTCCTCATGCAAGCTCAACATTAGGTCAGGCACGGGAAATTTTTCGACCCATGACGTATGTGCGCGAATTTCTGCACTGGTAAGGATCAAATAATCGCGATTTAAATCATCGCCCTTGGCGTTACCGCGCTGCTGGCGTGCGAATCCACTGGGATTGAGCATGGGACAAATGAGCCAGTTACAGGCATCGCTCACGCCATTTTGCAGAAATGCGGCCACGGCGAGGACACCCGCTGGTTCATCGCCATGGATGCCGGCAGAAAGATAAACCCACGGTAAGGAGGGATCTACGACCCGCGAACAACCGAGCATGGTGCCATCTTCATTCTCGAAAAATACCTCGCACACCCAATCGCTACCTTGCAGCATTTGCGCAATCTGTGCGGGAACTTCTTTGTGGAGGACTACACTCATTCAATCATGATCGATTGCGGGTCCCACGTGGGTTGTGGGTAGCTCATTTGCAGCTTTTTTAATTGGTGGACAACAATTTCCGATACCACCAAATTGCGATACCATTTTTTGTTGGCGGGGACGATGTGCCAGAGGCTATTTTTCCGCGATGTTTTCTCAAAAACACTTTCATACGAACGCATGAAGTCTGGCCACAATTTCCGATCCTTGATGTCGTCGGGGAATAATTTCCAGTGTTTTTCTGGTCGCTCTAAACGCGAAAGCAGG
Source organism: Akkermansia muciniphila (assembly GCA_945862285.1). Classification (GTDB taxonomy): domain Bacteria; phylum Verrucomicrobiota; class Verrucomicrobiia; order Verrucomicrobiales; family Akkermansiaceae; genus UBA956. The sequence goes on along the minus strand of CAMAYN010000074.1, from coordinate 9,542 downwards.
CGGCGTTTTTGTTCTTCTAGCGAAATATGCAGGAAGATTTTGATGATCGTGGTTCCTTCATCGATGAGCATCGCCTCGAAGTCATTGATGTGCTTGTAGCGTTTTTTCCAAATCGCTTCGTCGCGTAAATTTTTTACCTGCACGGAAATGATGTCCTCGTAGTGGCTGCGATTAAAAATGACAATTTGGCCATTGCCTGGCACATGCGGATGGACGCGCCACAAATAGTCATGCGCTAATTCCTCCTCGCTCGGTTTTTTAAACGATTTCACGGAAATCCCTTGCGGATCAACGCGGGAAAAAACATGTTTCACACAGCCATCCTTGCCGCCGGTATCCATGGCTTGGAGAATGACGAGAATGCGATGTTTGCCTTGCGCATAGAGCACTTTTTGCAAGGCCTGCAATTCATCGCGTAGCTTATCGAAGCGCTTCTCGCCTTTCTTTTTGAGAAGACTGCCCGCAAAAGAAGGATCATCCGCATCGACCGCGTCAAGATTGACCTTTGTGCCAGGGCGCACCAAGTAGCGTGTAGCAAGCGAATCGAATTCCATCGGCGCTAGATTGGCAGAACGTTTTTCCTCTGACAAGAAATCTTCCTAGCAAAATTTGCATGGGGTTACGGATTTTTACAAAAAAGTACCGTCAGGAGACAGATGGCAAGCACGGACAAACTACCGTTGCTTCGATTAAGACCTGGCGGGTTTCGCCTGCCGAACCTCCAAAGTTCCTGACGGCGCGCACACGCTATCGGTCTAGCAGCAGCTTGACAACTATGAATTTGCGAAAAATGCGTAGGAACCTTTTGCCAGCGACATCGACTAGCGAGGCCTATTTATTTCGCTTCCGGCTTTAATTTTCGCAACTTAAAATGGCGAGCTGGTGGGAGTTCCATGTATTGGGCAGCTTCTTCGAAGGCAACGGCTTCTTTCGCCGTTGCAGCGGTTTTTGCTGCCTCGCGGAGATAAGGTGCGGCCTTGGAATCGCCTAAAGTGATCATCCCTTGCACGGCAGCATGGCGCACTTCAGGATCTTCGTGTCCGAGAAATACATTAATTTTAGGTAACTCCGCAGGATCATACGTGACGCTTGCGTCATGAATGGCTTGCAAGCATTCTTCTTTGGTAAATTTCGACAACGACAGAATCGCATCTTCCTTGGGTTGTGAAAGAGCTGGAACCGCGCTGGCGTGCTTACCCTGATTCTGCGTTTGGGCTTTTTGCTCGAAGGCAGCGGAACCTTGCTCATCGGTAGATCGTGAAGCGTTCTGCAAACCTTTGTTTTGGAATATAAAAAAAGCCGCGATGCTGAGAAGAACGATGCCGCCTAAGAATGACAATTGGGAGCTTTTCATCAAAAAAATTCTCCTCCGTACTCTTGGTCAATCAATGAGTACGGGGAGATCTAGGAGCGTGTTACATTAGCCAACCACAGGAAGTAAAACTCCTGGGCCTAGGTTGATACGACCTTCAATCAAGCTATCGTCTTCGTCTTCCTCGGCGCTAGCAGAAGAACCGATGATGTTAGTGATTGAGCCTGCACCTGGCACAGTGATCGTTCTTTTTGCAGATCCAGTCCCAACTGTCCGTAATGTTTCTGTGAAATTCAAGATACCGGACATTTTCACATCGGCTTGTAGTGTTTTGAATAAGAGCGATACTTCTTCTTTGCTGGTTTCCGTACTGGTGTCGCGAATGACAGTCTCACTCGTGGAACTCGTAGCGACGACCTTCACGGCGCTGGAAGTAACCGCTTCGCCGCCACTTGTTTCGCTGTCTGGATAGAGATATTGGCTAATATTGATCGCTGGGCTGCCAGCTTTTACCAAATGAAAGGCCACGCCTCCTTCATCATCGTTCGTATATAATGCGATCGAGTAGCCTGTAATATTGGTGATGACTCCAGCCTCAACAAGTGCTTCAAGAATTTGCTTATTGGAAATTCTCTCCGTTACCATTTTGCTGCCAGCTTCTTGTGTGGTGGTTACTACCGTGCCACGCGTTGTTGAAAATGTTTGTTCGTAAACGAAATAAGGCTTCCCATCCTCACCTTTGAGTGGTTTGCCAGTTTGGTCTTTGGCCACAAGTGATGGAGCGGTATAGGTTTCGGTTAATGCGAAGGTAACAAGTTGGGAATTGGTGTATTGGGAATAGCCCATGCAGGGAATCAAACTTGCTGCAATTGCGATGAGTTGTATTTTGTTCTTTTTCATAGTTGTTTCTTTTCGGTTTTAGCACCTTATCGTTAAGGTTTAAGGCATGACCACTTAGAATATCGATGGAGATTTCGTCAAGGAAATTCTGTGTGAAATTTGCTTTGATCATTGCAGGTAAAATCATCTGCACATCTATGGTTTTGCGATTTCGTTGAAAGCACCAAGCAGTGGATCTTGCGTTTTCTCCATCCAAGAACGCAGCTCGCGGCGCATGCTGTCGCGCTGTTCGCGAAATGCCGGGTCATCAATCAGATTTTTTAATGCGGAGGGATCAGCGGCGAAGTCATACAGCTCTTCCTTTACCCGATGTTCGAGCAACGCCACTCGATGTGCTATCGCTTGATCATCGGATGCCGCTGCCTGCATGGCCTTGAAAGAAAGACCGCTCATGCCTTCTGTGAAATACTTTTTATTTCCATCCGACCAACGATTGTAAATGTAACCAAAGCGTTTGTCTTGTATGGCGCGCATCGGATAGGCTTTGTTGCCAAAGGCTTCGTTGTAGCAGGTGAAAACTTGAGCGCGTCCGTCTTGTTTGTGCCCCATGAGTAGGGGAAGAAATGACCTGCCATCTGTCCCATCAGGTAGGGCCATTCCCATGATTTCTAGGATGGTGGGCATGAAGTCGATGCTAGAAATGAAGTGATCTTGATCCACGCGCTGCGGTGCGATTTTTCCGGGCCATCGCATGATCCATGGGGTGCGGGTGCTCGTTAGGTAGCAATTGCTTTTCGCAAAGGGCATCGCAATGCCATTGTCGCTAAGGAAGATGACGATGGTATTTTGCGCCAGCCCTGATTCATCGAGGGCGCGCAGGATTTCTCCCATCACTTGATCGCATCGACGCACGGACGAGAAATATTGCGCAAGTTCGGTGCGAATCTCTGGCAAATCGGGCAGAAAAGCCGGAACGACAATTTCACCGGGTTTGTATGTTCGTGGCGGGGCCGGGTAGTTTTTCGGCGTCGATGCTTCACTACCCGCAAATGGTCGATGTGGGTCGTGCGAATTTGCCATCAGAAAAAAGGGCTTCCCCGCAGTTTTGGCTTGCTGGAGAAATTCTTTGGAAAATTCGTAGTATTTCTGTGGATTGCGCCCACGGCCTAACACTTCTTCATCCCGCTCATAATGCCAGGGGAATTTTGCATCGGGGCGCAGATGAATCACTTTTCCTAAGATACCGAGGTGAAAATCCGCAGACTTCAGCATTTCTGCCAGTGTTGGCACGTCATTCTGGACTGGGTGAAATCCCATAGAACCATTGCGATGCGGGTATCGCCCCGTCAGCAGACACTGGCGACTCGGCTGACACACAGCAACTGTGACGTGTGCTTGCTGAAACCAAATGCCCTCTTTCGCCAATTGATCCAGATGCGGCGTGATGCCATCCACCTTGGAACCGGCAAATCCAAGGGAGTCGTAATTCATATCATCTGCCGTGAGCAAAAGCACATTGGGCCGTACTTGGGCAAAGGCAAGGAAAGGCAGCAAGAATGACAGATAGAATAAAAAATGACGCATTGGATAAAACCAAACAAACTACGTGTTCGATGCGCCACGATTGTCAGGAAAATGCCGAAGTGCCAATTTTCTGCTGAATGAATCAAAACGCGTTAGTTGCTAAGTCCACCGTGCTTGCTGATACACTTTGCTCTTTGATTTTAGAGGGCGCTTTAAAGGACAGATGGGCATCTAAAATACATTAAAATTGTCTATTTACACTCGTAGGTAATGCCATATAGTCCCCGCCCAATAACTTTGTGAAACAGACGGAATGTAACAACGAGAAAAATCGGCTTCTAGCGCTCCAGCGTTACAATATACTCGATACGCTACCAGAGTTGGATTTTGATGATTTTACGCATCTTGCGGCACTGATTTGCCAGGCACCCATTGCACTGATCTCACTGGTGGATGAAAAGCGCCAATGGTTCAAGAGTCGAGTCGGCATAGAAATTTCTGAAACGCACCGGAGTCTCTCCTTCTGCGAGCATACGTTCCAGAGGGCGGAGCTTATGGAAGTTCCAGACGCTCTTCTGGACGATCGTTTCTGCACCAATCCGTTAGTCACTGGAGAACCTCACATTCGCTTTTACGCAGGTGCTCCGCTGATCACTCCGGATCACTACTGCATCGGAACCCTTTGCGTCGTTGATACCAAGCCTCGCAATCTTACGAACGAGCAGCGTGAATCGCTTGTACGGCTAGCCCGCCAAGTGATGCAGCAGTTGGAGTCTCGTATTGATCATGATACGTTAGTTCAGACCGCAGAAGCCTTGAGGGAGAGCAAAGAGTGTACAGAACAGATCATCGCCTCTGCACTGGATGCCGTAGTCACTATGGGTATGGATGGGTTAATCACTAGTTGGAATCCTCAAGCGGAAGTGATTTTCGGATGGGGAGCGGCTGAAGTCATTGGTCGAAAAATGTCCGAAGTCATCATTCCTCCATCCTATCGTGAAGCACATGAGCGCGGCCATCGGCATTTACTTCAAACGGGGGAGGCTAGGGTTCTCAATCGCCGGATCGAACTCTCAGCCCTTCGCAAGGACGGGGTTGAGTTTCCTGTTGAGTTGACGATTGCCAAGGTTAGCGTGGCTGGTTCGCTACAGTTTAGTGCATTCATACGCGATCTTTCCGAGATGAAAGCATCCGAGTTAAAACTCGCTCGTGCAAGCGATTTGCTACGCGAGGTAGGGCGATTGCAATCACGCTACATCCTGAGCGCCAAGATCAACCCAGCGAAGACTTTCGATGACTTACTGCAAATTTTGCTCACCTTCACGGAAAGCGATTATGGCTTCGTAGCTGAGGTGCTGCGAGATGAGCAGGGGCAGCCTTATATCAAAACTCACGCCATCACGAATGTGGCATGGAATGATGAGATGAGGGCGTTTTATGAAAAACATAAGGCATCTGGATTAGAATTCCGCAACCTTAACACCTTGTTTGGCGTAGCCTTGGTCACGGGAGAAACAGTGATTTCCAATTCTCCTGCTACCGACCCGCGTCGAGGTGGCCTACCTCCCGGGCATCCTCCGATGAACTCTTTTCTCGGAGTGCCAATCAAGCAGGGCGGTGAAATGATCGCAATGATTGGTGTTTCCAATCGCCCAGGCGGCTACGATATGGACATAGTTGAAGAGATCGAACCACTTTTATCCACGTATGCAACGATCATCCAAGGCTATCAATATAGGAAGCAAAAAAAAGCCTACCAAGACAGGATCGAGGCATTGAATTTGGACTTGCAAGTTCAAGCTTGCGAACTAGCTGCAACATTGGAGGAGAATAGTCGCTTAGAAAGTAAGAGATTAGAAATTCTGCAAGATTACTCATTCTCTTTAGAGCAACGCGTAGCCGAGCGCACTGCTGAACTTGAGCATTCGAAGCGGCAGTTTCAAGGCTTGTTTGAATTTGGACCGGATGCTTTCGTGATGACGAATTCGGATTTAGCCATTCAAATGGTCAACCACAAGGCAGAGAAGATGTTTGGCTGGGCAGCGGAAGAGCTAATTGGGCGATCGTTAGAAGTTTTGATGCCTACCGCCTTTATAGAAGGAAGCCCAATGGAAAATGACCAGTTTTTTGAGGAAGGTGAAAAGCCAAAATTTACAGGTCGGCGAAAGGATGAGACAGAGTTTCCATTAGAATTGAGTCTAAGCCCGGTGCAAACATCAGGAAATACACTGCTGGCCGCTGCCATGCGTGACGTATCTGAACGTGTCCAACTCGAGCAAGCATTAGCGAGTATAAGTTCCCACGAGCAGGAGCGTATCTCCCATGAGCTGCACGATCATTTGGGAGCTTATCTTGCTGGTATTGCGTTTCGTTGTAAGTCGCTTGCCGAGAGTTTGGAACTCCTCTTTAGTAAAGAGGCGGACAGTGCGCATCAACTGGTAAGCCAAGTCAACGATGGTATTGATCTTGTTCGAAATTTTGCGCGCCTTCTCGCTCCGGTAGATCTTGAGGCGGGCGGACTTCCAGCAGGATTATACCAACTCGGCAAGGAGACAGAGATGACTTTCCGTATTAAGTGCAGTGTGGATGTGGCGAAAGATCTACCGCACTTCACATCCGAACAAAGCATAGAGCTTTACCGGATCGCCCAAGAAGCTACGCGCAATGCCATCCAACATGGAAAGGCTCAGCTTGTCATTATATCGGCACGATTTTTAGAAAGTAAGGTAATTTTGACCGTTTCTAATGACGGCAAACCTTGGATCGCGAATCCTGAGCGCACCAGTGGCATGGGACTGCGCATTATGCGCCATCGCGCCGTCAGTCTAGGTGGCACTTTAACGATGTCAACTGACCCAAATTCCTACACTTCCGTTACTTGCCAGATACCTATTCCTTCCTATCTTAACCACTAACGATAGCCTTCCATTTACCCAATGAAAAATACTCGCGTCCTCATCGTCGATGACCATCCTTTTTTTTGTAGTGGCCTCTCTCAGTGGCTCAACAAACAGTCAGGTGTGACTTGCTGCGGCGAAGCTGGTTCGGTGTGTGAAGCCCGAAAGGCGGTCGCGGATCTGAACCCCGATGTGATCCTTATGGATCTACGTCTCGGTGATGGTGATGGTCTCGAACTGATTAAGGATATTGTGGCAGAGCAGCCGGAAATCCGTATCATCGCCCTTTCCCAATTTGACGAGGATACCTACGCCCACCGTGCCTTGAAAGCTGGTGGACGTGGCTACTTGATGAAGTCCGAGGCGACCGATGCCGTGCTCAATGCCATTGAGAAAGTGATGAAAGGAGAGCTTTACCTCAGCCCCCGAATCTCGTCTATGCTGCTGAATCATATTTTCCCCGACCCGGTCTCCCAAAATCTTGACCTAGCAAAACTGACCGATCGCGAATTGCAGGTCTTTCAACTATTAGGCAGTGGTCTGAGTACAAATGCTATTGCTAAGCGCCTTCATCTGAGTTCTAAGACGATCGAGACGTATCGTGAACATTTAAAAAACAAACTTAATTTGCCGGACTCTCCCGCGCTGTTACGTGCCGCTACGTTGTGGGTGGAATCTGGAAGGCTGTAAGTGTAGCCCTGCGATCGCACAGATACTCATACGCCTTATGCCATAGGGAAAATCCTTAAAAATTTTCAGGGGTTTGCCCCGATGCGTTTCCATCGCAGTGCAGCTATTGGATTCATGTGCGACGTGATAAGATCATACGCCCAACATTTTCGAAAGGCACATCTTTCCTTCTTTTCATCGTGCTTCAAGCTGTTGAGAAGAGGGGTGGACTATATTTTGAAGGGTTGAAGCCGCCAAGCAGGTATAGATTTCAGAGACCCTGGGGGGGGGCTCGAAATGAAACTTGCTTGGCGACTTCAGCTCTTTCGCTGCCACAAATCCCAACCCGAATCAGTGGAATCAAGCTGATCTTGATTTTGGTCAGTTTTGCTTATTCGCATACTGATCTCCAGAACTATCTCAAATCAAGCCATCGTCTTTTCCAGACTTCGGCATTCATCGGCACAAAGGAAATCAGCCCCCTAGAAAAACCTCATGTTCCCATACATAAAAATGAAAAAAGATATCATTCGAAAAACTCATAATAAAGCGATTACTTCCAAGTCCTATCAAATCTGGATATCTAGTCATTCGAGAGGCGAGTGCTTACGGCTTTCGGAGACTTACACGGCTCGTGGATATACAATCATTCGTAGTCCTCGCTGGTCTTGGCTGAAACTGCGCTACACGGCACTACTTTCGCGGTAGTAATTCGCAATTTCTCGATGGCTGACATTACAAATCCATCAGTCATTAGTGGTAGGAAGTGCATTTTGCCGTTGAGCGATCTCGAACGCATTGCTCGACTCGCATGGCGCAATAACGCTCGCTGCATCGGTCGCATTTTTTGGGAAAGTTTGCATGTAATCGATGCGCGCAGGGCAAATAGCCCCGACGATGTATTTGAAGCTTGCGTGAAACACTTGGAAGACTCTTTCAATGATGGAAAAATTCGCCCCGTGTGTACGATTTTTGCATCAGCTAATCCAGGAGAAAAAGGGATTCGCTTGTGGAATACGCAACTCATTCGTTACGCAGGCTACCGTGCTGCGGACGGCAAAGTATGCGGCGATCCAGATCAGGTCGAGTTCACTGCACGGCTGATCGAAATGGGCTGGCAGCCTCCTCGCAATCGCACAGCTTTCGATGTTCTACCAGTAGTAGTCGATTTCCCTGGATGCGCTCCACGGTGGTTCGATTTACCGCACCATGTTGTGCAGGAAGTGCCAATATCTCATCCTGACTTTCCTTGGTTTGCCGATCTTGGTCTTAAGTGGCATTGCGTGCCCGCCGTCTCTGATCGCGCCCTTATTGGAGAAGGACATCGGTTTACTACAGCTCCATTTAGTGGACATTACATGGGTACCGAAATCGCCTCTCGCAATTTTGGCGATGAGAAACGTTATAATGTGCTGCCTCTCATCGCCGAGCGCATGGGCCTAGATCGTTCCATCCGCAGCGTGCTTTGGAAGGATCGCGCCCTTGTGGAAATCAATACTGCCGTAATCTACTCCTTTCAAAAAGCGGGAATTCTCATCGTCGATCATCACACTGCCTCCGTTCAGTTCATGCAACATGTGGAAAGGGAAGAAAGGCGAGGTTGTAAAGTGCCGGGAGATTGGTCGTGGCTTGTGCCACCGATGTCCGCATCTACTTGCCCGGTGTTCCATCGCTACTTTGATGATGCTCGCCCGGAGCCTGCCTTCGTCGAACAAGAACGGCCTTGGTAAGCATCGCCACATAAGCAATTTCGACCACGAGGAAATCATAGGGGATTTCCCTATTCAATTTCAGAATCCTTCCTGATGCGGATTTCTCCGACTTGGCTATTATCTCCGTGCGTTTCGTAGGTCTCTAACAATATTTTCATTGCAGTGATCACCACGGCAGTGGATACAGACTATCTAGGGTTAGTTTCACCAGTTGATATTCTTGTTCATGAGCCGCAGGTGAAATCAACGCCTACGTTGGAAGAGGACTACGAAGCGCGCATAACAATAATCAAAGAATTTGAAAATTATCATTTGGAAAAACAATCGTAAACGATTCGAAAAATATCGCTCCCGCCTACTCAGTATTGGATTTGGTGCGAATGAAAGGATCAGCACCGCAAAAAGTCATTGGCTAAAAGTTAATCCGTCATCAGCCATTGCCCTGCAATTGGGAGGTAGCTTCACGCCGAAATTTTGGCTAACCTTCGCGAGGAAAAGAGCATTCTTCCGCTTCAGCAATACTCGTGGCCGATGGAACATCAGTCTTCTTGGACTAGAACTCAGTTTCAAAAAGTCTTTCTTTAAGTC
>CAMAYN010000073.1 GCA_945862285.1 Akkermansia muciniphila | reverse complement strand
CTCGTCCGCAGTGGCAACACGATCACCGCCTATACGAGCAGCAATGGAACGACTTGGACAACGGTAGGCAGCACCACCAACACCACCTTCGCATCCAACTGCTACATCGGCCTTGCCGTAAGCAGCGGCAGCGATTCCACCCTTAACACGGCGCAGTTTAGTAATGCGTCTATAATACCATGATTCGTCCTTATTTGCTATCCATGACTAGCGTATTGCTCCTTTTCGCTTGCAGCAAAAAGGAGCAAGCGAAAAACACAGAGCAAGAAAACGCTCGCACGGCATCCTCCAAATTTACGTCTTCACAGTCGCGTGATAGCGAAAAAAGATCAGCCACATCCCAGAAAAAATCCCTATCCGATTCCCCCACCCTCTCTGACGCGGAACAGCAGAAATCACTGGCGGCCATGGCCTGGAACACCATCGAAACAGATCCCGCATCCGCCCATGCGGCATTTGCCCAATTGCCCGCTGGCAGTAAGGAAAAAATCGACCTAATCAAGCATTACTCATTACGCCTCGCGGAACAAGATCTGAATGATGCGCTACAGTGGGTCGAGAGCTTTACAAACCAAGTGGAGTTATCTGCGGCAATGTCACAAATTGCATTGTCTCTTGCCGAGACTGATCCTGTTCGAGCGGCAAAAATTTTATCTGACACGAGTATCGCGGGGCGCGATTTCGACGTCGCTGTGGTGCAAGTGATGCAACGATGGGCGGCGACTGCCCCCGATGAAACTGCGGCATGGCTGGCGAAATTCCCCGCAGGCGAAGTGCGTACGGCGGGAACAAAACAAATTGCCGAGCGCTGGCTTCCCAAAGATCCCGTCGGCGCATTTGCTTGGTTGAAAAATACTACCGATACCCAGCAACGTGTCGAGGTAGCCCAAGCACTAGAAAGCGTCATTCTACAACAGCGAATCGAGAGGCAACAAGAGTGGCGAAAACACGCGGATCCCACAATTTTGCAAGAGTTAGAGCTACAGCGGCAACGAGCCATAGAGGATGTTGGGAGCAATATTCCAGCAGTGAATCATTAATCACCATTTCTTCTAGCGCGAGCTATCGACTCGATAAATGACAATCATTATCGTGCCCAACATTGCTATAGAATGAGAAGATATATCCAGCAAAAAAAGAGGCATCATCAGAATGAATGACCACTGAAATGACGGGTCTTCGCTGTTTTTTCTACCAATTTTTTACGGCACAGTGCAGAGTTCGCCATGTCCACACGTTCTGGCATTCTTTTTCTTGTCTCTGGGCCATCAGGTTCCGGTAAAACAACGCTTTGTCGCAAACTTGCCGACGAGGGTGAGGCTCGATACTCCACTTCTTGCACCACTCGCCAACCACGACCTGGCGAAGTGAATGGGCGCGATTACCATTTTTTATCCCACGAGGCTTTCGATGAAAAAGTCGCTGCCGGCGAGTTCTTAGAACATGCCACGGTTCATGGAAATTCTTATGGCACGCTGCTTTCAGAGGTGACGTGCCATCTCGCTGCTGGAATTGATGTGGTAATGGACATCGATGTGCAAGGCGCGGCACAGGTGAGGCGTTGTACCGACGCACAAATCTGTATCGCGTTGGTCGATCTCTTTGTCATGCCGCCATCCGAAGAAGAGTTGCGTGTGCGCTTGACGGGGCGGCAAACGGATTCGGAAGAAGTCATTGCCTTACGGATGAAAAATGCGCTCGCCGAAATGGAGCACTGGCCATCGTATCAATACCGCCTTATTTCCGCCACGCGGGAGGAAGATTATTGTCGATTCAAGTCCTTATTGGTTGCCGAGCGGTTACGCGTGGCGAGAATTCAGCATTGAGAATATGAAAATTGTTTTAGGAGTTACGGGATCAATCGCAGCATGGAAGGCAGCGGATTTGGCATCGCGTTTGGTAAAAAGTGGCCATGAAGTGTATTGTATCATGACGCAACACGCCTGCGAATTCATTACTCCGTTGACCATGGAAACCATGACGAGGCATCCGGTTTTGGTTTCTTTGGAAGACGAAAAAAATTCGTGGAAGCCGGGGCACATCGAACTTGCGGATCAAACGGAGCTATTTCTCGTAGCGCCTTGTAGTGCGAATGTTTTGGCGCAGTTCGCGAACGGATTTGCAGTGGATTCGCTTGGCTCTACGTACTTGGCATTACCGCGCAGCACGCCTGTTTTTATTGCTCCGGCGATGAATGGGAAAATGTGGATGCATCCTGCGACGCAACGAAATGTGGCAACACTTCAGGCAGATGGCGTGCAGTTCATTGGGCCAGCGAGCGGCGATTTAGCTTGTGGATATCAGGGAATTGGCAGGATGAGTGAGGTGGCGGAGATTCTCGAGACCTTGGCGGGGATGTTGGAGAAACGGGATTGACAGGCGAACCATGGGATTCTTTGTCGGCGCGGCAGGTGGTTCGTTGTCCTTCATCTATGACCGGAGGTGAAGAAATCAGAGCAAATGCTTAGGAATGGCGCTTGGGACTACGAATGCGAACGAAGAAGGATAGATTTTCCTAACCTGTTGGATTACGCTGCTAAAGCGACGCATTTTTTTGGTGTTTAATGAGCATTTCTGTCTTGCTCCTCTAGGGGGAAACTGTGACAGCGAAGGGTGTCTGACAACAGACTGGAAATTAGCCTTTAAAAAAATATCAGGCCTTAACTTAGTCACATGAAAAATTGTTTACCCGTTTCCGATAAACCAAATTTCGCATTGAGATTCAGGGGTGTTCGTGAATCAGTGTGAAGTCTCTCCCTTAGCGGCGTCTTCTCAACACGCCCAAGAGGGTGGTGCCGAATAGGAGCAGAATACTGGATGGTTCAGGGATGGCTTGGTTGACAAAAGATTTTGAGTCATTGCCATTAATACCCACTTCCTGAATATGCATGCCAATGCGCAGCGTGCCGTCGGTTAGGCCTGCAAGGACTTGTGAGTAACTGACACCTTGAAAGTCGAATACGCCCGTCTCACTTGGATCAAGACCGTTTTTAACCTGTGGATTGATTGGTGAAAATCGATAGTCGGCGCTGAAACTGATGTTGGTACCGCCGGGGAGATTGGACGGACTGCCACCCGATGTGAAGTTCACTGTCGGGCTGCTTAGAGCTGCGTTAAAGGAGGTAGATGTCGGCACGAGAGGCGCATTCATATCCCAGTAGATCTGCGTTACTGTAGGTCGGGTAGCGGTGATGTAGTTACCGTCAATACCTGAATTGTTGATAATGCTGAAACGAGTGCCAGTGCCGATGTCGATCACGAACGCATCGATATTGATAACACTGAGTGAGCTATCATTAACATCTTGGGCGATAAAAGGCACGAAATTCAATGCTGTCTGTGCGAACGAAGCACTCTGTGCGAACGCAGTAGGTGCGAGAGAACATAGAAAAAGTGTAGAAACAAGGATCGACTTCCGAACTTTTGGTTGTAATTTCATGGAGTGAATGAATTGTAAAAGTGATTTGCTAAAATAAAAAATTTCCAATTATAAAGATTATATTTAGTTATAAATCCCAGACTATTTAAAAGGAAATTTTCATCATGCAAGACTTTTTTTGTTTTTTCACGCAGTTTTACTCTGCCGCAATCACGAAACCGTCATTGCGGACTTTCTATTTCGATACCTTCTTGCTGTTTCTGTGCTCCGCAAGCCGAATATCACAGTAATAACAATCGTTGAAAAGGAGCAAATCAGCGTGGATGGAAACAGATATTGTAATTACTTCGAGATCGACTCTACGTAGCTGCGCAGGGATTCTGCGTGAGTGGCTAAAATTTTAGCAGGCGGATTGATTTGATCCAATAATTCTGCCGTAACTTTATCGTCCGTTTGCGACTCTAACACAGAAACCGTATAGCCAAGTCCTGATAAAGAATTACAGATTTCAAGGTGGGGTGAAAATTGATCGACTTGGGTTCTATCGATTTCATCCTTTCGCACCGCGATTGATTGGGGATCGGTCGATTTTTTGATGGTGAAACGCGCGATCTGCCCTGGATGAAGCATGTTACCTACGTAAATGAGCTCCCTAACAGAATTGGCGGAGCCGAGTATGGTTTGCAGGCGTTTCAGAGTTGGTGAAAAATCCTTGGTATCACTGTGAATCGAAGGGATGAATAGAAAATGAGCAGGATTCTTAAAGGTTTGCTGCACCATCAGTTGTGCGGAGGCTAATGCCACGGTCAATGAGGAGGCCGATAATGCTCCGCGTTTGCTAGCCGAATCGTGGGGAGCATCGTAGGGAATGAGAACCCAAGTTTTTGGGGTTTCGCGGTCGGTGCTGGTATTTCCCCCTGCGAGGCGAATGTGCAAAAAAGGTTGCGCGTTTGCTGTATCGGGAAGGCCCTCGTATTTGGCGACATCGAATCCGGTATTGGCCGACCCGAGGGCGCTATCGATCATGGCCGCCGTTCGTAACAAGCCGTCTGGTGCCGTGAGTTGGTGGCGAGGGCCAATCACATTACAGAGGATGCGGAAGTCCGAGGCGATGGAAGCCTCGGTGACGCGCGAGGTGCTGAAACTGTTAGGCAGAAATTTCTCCTGATTTTGTCTTTCAAAATAGAGCCACAAGCCGAATGCTCCAGACACGATGAGCCATGCGGGAACGAGCACGAGGATGATTTTCATCCAGCGTGGCTTGGCGATTTTTTCAGTAGAGTTGCTCGGCAATGTTTCCATCTTGCAGGACTTCGTTCGAGTTGTGTTTCGGTTGTTGGCTGACAAATTCTACGAGCCACATGATCGCACCAAAAACCATCAGTCCTACAACGCCGTAATAAAACATCCAGATGGAATTTTTTCCGGAAGTAAATCCGTAATTGTGCAAGCCTACGCCGAGGAAATTCACATGCCACCATGAAAAAGAGACCACGCATGCGGTGAATAGGGAGGCGAGGTGAAATCCCCACTCGCGGATCATGCCGCCGAGACGGGCGTGGAGGATGGCGAGTGTCCACAGGACGATCATCAATGCCCCATTTTCCTTGGGATCCCAGCCCCAGAAGCGTCCCCATGAATCATTGGCCCAGATGCCACCGAGAACTGTTCCCACTAAGGAAAGCAGCAACGTGAGACACAGGCACCCGTAGGCAACTTTGGTGATTTGTTTGAGAAAATCCTTGGAACTATCGGCAAAGCCCATACCACGAAGAATGATATATGAGGCTGATAAGAGCGCGGTAAGTAATCCTGCGGCATAGCCGAAAGTAACGGTGATGACATGCGTGGTCAGCCAGTAGTTTGACTTTAAGACGGCAACGAGTGGATCCATGTGATCTTTGGCATCGCCGAGTTCAAAACGTCGAGCTAAAATGACCAAGGCCAATCCGGCGACAACAGAAATCGTGGATGCCACACGTAGGCGACTGAACCACTCGACGATGAGGAGAACGGCCACGACGGCAAAACAAATGAAAATAATCGTATCGTAGAGATTGCCGATGGGAGGTCGCCACATGATGTAACTGCGCATGACGATGGCGGTGCCGATGTAACCCATGCCGCACAAGGCGCACAAGAGCGACAAGCCGTGGAAGACCAAGGTAACGGCGTTACTGACTTTCAGTGATTTCAACAGCCACATGACGGATGAAAGAACCACGCCGAGGAGGAAAAAGATCATCGCATAGAGAGGAAATTGTTTTTTATAATACGAAACCTCTGCGACAATGCCGTGGTAGCTTTTGAGTTCCTTCGCACGATCTACCTTGGCCGTCACAATGGGGATGAGGGCGCTGCGGAAGGCTTGCTCATCGTCCACTTGGCTGATGCATTTTTCCCAGGCTTTCACATCTTTAATGGCGAGTTCAGGCTTGGCGTATTGGCCTTGCATCACGTCCATAATGCGATCACCCATACTGCGCCATTCGCGGATCGATTCATCATCGGGTGGCAACATCAAGAGTCCGTATTTGGCAAAATTAGCGGCATCGATGACTTGCGAAAGCATAATCGTTAGATTTTCTGGGATTTCCTCACCTGTGCTGCGCTGCCTCTCGATCATTTCTCTGATCACTGGCGTACTGGCCATCACATCGCTCATGAAAGCGACACGGGTTTGGCCATTTTCGCCCCCACCACGCATTTCTACGCCAGAGCGAGCAAAGGAAAAATAGCCAATGAAAACTTGGAAGCTGCGCAAATTGTAGGCGAGGTCGATGGTTCCTTGTTGTAGAGCATCGCGTTTTTTCTCGTCGATTTTTTCATAGCTTTGGGCGAGTTGGAAAAGCTTAGGAATTGCGGGTTCGAGTTGCTGGTACGTATAGCGTAGGCGGCGGCTTTGTGAAGTTAAGCCAATGGCGGTGACGACATCGGGATTATCCACACGGAATGTGGGGATTTCTGCTGCAACTGAAGGGCGAAAGAGGCAATCCATCATCCATTCCGTGGGTTTGATAGTGATTTTTTTGCCCTTATCATCGGCGACTTTAATGGAGCGTTCCCCGTAGAGTTGTAACATGCTAAAGGCGGCATACGAGGCAAAGGGCTTAATGCGCCCACCGTCTTGGAGCGGAAGTTTTTCGATAACTTCCACGGTTTCCTTGCTCCATGGCTTGTAAGCTTTGACTTGTTGTAACGAGTCTTTCGGCAATACGTCTTTGATCATCAGAGAAAACAAAACGATCAAGGTGGATGCCAGAATCACGCACGATAGAATACGGAAAATGAGTTTGGTGGAAGAATTCATACAGGAGTAGAAAAACGCTTGAGGGTGGATTTGATCGTAAGGACGAGCCGCAATAAAAAGTGCATCACCAGACCAACAGTTACGACGTAGAGAGCATATTCTGGCCATTTATCCGCCGGATTGCGTACGACTTCGAGTTGGGAATACGGGGTCGAATCACTCGCTGCTTGCCTGCGTCCCATCATTCTTTGATAAAATGTCATCCCTTCGTAGCGCATCGGTTCATTCATGCGGATTTCCGCTACGGCTTCAGTATTATTTTCCAAGCGGGTCACCGTGCTTTCGAAGCTTTCTGGTTTGTTGGTGTTAGGATAATACTTCGCCACTGCCCGATCGAGTCGAACGGAAAATGGCATGACCCATAAGAATTTCCGCATATCAACAGTGAAGACTCGACCATCGACGCGAACAGTAAAAGCAGGGCGCGTGATGCCATTGGGATCAGAGATTTGCGATGTGAGGATGCATTCGGTAACATCTCCGCCAGATTTTGGCAGGATTTTTGCGTAACAAGCGCCGACATTTAGTTCAGCGTTTTCATTCGATTTTTTGGGGAAAATGTAATAGCCATCGATGACGGGCTGTTTATCGGCAGGAGGCAACATGGCGGCAGAGCGGACTTCGGAATCAACCGCGTAGCGACGCAGTTCGAGGTCAAATGGCAAGTTCGGCAAGCGCACGGTGCGTTTTTCACCGGCGGTGAGATCCATGAAATTTTTCCCCCGAATGACGTTGAATTCTGTGGGATTCCCATTCGTATGCTCGGCAACTTCGATGACATGCTCATAGTAATCCTGAGCGACGTTGCTGGTTTGACCCTCGAAAAAATCCATGGTGCCGCGCTCTTCATAAAATTGCGTCACAGCGGCACTGAGCACCATCAAGAGAATGCCGCAGTGGGCGATGAAGATGAAGATTTTTTTCGGAGTCTTGCGGGCACGAATGATTCCTCCGATGAGTAAGTTGACGAATAGCAAAGCTAAAACCCACCATCCGCCGGGGAGTGGGATCACCAATGGGACATCGAGCCAGTCTGTTTCTAAATTGCAGAGAACGAAGAATTGTTGGATCGTAAAATATTTATTTAGTGTGGCGTGCAGTCCTTCTTTGACCTGCTCGAGAGTGGCTAACCACGTTAGCATCATGAGGAGAAGAATCAGAACTGTAGCAAGCTTGAAGCTGGAAAGGAAATCGATGACCAATGCCATCACAGACTTGGGTTTCCGCGATTTTTCAGGAGTCAAAGATTCTTGCGATGTTGGGAGTTCGGGCATTGGCTGGATGATACGTGAGAAATGGTGTGATTTAATCACCTGACTTTACTGTTCCTACGTAAGAGCGTAAGGCTTCTTCCTGTTCCTTGACCTCTGAGGTGGGGCCGATCATTTTCACGGTGACAATCGCGCCGTTGACTTCCGCCATCACCCCACGCAGCGAATAGTTGTCTGCTTGTGCCTTGCCCATGCCGCCAGCAAATGTGCCATCAGCTTGAATCCAATAGGCTTTTGTGCCGAGGAAATCCACGGTGGGAAGTTGTGCTAGGGCTGACGCATTAATATTAGGCTGATTGAACTGACCGAGCCAGCGATTCACGTTATCGAGAACGGCACCGGAAGAAACGGACAAATACACTTCGCCAGCAGTGCCGAATTGGTAATTTTTGATCCGAAAGGCCGAAGATTCCATGGGTCGCCATGCGTCTGGGGCGACATCAGAAAAGGACGAGACCGGTGCTTTTTGCTCTGCAGACGCACCACTAAAGCGCTGCTCGCTGGTAGCATCTAACACAAATTTTCCATCGCTGGTGCTAGGTGGGCGGGTTTCCGTGGAAG
The DNA here is from genome assembly GCA_945862285.1 of Akkermansia muciniphila. Lineage (GTDB taxonomy): Bacteria > Verrucomicrobiota > Verrucomicrobiia > Verrucomicrobiales > Akkermansiaceae > UBA956. Next base: position 7,382 of record CAMAYN010000073.1, on the reverse strand, counting down.
TCACTTCGCTGGGACCACGGCGATCGCACGAGGTGATGCACAGAAACAATGTAAAACCGAGTATGGGGTATTTCATCGCGACTCGTTAGCCTCGCAAGGTTGATTATGCAAGGCGGATTCGCGAAAAAAATGTTCGATAGCTTTCAATCGGGAAATGATCGAGGGCTATTGAAACCCGTCGCGTAGTTGTTTTGCCTCGCTGAGCCAATCGAGAAGTTCGTTTTGTCTCTGGTTTTGCAGGAAATCGCGTAATTTTGATAATTCGAGCATCGCCTCATCCAATGCCGGTAAAATCGCATCGCGGTTTTCCGAAAGAATTTCCAACCACATGTTAGGATTCCCTCCAGCAACGCGGGTGGTATCGCGCAATCCGCCACCAGCATGTTGGGCAAATGCGAGGTCGGGCAAGGCGACTTTAATCCCCAAGGCGGCGAGCAAATGTGGGAAATGACTGACACGGGCGACGAGGGTATCATGCATATCCGCACTCATCCACGCGGTGCGACATCCCAAATTTTTCCAAAAAGCTTCAAGTTCTGTGGCGATGTCTGAATTGACAAAAAAATCGTTGGTGAGAATGCATGCGGCATTTTGAAAGAGATTCGCTTTGGCGTGTTGGATTCCACCTTTTTCGCCGCCTGCCATGGGGTGGCTGCCGATGAAAGAAAGGTCGTTCGTTTCGATGATTGCGCGCAAGGCTTCGTGCGGCATGCGTTTGACGCTGCCGACGTCGGTGATCAGTGCCTTACGCGGAAGCCCCGCATCGATGGCATCTTGTAGCAATGGTTTCATCGCGCCTACTGGCACACAAAGGATCACCAAATCAGCATCCTCGACGACGTAAGGTAAGGAAGACGATGCATCAAGCCCTAGTTCCTTGCCGTCCTGAACGCTTGCTTCACGGCGGCACCAAACGCGGGCAACTTCCCCGTTTTGCAGAGCGAGAGCGAGCGATCCGCCCAAAAGTCCGCCACCTAAAATGGCAATTTTACCGTTACGGAACACGGAAATGCATTTTCTCTGAGGGTGGATATTGTGGGTCGGCCACAATGGTGCCACTGGGGATTCCTTTGACATCCACGATCTTATTGTTAAATGGGCTGTAAACAAACCCTGGTTTGCCGGGAACGCTTACAGCTACGGGTTGATTTTTCGGCTTCACGACGGGAGGCACGGGCGGTGGTGGAGGAGGAAGATCTGGGGTGATTGTCTTCACCGTTTCCTTGGGCAAATCGGGTTTTTGTTGTTCTTTGATTTTCAGTTCCTCGGCTTGTTTTGCTTCAAGTTCAGCCTTTTTGCTGTCAGCGAGTTGCTGGCGTGTATCCGTTACAGGAGGTTGGTGAATTTGATTTCTTGTCTGACGAAAGGGACGTTCATACTCCTTAAAGTCATCAACAGGAGTACATGCTGGAATAAAGCTGACCAAAGTGAGGATTGCGATCCATGGTTTTCTTAGAAAATGAGCGAACATATTTTGTGGGGTGAAGTAGAATGTGGTCGCGGAAATTTCTAGTGGCAATGTTTTTTTTCGTCAAGCAGTCATTCTTATAGAGGTGATTTTTGCCATTGCTGCGGACAGATTCGGTGGTAACTTCGCGCGTGAAATTATTAATTTGCGGCCAAGGGTATTTAGGAAAAGAAATCGCAAAACAGGCAAATGAGAAAAAAGCGAAGGTATTTGGTGCGACATTGAATGGATTTGATGGATGCTTAGCCTGTGACCTCGGCGACGAGCCATCGGTAGCGGCCTTGAGGGAGAGTGTGGGGACTTGCGATGCCGTGATTCATTGCGCGAGTAGCGGACGCGGCGGCGCGGATGCTTATGAGAGAGTTTATCTAGGAGGTATGCGGCATTTGGTGAAATTTTTCCCCGAAGCAAAGTTACTCTTCACATCAAGCACGTCTGTATATGGACAAACCGATGGCTCGTGGGTGACCGAAGAATCGGCTGCTGTGCCGGATCGACAAACAGGGAAATTTCTGTTGGCGGCGGAAAATGCCACGCTGGAGGTTGGTGGTATTGTTTGCCGATTATCGGGCATTTACGGCCCAGGGCGTTCGGTAATTTTAAAAAAATTCCTGCTAAATGAAGCGGTGATCGAGGAGGATGGGCGGCGATTTTTGAATCAAATCCATCGCAATGATGCGGCAGCGGCGGTGCTGCATTTGATCGAAACGCAACAGATCGGGGTTTTTAATGTTTCGGACGATAAGCCGACGTCGCAGCTTGCCACATACCAAGGCTTGGCGAGAATTTTTGGCAAACCCTTGCCTCCAGTGGGCGAGCGCGATTTGGAACGGAAGCGCGGCTGGACGCACAAGCAGGTGAGCAATCAGAAAATACGATCTACGGGTTGGAGTCCGTGCTATGGATCATTTCTTGATGCGGCAGTAAGCTTGACTCTGTCTGCTGTGATGTAGCGCAATGTTTTCTTCTTGGCTACACGAATGTTGTAGGACATGGTTTGGCATGGCATTGCAGGAAAGAAAGATTGGCATTATTGCAGGAAATGGCGTTTATCCATCGACGTTTGCTCTAGCGGCCAAGAGGCAAAATTTCCCCGTGCGTTTGTCTGTGGCGGCTTTTCATGATGAAACGGATGAGAGCTTGTTGCGTGAGCATGTAGATCATATGGAGTGGTTTCGCGTAGGACAACTCGGAAAAATGATCAAGTATTTTCGCTCGCGTGAAGTGAATGAGGCAATCATGGTCGGACAAATTGCACCGAAAAATCTTTTTGATTTCCGGCCAGACTTTCGCACGTTGTTGATGCTCGCCAAGATCAAAGAACGCAATGCAGAGACCTTGTTTGGGGCGATTGCCCATGAGCTAGCTAAGGATGGGATTACCTTATTGCCGGCTTTTACGTTTATGGAGAATTTATTGGCGAAGGCGGGTCATCTATTTGGTCCATCCTTAAAACGCAGGGCTTGGGAGGATGTATCTTTCGGCCAAAAAATTGCCAAGGAAGTCAGCCGCCTAGACATTGGGCAAACGGTAGTAGTGCGCCACGGCACGGTGCTTGCGGTAGAGGGATTCGAGGGAACGAATGCCTGCATCAAACGTGGTGGTGAACTTGGTCGTGGAAAATCCGTCACTATGGTAAAAGTCTCAAAACCCCGCCAAGATATGCGTTTTGACATTCCAGTAATCGGAGCGCAAACCATTGCCACATGCCACGAAGCAGGCGTGCGGATCATCGCAGTGGAAGCGGGACGCACGTTGATTTTAGAAGAAGAAAAAGTCGCAAAACTCTGCCGAGAGCTCAGCGTGAGTGTGGTGGCGTTCGACGAAACGACTTGAGCGGAGATCCTGCGCCAACGCTTTTTATGCGGCGATGCTTTTAGCAATACAATTTCTCATAGTATTCGCGCACCATGCGGTCGGAATCGAAAAATGGCATTACGTCGTTCATCGAACGCTGCACCATTTTCCACCAGGTATTGTCCTTGCTGTAAAAACGCGGTAGGATGTCCTCTTTGAGGATACGATAGAGATTCATCATGTCTTCATAGTCGCGTTGCTCAGGGGATAAATTTGGATCGAGCGGTGGCGCGATGAAGGAATTTTCGCCATTCTTACCAAACTCACAAATCCAGCCATCCCATGTGGAAAAATTGATCGAGCCATTCATGGCCGCCGTCATGCCGGATGTGCCCGAAGCTTCACGCGTGACCACGGGGTTATTCAACCAGACATCGCTGCCGCATTTGAGTTGTGCCGATAACTCTAATTCATAACCCACAAGCACGGTGGCATTCGGAAATGGTGCCGTGAGGTTGACCAGTTCGTTAAAGGTTTGGATGGCGGCATAGTCGAAGGGAAACGGCTTGCCTGCCCAAATGATTTGCACCGGCATGTCATTGCGGCTCAACAATTCACGGAACATCTGTTTTTCCCGTGTGATCAAGTCGGCGCGCTTGTAGCCAGCAAATCGACGCGCCCAAACGATGGTCAATACATCCGGGCGAAAGAGTTTCCCCGTTTGATCGGCAACAGTGCGGAACAGACGCTCTTTCAGTTCGCGTTTGCGATTGCGTAACGCATCAATCCGCCCATGAATGCGTGCGGCTTCGATACCTAAATCTGCCCAATAATGATGATTCTGCGCATTCGTAATATGATCGATCGGGCAAAGATCCGAAAATCCACTCCACATTTGACGCGAGACCTCGCCATGCAATTTCGATACCCCATTCGCCTTCCGTGCCAGTCGCAAAGCTGCCAACGAATGATTGAAGGTGTTGTCCCAAATGCCAGTAATTTGACGAATTTCTTCCAACGGCACCGCTCCAAAAAATCCCGCACGTTCGAGCTGGAAAATGTCGGATTTCTCATTACCCGCTTCTTCAGGCGTATGTGTTGTAAAGACAAACTTCTCGCGAACCGCCTCACGACTGCGGTTTTTTTCGTAATAACGAAATGCCGCCGGTAAGCCATGCGCCTCATTTAAATGATACACATCGGGCTCTACACCGAGCTCCTCCATCAATCTCACCCCACCGAGCCCGAGAACCATGTATTGCGCCAAACGGATGTTGGGATCTTGATCATACAACCGCTGCGTAATGCTGCGCGCAAAAGAGCTATTTTCCTCTAAATCTGTCGAAAGGAAAAACATCGGCACCGTGCCAAAAACATCGCCTGGCAAATAAAACGCATGCGCCCGCACCGCTTGCCCGAAAATCTGCAACGTAAATTCGATACCCGTTTCGCGCAAAAACGCGGGATGTTTGCGGCGAAATTGCACTGCCATTTCGCGATCTTCGCCTCGCGTCTGATTATAATACCCACAAGTCCAATAAATCCCCACCCCGCAGTGGTTTTGTTTCATCGCCGCCGCAGACCGCATGTGAGATCCTGCGAGAAAGCCCAGTCCACCGGAATAAATCTTAAAGGACTGGTCGATGGCGTATTCCATGGAAAAATACACGACACTTTTTTCGTAAACGGGATCGATTTCGTAAAGATGTGAGAATTTTTTTGGCAGAAATGACTGACTCATTTTGAAGGTAAAATTATAATTTTGTGTAGGAATTTCTTAGGGAGCATCGCCCGTCCAGTCAAGAACCACTTTTCCCGACTGCCCAGACATCATCGCGGCGAAGCCTTTTTCAAATTCTGTAAAGTGGTAGCGGTGGGTAATCACAGGACTTACATCAAGTCCGGCACGCAACATGCAGCCCATTTTATACCATGTTTCAAACATTTCACGTCCGTAAATTCCTTTGAGAATCAATCCTTTGAAAATGACCTTATCCCAGTCGATGGCAATTTTCTCCGGAAAAATTCCCAGCAACGAGACTTTGGCGCCATGGGACGTGCATTCGAGAATATCATGCAATCCCGAGGGATGACCGCTCATTTCCAGTGCCACATCAAATCCTTCTTTCATGCCAATTTCTTTCATCACAGCGCCCAGTCGCTCTGCCGCTACGTTGACTGTCCGCGTAGCACCGAGTTTTTTTGCTAAATCAAGTCGCCATGGATTCACATCCGTGACCACCACATGCCGTGCCCCCGCAAATCGGCAAATCGCCGCCGCCATGCAGCCAATCGGCCCCGCGCCAGTGATCAATACATCCTCCGCCACCAAGTCCCATGACAAAGCCGTATGCACCGCATTTCCCAATGGATCAAAGAGCGAGACCACATCTTCTGAAATTCCCTGAGGAATCTTATAAACATTCCGCGCCGGAATCGATAGATACTCAGCAAACGCACCTGGTCGATTCACCCCCACCCCTTTGGTATTCGGGCACAAATGTTGCCGTCCTGCCAAACAATTTCGGCATCTGCCGCAAACGATGTGCCCTTCCCCCGAAACCACATCGCCCACCGCCAAATCCGTAACTCCTGCACCCAAAGCTTCCACCACGCCACAAAATTCATGCCCCACGTGCATGGGCACAGGAATCGTCCGCTGCGCCCATGAATCCCATTTGTAAATATGCAGATCCGTTCCGCAGATGGAGGTCTTCCGAATGCGAATCAATGCATCCATCGGCCCCACTTCGGGTTCAGGTACGTCTTGCAGCCACAATCCTGGCTCCGCTTTTGCTTTGACAAGTGCTTTCATCGAAAAATTTGCTCACCATACAACAACGGCTACATCTTCATGACCCATGCATGAGGAATCTGCCGAAGTCGTAAGATGATCAATACTTGATGAAAACCGAGAATCTAACACGTTTATAAAAATGCTCTAAGGATTGCGGCAGACTATCAAAACTGTATGCCGTTTGCATTCCAATACGCTAATCGGCATTCCAGGAGCCTACTCGGCGTTTGGCTCTTTTTCTTTTTTCTTTCTATCGATGCGCATGTTCACCGATGCCTTCATTTTATCGGGATCTGAGCCGATCATGGAGTTCGGAAATTGTGCAGCGAGTTCGTCAATAAACTTTGATGAGCCATCCGCGTCCATATTTTCGATAAATTGGGAAATTTTGGCACTAAATAACAAGCTGCACTTATCGGCCTCGCTTAATGCAGCATTGGCTTTGATAAAGGTTTCCGCTTCAGTTGTCGCTTTTGCATAGTCCTTCTTCGTGACTAAGGGAAAGAGTACATCTTTTCTGAAAGCCATGATTTTTTGTTGTTTCGGGTCTTTCATCATTTCGACCTGCTTTGCCATTTGCTGAGCTACGGCTTGCATGATCTTAACGGCTTGAGCTTCCTTTTCTCCTCCAGCCAATAGACTTTCAATCACCTCTTTCTTGAGAACTCCTGGATTGATGTGAAAGAGTAGTTTACCGTTTTTCACGACAAATGCCCGCGGAATGCCAATCGTGTCGGGCCCACTCAGCCACTCTTTTACAAATTCACCATCTTTACCAACAAACACGATGGGATACGACATCCCCTCACCTTTGCGTTTGACGAATGTTTCAACTTTTTCTTTATCGTCCTCTCGCACATTTACGCCGATCACCGACAATCCCTTGTCTTTGTATTCCTTGTGCAGTTCATTCATGTGAGGAATCATCTTAATGCATGGACCGCACCAAGTCGCCCAACATTCGAGAATGTAGAGTTTGTCTTTTTCCCATTCTTTTGGAACTACTCCTTGAATGAGTGCCGCACTGAGAAGGGCTTTGGGCGTTGCGTCCCCCCCGGCAACGACTGGCTCGGCAAAGGAAACGGCACATAAGGCGAACAACGCGAATAGAGTTTTCATAGATTTTGCAAAACAATAGGCAAACGAAATTTTGTTTGATTCATTCGTTCGATGACAACAAACACGCAATTAGCGTAGTAAAATGTCATAATTTTAAGTACCGAGAACAGGACTCGAACCTGCACAGATTAATCCACTTGAACCTAAACCAAGCGCGTCTACCAATTCCGCCATCTCGGCGCGGGAAGCGGATTTTGGCTA
>CAMAYN010000072.1 GCA_945862285.1 Akkermansia muciniphila | reverse complement strand
AACCACGCGGCGGGCCACACTTAGGTGATGACTGGAATGGTATTGGCGGTAGAAATACTGACTTAGGAGAACCGATTTATGCGTCTGCCGATGGAGTCGTCGCCTACGCTGGAATGCCGAATCAAGGCTGGGGTAATGTGGTAATCGTTCAGCACCGTTTGCCAGATGGATCACTTTTCCAGACCATGTATGCTCATCTGCACGAAATTTCCGTAAGTTATGGTTCCGTAGTTGGCAGAGGGCAGAGGATTGGTACCTGTGGCAACGCGAATGGAGTGTATGATGCGCATTTGCATTACGAAGTGAGGGTTGGGGATGGAATTGACGTAGGAAAAGGCTACGGTGCTCGACTCAATCGCAAAAATCCCACCGAGTTTCATCAATCACTTACCGCACCTGCGGATCGCCCTACGCCATCGGTAATGGCAATTCATCAGCAATCGCAGCTCGCAAGCAACCCTTTTGATGTTTTGGAAATGAAAGGCAATATTCAGCACGTTCTGGATATTTTACAGACAGAAAAAAAGGAGGGAAAATAAAGCTCACTCGTTCGTCGTGGGTGATGCTTCCTTGAGATGCGTTTCATCGGAAGGCGAATCAGAATTTTGGGTGATTTCTGGTGATTCCTCTGGATTCGGCCCTTGCTGGTTCGAGGTTTGCTGCTGTACTAATAGCGCAAGAACTTCGCGTTGGACTTCCTCCACCATATCAAGGGCGACATTGGGATCGCGAATCAGAAACACATCACCCTCTTTTCGGTGTTCGTACACCCGCAGAATCCCCGATGGAATCGTTTGGGTATCTGTTTCGACTAACACTTTTTGCCGCTCCAGCATCACTGCAAGGATGAAGCGGATTTTTTCGGTATGTTCTTCTTCTTCTAAGACAAGTCGGCGCAGTAAATCAATGGGGCTTTCCTTGGTGACTTGAACCTTATCCTGCGATACAGGAGCCTTATAGACGGTTTTCCAGTGAGAAAAACAATCCTGCCCCAACTCACCGCAATTTTTCCATCCCTCCAAGGAAAAATCTCTTCTTAGCCATCCCGAAGATTCGGGATCGGGAAAAAGCGCCGCAATAATCATTTCTTGATCGACAAAAACTTTTCCGCTTTGTACGCAGGTGTGACTTCGAGTGCGAATATGCCATGATTCTCCAAATGCCATGCGCGGTTCTATCGTGATGCATCCATTCCTGCAACTCAAACGATGCGATTTATCCGCAGGATCGAAAATCGGGTAAAACGTAATTTTTTCATAAATCGGTTTCGCGATTTGCGCCGTATGGAGAAAAAATGCCAATTTTCCCGATATAAAATTTATATAAATTGAAGATTTGTGGGGAAAACATGAATTTTTTCTTGCGGATTGGTTTCAAATTCATACGTTTGCGCCCGAAACTACAATTTTCACAATCATGAGCGCACAACAACTTGATGGAGCCCAGGCATTAATCAAAACATTAGATGATCTCGGCATCGAATACGTTTTCGGCTACTCGGGTGGTGCCGCACTACCCATTTTTGATGCCCTTGAAACGGTGAAAACCAAGATGAAGTTTATCTTGGTTCGCCATGAGCAAGGAGCTGTTCACATGGCCGATGGTTATGCCCGTGCCACAGGGAAACCTGCTTGTGTGCTTGTTACTTCCGGCCCTGGTGCGGGGAATACAGTTACTGGTCTGATGACGGCGCAAATGGATTCAGTACCAATGATTGTGATCTGCGGCCAGCAAGTCACATGGATGCTAGGCAAAGATGCATTCCAAGAAGCTGACATTTTTGGCATAACAATGCCCGTGGTGAAACATAATTTCTTGGTGAAAAAGACCAATGATCTGCCCCGCATCGCCCGCGAAGCATTTCACATTGCTACCACAGGCCGTCCAGGCCCCGTTCTGATCGATGTGCCAAAAGACGTTTCACAATCACCTTTCTCCGGAGATATGGACGCCCCGCTTGATCTGCCCGGCTACCATCCCGAGGAAGCGTTGAAAATTTGTGCTACATCCATTGATGAAGCCATCCAACTCATTGCACAATCACGCCGTCCTTTGATTCTTGCTGGTCAGGGAGCAATGATTTCGCGCGCTGGCGAAGAGTTGATTCATTTTGCCGAAACCTTAAACTGCCCTGTCACGACAACATTGCTTGGTAAAGGCATTTTCCCAGAAACGCACAAACTTTCGCTAGGTATGCTCGGCATGCACGGCACGGCCTACGCGAATAAAGCGGTCTGTGAAGCAGACCTCATTTTCAATGTCGGCTCGCGTTTTGACGATCGCATCATCGGGCAACCACACATGTTCGGCAGAAATGCGAAAATCATTCACGTCGATATCGATGCGGCAGAAATGAATAAAATGATCCGCCCACATGTTCAGATCATTGGCGACGCTACTGCCGCCTTGCGCGAGTTGAATAAGCGGATTTCCCGCTTGGATACCTCGGAATGGCTCGCCACCCTTGATGGATATAAGAAAAAATATCCCCTTACTTTCAAAAAACAAGGCGGTCTGCGTCAGCAACAAGTCATTCAAGAACTTTACAAACAGACGAAAGGCAAGGCCATCGTTTCCACAGATGTCGGTCAGCATCAAATGTGGGCGGCGCAATTTTTCCTCAATGATCGTCCCTACGAATGGCTCTCTTCCGGTGGAGCTGGCACCATGGGCTTCGGCTTTCCGGCGGCGATTGGTGCAGCTTTTGCTTGCCCAGAGAAAACGGTCATTTCCATCTCGGGCGATGGTGGATTCCAAATGACACTCTTCGAACTCGCTACCGCCGCGATTCATAAACTCCCGATCAAGATCGTCGTGCTTAATAACCATTACCTCGGTATGGTGCGTCAGTGGCAGGAACTGTTCTTCGAGGAACGCCTCTCGGGTGTCGATCTCATCGGCAATCCTGACTTCTGCAAACTTGCCACCGCTTACGGGATTCCGAGTGTGCATATCAAGCGCCCCGCCGATGTGACACGCATGTTGAAAAAAGCACTAGCCTATAACGATGGTCCCATTTTGATTCATGCCGAATGCGTGAAAACGGATAACGTTTTCCCGATGATTCCCGCTGGTGCTGCCCTGGAAGATATGCTTACAGAGCCGCCGAAATACAAAATGGCGAAACCCGTCGGTTCCACGTGATTTTTTCTTCTTAACCAAACATTGATCTACTTTCTTCTCGATTATGCAAAACATCGTCACCACAGATACACCTATCGCGCCAATCTTGGATTTGCACATTCACACCCTTTCCATCCTAGTCAATAATCGCCCAGGCGTATTAATGCGGATTTGCCAAGTGTTTGCTCGCCGTGGCTTCAACATCGATAGCCTCGTCGTCTCCCAAGGGCGCGATGCTCGCTTTTCCCGCATGACCATCGGCATCGTCGGCGATCCCTCCGGCCTCGAGCAGATCATCAAACAAGTCAATAAACTCATCGATGTCATGCATTGCTTCGAGCATACCAGTGACGATTCCGTCGTGCGTGAGTTGCTGATGATTAAAATTCATTGCACCCCAGAAGAGCGTGCGCAAGCCTTGCAAATCACTGAGCATTTCGCTGGAAAAACGGTCGATCTCACCCCAGTTAGCATGATTATCATGATTACGGGGGAAACATCCAAAGCCGACGCAGCGATCACCATGTTCTCTCAGTTTAACATCATTGAGACGGTTCGTACGGGAAAAGTCGTCATGGCTCGTGGTGAACAGCCTACATAAATCAATCAGAATCGTCTTGTTCTTTTTCCTTTCCTAAAGGCAGGCAAAAATTTACATCGTTCTTTCAGATACGAATTAACGAATTTACTCCATGCAGTCTGGCACTACAAAACTTCCGTTTTATGTCATTGGGCATCGCAATCCGGATACGGATGCGATTTGTTCCGCCATCGGTCATGCCGCTTTTCTTCGCTTAAACGGCCAAGAGGATGCACTTGCCGTTCGATGCGGTGAACCAACCCAACGCACTGCTTGGGTGCTGGAACAATCTGGCCTAGAAGCTCCCATGTTCGTTGACGATGTGCGAGCCACCGCCGGCATGGTTTGCCGCCGCAACGTCATCCAAGCAGATCCTGACGAGACTTTTCTCAATGCCTATCAAAAAATGCTGAGCAATGGGGTGCGTGCCGTTCCTGTAGTCGATGGAGAATTACAGGTAAAAGGCATACTCCGCTACCTTGACTTACTTGAGCTACTTCTTCCTTCAGAAAAAAACGGCATTGCCGTGCGCAATGTTCGCGTCGCGTTGAAAAAAATGGCACTCACCCTCGATGCACAAACCGTGGGTGCCGATTGTCCCGACCAACAAGATGAAGAAAATCTCATCGTCCTTGTTGGTGCGTCATCACAATCGACTGTTGAAGCTCGTCTCAAAAAAGCCCGTGATGAAGGCACTATTCAAAGGTTTCTGGTGATTTGCGGAGATCGTCCCTATGTTCATAACCTCGCTGTTGAATACGGAGTCCGAGCCTTGATCGTAACGGGTGGCTACCAGATCGATCCTGAACTCGAAAAAGCCGCAAAAGAAAAAAATCTTTGCGTCCTCCTTGCCAAACAAGACACCGCCTCCTGTGCTACCCTCATTCGCTGCTCGCGTACAGTCAAGCACGTGCTGCGCGAGTCATTCATCACGGTATCGTCAGAAGAACCCGTTTCTTTGCTGAAAAAGCGTATTTCTTCTCTCGCCCAAGAGCTTTTCCCAGTTGTCGATCCCGATACTCAGAAAATGATTGGCGTGATTTCCAAGTCTGACATGATCGATCCACCGCGCGTTCGCCTCGCTCTTGTGGATCATAACGAATTCGCACAAGCGGTGCGTGGTGTCGAAGAAGCAGAAATCGTCGAGGTCATTGATCACCATCGTCTTGCTGGCGACTTAGTTTCCCGCGAGCCGATTCGCTATCTCAATGAACCCGTCGGTTCTACATCAACCTTGGTAGCAAGAAAGTTTTCTCATCGGAATCTTACCCCCATTCCAGGAGTAGCCCTGTGTTTGTTGGCCGGTATTATATCGGATACCCTCAATCTCACCTCGCCCACCACCACGTCCTTGGATCGCGAAATGCTTCATTGGCTTGCTTCCGTTGCTGGTGTGGATGCTGGAGATTTTACCAAAAAATTCTTCCAAGTAGGATCACTCCTCGCCAATGCCACTGCGGATGAAATCATCAATAGCGACCGCAAAGGCTTCACCGAAGATGGATTAAAGATCTCCATCGCTCAAGTAGAAGAATTGGGCATGAGTTGCCTGGAAATGCGCAAGCAAGAACTCATCGCCCATCTCCATCAAATCGCTGAGCAGGAAGAACTCGATATGATTCTCCTTTGCATCACAGATGTATCAGAGCATAACAGCATCATCCTCTGCGCTGGCAATGAGTCCATTTACCGGAATCTTCCCTATCAACCGCTTAGCGATGGAATGTTCTATGCACCGGGCGTTGTTAGTAGGAAAAAGCAAATATTCCCTGCGTCTAGCGAGGCCGTTCGGCAAGCGAAACGCTAACGATAGATGATCGCTTCGCCCCTTTCATCCGATCGCGCGTGCTCATCAGCTACACGGTTTTCTTGCGCAAATGAGAAGGCAAAATGTTAAGTTGCTCGCGGTATTTCGCCACGGTTCGCCGTTTGATATCAATGCCGCGATTTTGCAATTCTTCCGTTAGATCATTGTCCGACATAGGCTTTGCCGGATTTTCGGATGCGATCAAAGATAGCATCTCTTGGCGAACAGCGGAATTGGATATGTCATTGCCGTCGCTCATTTGATAGCCCGACGTAAAGAAGGAACGCATTTCGATGATGCCGTGAGGAGTGGCCATGAACTTACCTGCGACGGCACGAGAGACCGTTGTCGCGTGCATTCCTAACTCGTCGCCTAGATCCACCATGGTCATGGGGCGTAACTTAGAGATCCCATAGGTGAAAAAATCTTGCTGCCTTTTTAAAATAATCTGGGCAATGGCCAACAGCGTTTCTTGACGCATGGAAATGGAGCCGATCAAAGCGCGTCCATCGCGAATATTTTCACGCAGGTAATCCATCGTCTTTTTATCGCTCCCCATCTTAGCCAATAATTCCTTGTAAAAATCACTAATCTTTAACTTAGGAATATTGTCATTCGAGAGGTGAATTTCAAATTCACCATCGGCGTTCTTTTCAAAAATCACATCCGCCGTCACGTGCGGATTCATACTTGGTGTAAAGCTCCCGCCCGGATCCGGGTCCAGTGCTGCAATGGCTAAGGCGGCTTCATTCACGCGTTCTTCTGTCGTGCCGATGGCGCGAGCAATTTGCGCCAAGTGCCGACGCGCTAAATCTTCCAAATGCGCTTCTACGATCCGATATTCCACCGTGCCCTCTCGCCCTTGCCGTTGCAGCTGTAACAACAAAGACTCCTGCAAATTTTCCGCCCCCACACCCGGTGGATCAAATCCTTGCAGTAATTTCACCGCGTGATCCATCCATTTCAGATTAATGCCAAGCCGCGCAGCAATCAGGGAAGGGGACTCTTCGTGAAATCCTCTCTCCGTTAAATTTCCAATTAAAATCAATGCGATATTCTTAATCTCTTGTGGCACCATCGATTGGTGAACCTGCTCCGTTAAAAATTGCTGCAATGTCACTGGCCCCACGATCGAGTCATACAAATGCTGGCGGCGCTGTTCATCGTCAGCAATGTGGGAACCGCGCTCCATGATCGATCGTTCCCGCCAATCATCATCCGTGTCATTCAGATGATGCATGCTGTCTTCTTCCCGGATTGAATCCTCAGAATCTATTTCATCAACTTGGTCCATAGGTTCTAGCGAATCCATCTCTAGCACAGGATTCAAAACCAAAGCTTGCTGAATCAATTGATGCAATTCCTGTGAGTTCGCCTGAAGAATCTCCAAACTACGTCGCAACTGGGGCGTCAATGACTGCTGCTGCCCCAGCGTTTGTTGGAATGAAAAGTCAGTCATCTACGAACGATGATTAACCCCGTGCCGTAACATTTACAGCATAATCTGTGCCAACCTTGAATATTTTTTACTGAGCTAAGGCTTTTATATGACTTCAGCGGCGATTGCATCAACAAGAGCACTGCCTTTTTTGGTTAAAATATAGTATTCGCCTTTGATTGCAGCGAATTCTTCTTCGATCAGCACTTGCATCCGTGCCATTCCTTTGTCATCCAGCCAAGCACGCGCGATTCCTTCTTGCGTTCTCAGTCCCATGGCAATTTTTTCTAGCCGACGCGCCTCATCGCTGAGGACTTCTACATCCTCAATGGCATGCCCGATGCCGTTGATCATACGGATATAATTTGCCGTATCCGCGATGTTACGACTGCGCTCGCCATGCACCGTGCTGACCGCCGATGGCCCAAGTCCGAGGTAGTCTTCGCCCGCCCAATACCCTTGATTGTGGATCGATTCATGACTAGGCCGCGCGTAATTCGATGTCTCGTAATGCCTGTATCCCGCCCGTTCTAACATTTCATGCGCTTCATAAAACATCGCCTCATTCAATTCCTCACTCTGCCGCATCTTGCCATCTTGAAATGAGTCAAAAAAGGCCGTGTCTTCTTCGTAGGTCAAGTTGTAGGCCGATAGATGATCTGGCTCTAAGGAAATGGCGATTTGTAATGTCTCCCGCCAATCATCCATCGTCTGATTTGGCAAGGAAAACATCAAATCGATGTTGATGGATGGCATGCCCGCTCGACGTAATAGGCGCACGGATTCTGCCGCTTGCTCAGGGTCGTGTTCGCGTCCTAGTACTGTAAGCATTTTTTCGGAAAACGATTGAATGCCCAATGAAATTCGCCTAACTCCGCAGGCAAGAAACACCTTGGCCTTCGCCTCATCAAAGGTCGCGGGATTTGCCTCCATGCTTACCTCATCCATGGAGTCGAGCGACATCGACTGATCAAGCCCAACAAACAATTTCTTCAACAAGCTCGGCGACAACATCGAAGGCGTACCGCCGCCAAGAAACAAAGTCCGGGGTTTTTCCGGCAACTCTGAGACTCGGCGGGTGGATTCACGCAAGACTGCCTCCACAAATCCCCCCACAGAAATCCCCCCCGGCGTGTGTTTGTAAAACGAACAATACGGACAAACCCGATGGCAAAATGGCACATGCACATATCCTAACATTTCCCCGCAAACTAGCCATCTGCTTAAGTTCTGCAAAGGAAAATCCTCCACTCGTTTTCCTTCATCCTGATTTGCCGCAATCACGCCCGCGCTCAGTAGCACCAGCCGATGCAGTGGAGTTGGCTGATTTCAAATTGCTTTTTTGCATAAGTATTTTCAATTGTAATTCAAGGAAGGAGCTATACAATTAAGCCTGCTTTCGTTTCTTTGCTCCAATCCAGAAGCTTATTGCGAAGAGAATCACAATGACACCAACGATCCAACCCCACCTGTTCTCTTCTGGTTTCTTGGGAATCGCTGGTGTCGGCGGAGGAACATAAACGGGCTTAGCGTAAAGTTTTGCCAATTGTTCCTTCGTAGCAATGGGGTAAACGATCGCATCATCAGGCGGATTTTGTAGTGGAATGGTGTCCCACGTGCCATCGGGCTTGAAGCGATATTCTACTGACTGCCCTCGGAAAGAAAATGTCCGTTTGCCTGCTTTTACTTCCTTATACCACGCACGCGTTTTTTTCCATTGTTCTGTCGGTTTTGGAGTAAAGGCATAGCTCGTTCCAGCGTAAATATCGATTTTATCGCTGCCCAGTGGAGGCTCACGTAAGCCAAGGATGGAAAGTGAATAAGTTGCCATCCATGGTAAGTCTGCTATATATACAATATCATAGCCAGAGCTACGATTCATAATCTTTTGCTCTTCTATCGGTAGATTTGGTGTTTTAGTGTCTTTAAAATCGTCCAAATATTCACCGAGGACAGCAACAGTTTCTGGACTTGGTAGATGTGCTAGGCGTTCACCAATATACCAATACCGGAGAACTCCATTCTCTGCTTTGTCATTATTTCTATATCCCTCGTATTCTTCTGCAATATATCGTGCATGCCCCGGAATACTCAGCAGTTTTTGTTGTAAATTTTTATAAGTCACTTCTACTTCTGGGAAATGTACATGCTGATTTTGACGATAACCCATATTTTTAAGCCCTAGAGAAAGTTCTTTAACAGTTTTATCGTTATCCCAAACGCTGGAGTCTATTATTTTTTGCTCCCAAATTGCAGCTTGTTCTTGATCGTGTGCAACAAGTTCGTTAAAGACAGATAGGAAGAACAATATGAAGAATTTTAACACTGATTGTTTCATATTTATATTTATTTGTCACCGTTACTCCGTCCTATCAACCAAGTTAATGCTGCATCCCATTCAGCCTTAACCAAAAGTTTGGCATCTGGTTTCCTTGCAAATCCCGAGCACATGAGGCGATATTGATGTTCTGTGCCATCTAATGGGGCTACTCCTCGACTTGTCGGATCGGATTCTATATGTGTTCCGTCAGGATGGCCTTCCCCAACTATGACGTGACCAATCTCATGAGCTATCGTACGTATCACAGCTTCGGGTGTCCTATCGTTATCAGTTGCCTTGGCTCTGCCAGCAAGTACAATTGCACCATTGTTACTACGATCCACCAAGCCAACAATTTGCAGGCCTGATGGTAGGGTATGTGGTGGCGGTAGCTGGGTAAGTGCTATTGCTGCATAGTCTATCATCAAGATGCGTATATCATTGGGTCCGGGGGCATATGCTGTTGACGCAAACATAGCTCTGAAAGTATTCGTGCTATGTGTAGATGTTAAATATCCATACTCACCATCGGCTGACATATATTCATATTCCGTCTGCGGCATGTATGTTACTTCAAACTGTGCATTGAGCTGACGATAAAAAACGAGATTCAGCCAGATTTGTAACTGCACAAGATCGGGCATGGGCACATTGCGATGAGCCGTACTCCGACGCACAGGGTAAATAGCTACTTTTACTGTGCGTTTTTTCATATTTTTAGCCTTGATCGGTAAAGATATGTTTTGCAGGTGCGGGCCGATTTGGAATGAAATATTGCTTTCACCCTCTGTACCAATCCCTTCCCACTCCACTCGCGGTATTTCGCTCGTCAATGAATCTTTCGAGAGTGTCACACTGTTTGGGTGGGCAGTGGTGTTTGTGCCTGTAATGGTGAGATTGACTGGCGGGTCAAGAGGGATTCTAAAATATGAGGTATTTTTGGGTGCTCCACCAAGTGGTGACATGATCCAGAAATCACTTTGATACCCTAATGACGCGGGGTCTGCTGTCAGAGAAACATCATCAATCCCTGTTGGGCCTAATTTAGCGGTATTGCCTACGTCATGGATTTGAATCGGCACAAGGTAAGCCGCTTTGCCGCTAACGAGGTCTTGTTCGTCTCCTTGTTTTTCCAGAGTAAATACAGCTTGGCGGTTATCCATAATCCAATGATTTTTCACGGTAAAGTAATTGTTGGCACCTTCTGTTGCGCTCTCTGGAATGGAAGTGCTCAGTGGTTGCGCATCGACTTGAGCCGCCCAGTCATAGTCTGTTTGTTTGTTTTTTTCCGTGCTCACATGTTGCATGGTAATGGTGTATTGATTCCATTTGCGCAGCTTTACCATCTTGTTTGCCATTTCACCGTAATTTGGACTCACAAGCTCGATTTTTCGCGTGTCATCTGGTCCTGTTCCTTGAATGGTCATTTTCCAAATTTCTGATTTGCTCTCACTGGGATCACCCATGCGGAATAAAACATCAATGAGTTGATACGGTGTAGGTGCTTGGCCATTGTCTGCATTTTTGTTCGGGTCGCTTCCTTGGTCAACTTCGATTTTGTCATTCACGCCATCGCCATCAGAGTCGGGATTGTTCGCTTTGGTTCCATGAGTGTATTCGTCAATATTACTTAATCCATCTCCATCGAGATCTCCTTGAGCGCCATGGTTGCCGCTGTTGTTTTTAGGGTCGAGTGTTTGGCTGATTTCCCAAGCGTCTGGTAACATATCAAGATCTGTATCCCAGTAAACAGGGTCAGTTGTGGAGATGGTATATTCAGAAATATTGGTAAGTGTGTCCTTGTCAAAGTCCAGTTGACCATCGGCAACATCCCAGTCCAGCTTGCGAATGTAGAGACTTTGGTAAAGTTGCGAGTGCCATTGATAAACGGCGGTTTCTGCTTCGAATAAATCCGGCATGCCATCTCCATCTCGATCATACGTTGTTGCGTTATTCGTAAATTCAAGGGGATGATGTCCTAGTAAAAATTCGTAGCGGTTGACCAATCCATCGTTATCAGGGTCAGCATCAGCGTCATTTTCGAAGAAGTTCGTGGGATTGAATTGATGAAGAATTTCCCATCGATCTGGTAATGAATCGTAGTCACTATCGTTATTCCATGCACTTGTGCCGAGCGCCCATTCTTCAGTAGTGGTTAGAAGGTCGCTATCTTCGTCGCGATCTAGGACTTTTATGCGATAAAACAACTTGGGCGGGGGAACGTTGACGTTGGTGTTTTCTGGGTCTTCTGCTTGAATTGAGATGGTGTGAAAAGTAGCGTAACTATCGGTTGGAATGGGCTGACCAATATTAAACCAGAAATGGAGGTTGGTGCTGGCTTGGATGCGGTAGTTTTTTCCTGGTATGACGGGCCAAGTGAGTTCATAGGTGGCGGCAGTGGAAGTCTGTTGGATGACGAGTGCGGTTTTTCCGTTTGGGCCATTGGCAGAAAAGGGATCCGTTCCCGCTAGGGCTTCTTGAGCGTTTGTCCAGCCGTCTTGATCGGGATCGGCGGTGGCGGCGTGGGTGGGGTTACTCCCATTAAAAAGTTGGCTGGTGTTGTATTGCTTTTCCCATACATCGCTTAGGCCGTTTGCATTGGTGTCGAGGATGGCAAGGAGTGGGAAAATGCTGAAAATCTGAAACGCTAAAAAGCTGAAAATGGTTTTCATTGGCCACCTCCTTGCTGTGATTGAGCGGCTTGTTGCTCTTGGAGTTTTTCTGCCATCGTTTTTTCGGGAGTCCAATAGCGGATGATGAGGTTCGGGGTTGGGTCGGGTGGATTGGCGGCTAATTCGGCGGCACGGCGGGCGTTTTCTTCTTTGAGGGAGGCAGATTTGGCGATGAATGCGGCATGGTGCTGTTGGTGGAGTTCGTGCAGACCATCGAGGGCGGCGAGGTCGGCTTCGGCAGGGTTGCCTTGGTTGATGGCATAGGTGGGTTGCGTTGTGGAATCGGTGGGGAGTTCGGGAATTGATGGTGGGGTATAGGTTTTTCCTGCTTTTGCAGCGCGGTCTGCGGCTTGGGTGCTCGATTGATCGCCTATGCCGAACATGACGTTGTGGGTGATGTTGGCTTTGTTGAAGGCATGAAGATGAGTAAGATGGTGGAAGTTGACGTTCGACCATGCTTCGTAAAATTCGGTGGGCGTTTTCCCTTGGCTTGTCCAGCGAATGTGGGTTCGGGTGGTGCCGTTGGCCTCGTCGGAATGGACGGTGCAGGAGAGCATCGTCATGCGGTGTTCGGTGCGATTGGCAATCCTTGCGGCGCGGGCGGCTTGTTGTTCCGGTGTTACAGGCGCGGGAGTTGGTGCCGCAGGAAGCGGGATGTCTTGGGGAACGACTTCTTGAATGGTGATCGTTTGATCTGGGCGAACGACGGTGCGGGAAGAAATGATTTCATCGGGGGTGATTTCGAGTTTTGGCGCGGCGGGAACAGCGGGTGCGCTAGGTACTGCTTGCTCGGGAATGAGGGTGGCGGTCTCATTGGCGAAAGAGAGGAAAGTGAGGCTCATCGCGAAGATTGCGAATATAGAGGTGCGGTGATTTTTCATGGTATGGGAAGATTGTTTGGTGAATAAAAAAGGGCGCGACTTGAATCACGCTCACCCTCTGGTACCGCGAAGCACCATTCAGAAACACGCGCCAAGCCGCGCCGATGGGATGCGGTGGCTGACGTTTCTGAAAGGTCGTGTATGAAATTCGCGGTTTCGAGGGTGACCCTTAATTGCCTTTGTTACTCGCAAAAGCTTATGTAGATTATAGAGTTACTGTTTTTGGTTATCTTTTGATGGTTGAGGTTAATTTATCGATTGCCGAAGACGCTGTCATAAAATCCAATTGAAGCTATGATGTCAAAGAATTTTGTGAGAAGATTTATTCTGCGGGTGGTGTAGGTATAGCAAACCCCATTCTCATGAATACCGTAGCCACCTCCTCAACGACAAGTCAACGCCCTAGCCCGAAAAGTGACCTTCGAAAAATCCCGATGATGCCTTGCACATTGCAGGACGCTTTTGTCGGTAGTCAATGGCTCCCTGTACATAAAAGCCTAGGAATTTTCCTAGGCGGGATTGTTCCTGCTCATGTAGGGCTTCGTTGACGAGCGTATTTTTCAATATAGCGCACTCGGCGTGAGTGTGGCATGGGCTGTCAAGCGCGGTGAGTTCCTTCCATTCAGACATAATTCCAGCTTGTCTTCCAAGATTGTATGCCCCCCTGATCGAAACAATAAAAGTTGTCGATCCTCCACTCGTTTTCCTTCATCCTGATTGGCCGCAATCACGCCCGCGCTCAGTAGCACCAGCCGATGCAGTGGAGTTGGCTGATTTCAAATTGTTTTTTCTCATGCCCATTGTTCACAGACCGAATGCCCAAAGTGACGCGCTGGGCGACTCTTTTCGGGATCGTGCTGAGTTGCTTTCCTGCCAATGAATCACGTTCCACATAGAAATACAGCGGATGCTCGAAGTCGGGCGATGATGCCGTGAGGCTAAGCCACTTTTTTTCATCGGTATAATCATTCATGTAGGCTGTATCAAACGCAACAAAGACGCGCACTTCCACGGCAGCAGATTTTTTCCCACTCAGCAGATCAGCCCATGTCTCTGAGCCGTAGCGGGCGTAGGATTTGAAATCGACGTAGGCGCGATTGTCGATCACGGGAACGCAAAGCAAGCGGCGATCGCCCCCTTCAATGCGCGCCTGGAAGCGGTGATAGAGCATTTTTTCAGTGCTGGCTTGTTCCATCGTTTCGATCCCGAGGATTTTCTCCTTCGCTCCTGCACCACGGAGGTAAAATTCCTGCATCAATGGCTCCACTTCTTCAGGATCGCGCACCCATTGCAGCCGTTCTTCTACCGAAGTTGCATCGATAAAACGCTTGGCGATCTCGTCCGGCAGCAGTCCCTGCCACGGCTCGTCTGCACTCACCGCTTCTTCTTTTGGGAGCTGAACTTTCTTCGAATCACTCACCAAGAGGATGGCGGCAACGAGTCCCACAAGGAATACAGCACCGACGATGATCCATGAGGCAAAATAGTAAGCCTTATTCTGCTGTGTGCGATCCCATGTTTGACGTATCGGGCCCTTATCACCATGACGCCATTTCTTGACTCTTCTCCCTTTGGAGGGTGGGGGCGTTGGTAATGATTCACTCATGATGGAAAACTTAACTGCGTTGGCGGAACAGGGACGGTTTGACCACTGTGGCAAGGGCTTCATCCGTGCCGGAAAAGGTCTCGCCCAGAAATTCGCTCAACCTCGGGAACCATACCAGCGGATCGGCGACGAGGGAAGGGAAATCTACTTCTAATATCTCAATGCGCGGGCTTTGGCGCAGGGTGGCGAGGATTTGCGTGACGTGCGTCTCTTGCGTGGCGATGAGATGCTCTTTCTCCGCCTTGGGCAACATGCCTTGATTCGCGAGCATTTTCCATTGCGAATCCACCACTTGCGTGACCGGACGGCGCATGAAAATGATTTTGTAACGATGCTTCGGCGGTAGGTGCGGCAGCAGTGCGGAAATGATTTTGATCACTTTGCCCTCGGCTTGCTCGATGATCCGTGGGTGCTTGGCGAGGGATTTGATCTCCTCCCATTCCCAGTAGCCTTCTTGGTTGTCGTCATCGGCGGTGCGTTTGCCGTCGTGCATCAGCTCCATGCCAGCGGCGCGGAGGAGCTGCATCATCAGGCTGGTGCCGGAGCGCGGCAGACCGGAGACGAGGGTGAAATCCATCGGTTGAATCGCAGCTTCTTCGGCGGCTTTGGCTGCGGCGGCATCGCGGCGGCGTTGGCGTTCGGCTTGGCGGGCGGCGGCGCGTTCGGCGATCATGCCACGCATGCTCGCAAGCCGTTGATCGATTTCAGCTTGGTTGAAATGGCGCAACACACGCGAACGGGTCTCGGCTTCGAAGGCTTGGTCGCTCTGGCCGAGGGCGCGGTAGGCGCGAGCGAGCAGGCGATAGGCAATGCCGTTCTTCGGGTTGAGCTGGAGATTATTCCGCAACGCATGAGCGGCGGCTTCCCAGTTTTCCTGTTGGGCAAGGGCGAGGCCGAGCAGGAAATGCCCGCGCGGATTGGCGAAGTCCAGCCCAGTCGCGGCCAACGCAGCATCGGCGGCTTGCTGTGGCTGTTGCTGGTGGAGGAAATAGCGTGCGAGGATGAGCTGTGCCTGCGCACTGGCGGGATCCAGCTCTAACATGCGTTCGGCAGTGGCTTTCGCATCGTCCCAGTGGCGCAAGGAAAGATAAGCATCCGCTAGATAATGCAGCATCTGCGTATTGTCGGGATCTTTCGCGCGGACAATGTTGAAATGCGCCAATGCAGCGGCATTTTTACCGCGTTCCAGTTCGATGCTGCCCATCACTAGGTGGGCGGCGTGATTGTTGCCAAAGCCCTCAAGGCAGACTTGCAAGGTCTCTTCCGCCTCATCCAGCAAGCCGAGCTGAAATTGGCAGCGGGCGAGCAATTGCGCGTAGTCCGTGCGCTCCGGGTAGGCATTGAAACAATCCTCCAACAGCGGCAGTGCGAGCTCATACTTGCCGCCGTAGAGGCAGGCGCGGGCGAGGTTCCATTTGTTCTCGCGGTTCGTCTCATCCGCTGCCTCGGTGGGATCGGCGGAGACTTCATCGATGTAGCCCAGCGCCACAAATTGATCCAGCAACGCCTTGCTTTCCTCCTCCGTCAGCGAG
>CAMAYN010000071.1 GCA_945862285.1 Akkermansia muciniphila | reverse complement strand
TGGATGTAAATGCGCCTCTGGTTCCTCAACAAGAATTGAGCGGAAGGAATACCCGTCACTCTCCTGCAGCGTCCCAAGAGTCGCAGCCGTGAAGACAAGGTTATTGTATCCCAATCCATTCAACGCAAATGGGAGTCCTGCAATCTCGGGTTGAAGTCCAGCGATGATCCGATGGAATGATGGCTCGCTAAAAATTAGATCGATAGACTGTTTGAGCTTAACCCCCGCAATCGCCTCCATCTGCGAATTAAGGTCCGTCTTGGCACTTTTAACGGGTTCTAGTTCCCGCAGCTTTTCATTGGCGTCCGAGACTACAGTCTCAAAGGCTGCTTGTTCGACGTCTTCAGTTATGCAATCGATCAACCTTGATATTTGAGAGTGGCGGCCTGGGCGAAGCCCGCTCTCAGGGTCTCTTAGGGGTTGGAGATAGATCGAGGCAATGCGATCATACAAATTCGATGGAAGTGAACCGCCCTCGGTTTCACCGCCCCAAGCTTTTACATTTGTTCGTCTGGTTTTCTTATTGAACTCAACCCGTGCGTTCAACCGGATATCAAATTTGCCATCTCCAAGGTCAACCAAACATTCTTGGAAATGCACTTCATCTTCATCATCTGGGTCACAAAACGTGCAGGCGATCTCGATCGGAGCGTGATCTGTGCCGCTACGGAAATCGTCCTCATTGATTCTCAAAGCATCGAACTCCCTTCCTGAGAAAAGCATGAACCGAAGGGCGTCAATAATGGCAGTTTTACCAGCATTGTTCTCCCCGACGATGACACAAAGTCCATGCGGGAATTGAACAGTAAGATCGTCAATCTTTCGGAAGTTACGGATATACAATTCTTTGAGGCGCATTGGAATGTGTTGTGGTGAAAGGCTCAGCATGTCGCGTCGCCGAATAGATGCCGCCGAACTCCGCCACGGCCAGCTTCCGCTGATAGGCGCGGCGTTTGCCAAAGATGATGTCGCCCTTCCGAAAGCGCAGCTTGCCACCGATGACATCGCTGCCCTTCCCCCAGCGCCGGATGTGCAGGCACTGCGGGTCCAGATGCTCCAGCCCCACATAAATCTCCTCCTGCGCATCCTTCGGCTCCGCCCGCTCCCCGATGCTCTCCGCAAACTCCCCAAACGCCATGCGCTTCCACCCCGTGCGGTCGAAGAGCGGGAGCGAGGCCCAGGCGGGATTGGGCTTCAGGTTGGCGAGGGATGGGAGAGTGGTGGTCATGCTTGGGCGAGCGCTTCGAGTTCAGTGATGACGAACGCGAGTAACTGCTCGGCAATCAGTCGGAGGGTTTGTGCATTCAGGGGTTTGCTGGCCAGCAGACCACGATTGGCGATTTCTGCTGCTTGTTGGAGATCGGCGGGGCTGGCGATGAGGGCGCGGAGGCCGTCGCCCGCGTGATGTGCGAGTTCTTTCCAGTGGTGAGGAAAGCGGCCCTGCAAAGCAGCAAGCCAGTGTGGAGCCCATGTTTCCAGGTCGGCATCTGTGCTGAGCCGTGCGATGGCGAGGGCGCGTCCTAGATCTTTGTTGCTGCGCTTGTCGCGAGTGCCTTCGATGAGGTCGGACTTGATAGAGGGATGCTCCAGCAGATTGGCGAGGGCCATCATGGAAGGAAGCGCACAACGGATGCCGAAGGGGCTGGCCCCAGCATCGAAGGTGGCGATGCCGGTGAAGCGGAAGCTGGGCAGCGCATAGTGTTGACCATTGGAAAGGGGGAGTGTAGTCCAGACTCGCCCCGTCTGTTCCTCGGAGGCGGGCTCGGTGAGCAGCTCGATGAACCATTCGCCGCCACCGGGCGGATAGAGGCGGACGGCGGGCAGTTTCTCGGCGGTGTCAGAGGCGTTGCCCGGACCCGCGATGTTGCCGGTGAAATGGGGCTGCCATCCTGCGGTTAGCAGCCTTTCTGCAACCGCACGGCCCTTTTCCACCGCGCTCAGGTGCGGGGAGAGGACGCAGTCGATGTCCTTGGTGCGAACGCCGATGGCATCATCCCCTTGAAACAGCCAGTAGGCCGCGGCGAGGCTGCCGATGATGATGATGTTTTGATGAATTTCCTCCGGGATGGCGATCGAGACCTCGGCCAGCGCCTTGTGCGGAGAAACTTCTTTGGGCTCAGATTTCATGATTTCGCGGGGCGTGTGGTTTTCAGGTGATCGCGGAATTGAGCGGCCTGCATTTCTAGATTGGCTTCGTACAGATCGAGCAAGCACTCCACAGGATCAGCCCATGCGAGACCGCCTTGCCGGAATGTAAATAGCGGGTCGTGATGACGCAAAGCGTGAACAACGACAGTCGCTGGTTGCAAGGGGTCGGTGACTGGTTTGAGCGCCGGGTCGAGTAACTTAATGAAATCGAGATTCATGTGCTTGCCGGGGCAATGAAGCGATATGTCCAGTCGCGGTGAGCCGAGGATGTCGAGTGCCGGGAAAGTGTGTTTCGCCCCGAGCACTCCGCCGATGGCTAGTCCCGGAGGCGCGAGCTTTTCCAGCCTTCGTAGCTGCGACTCCACACTGCGTGGTTGGCTTGTATCATCGCAAAATCGTACGGTGGAACGGGCGCGGTCCGAGATTGCCACCATTCGCGTAAACTCTTGCTCGGGAAACCAGCGCAAACTGACGCTTCGGTTTGATGCTCGCTCTACAAGACTGCCAAGAGGGCGAAGTGCACGGGCCACGGCCGGATAATGACAGCCTGCGGTCCGAGCGAGCCAGTCCGCCGTGACAGACTGGCCGGAAGTGAGCCACTGGTGAATCAGGAGCTTCAAAATCACGAACGCATAGTCCGTACGGTTTCCTCCCTCTTTTCCGCGCTCAGACTCGACAACCTCGGCAAGCATCCGCTGCGTTTCTGGATTCGGATCTATCGGTATGCCGGTGATGCTATCAGTCATGAGGCAAATTGTGAGCCGCTCCTGCACTTCCGGTCGCAGGACGGACCATGCACGATTCCATTCTTCCTTTACACGGTCCACCGCGATGGAGGAATTGACGAGCACCACGTAGCCGTGCAAAGAAGGATCTTCACTCACAGGATACGCCACCTGCATGAGACTTGTGCGCAGCGTCCTGATGGCGTCAACGCCGAACTTGACCTCCACCAAATCGTTGCCGACGCGGGCGTCAACCTCGCGGTGTGCGGTCGAACTATTACGCGTTGTAGCTTTGTCAGTCATAACGGAAGTAAAGCTGCAGGATTAATGATGTTTCTGCAAGTGAATATTTATGCTGCAAGTTAAGATTGAAGCTGCAAGTCGAAATTAAAGTCGCGCTTTGATTTAATACTCGCACTTTCATTTTTCAAAAAAGAGGTTGTTGAGTGACTGTCGGACGTTGGCAGAGCTTTCCAGCCAGCCCGCGAGCGCATCTGGAAGAGCAGTGGTGGCTGACTCGGCAGCGGCATCGGTCTGCGCCTGCGTTTCCCCGCCGACATACAGCGGGATGCTCAAATTCCCCTCTTTCGCGCGGATTTCCTCGATGGGAGCGACGCGGGTGAAGCCGGGTTCGTCCTTGAAATCCTGATAGGCGCGGACGACGCGCTGGAGGTGCTCGTCGGTGAGGAAGCTCTGGGCACGTTCGCGGGTGACTTCGTTCACCGCGTTGATGAAGAGGATTTTCCCGCGCCGGGACTTGGGCTTCTGCGTGCGGCAGACGACGACGCAAGCTTCCATGGGCGAGTGGTAGAAGAGGTTCGGGCCGAGGCCGAGGACGCATTCGATGAGGTCGGCTTCGATGAGCTTGCGGCGCATGTCGGCTTCTTCTTGGCGGAACAGCACGCCATGCGGCCACAACACGGCACAACGACCGCTGGCATCGTTGAACCCTTTCAACGATGCCAGAATGTGCTGCTGGAAGGCGTAGTCGGCACGGCCCTGTGGTGGGACACCGAAGACATTGCGCCCCCAGGGGTCGGCGGCGAAGGCTTCGCGGTTCCACTGCTTGATGGAGTAGGGCGGATTGGCCAACACGACATCGAAGCGCTGGAGGCGGTCGCCTTCGACGAGCTTCGGCTCGGCCAGGGTGTCGCCGCGCTCGATGCGGAAGTCCTCGATACCATGGAGGAAGCAGTTCATCCGGGCGATGGAGGAGGTCATGTGGTTCCGCTCCTAGCCGTAGAGTTTCACATTCCGCCATTCCTTCTTCTGATTCCGCAGATGGGCGATGCAGGAGAGCAACATGCCGCCGGAACCACAGGTGGGGTCATAGACGGACTCGCCGGGCTGCACATCGAGCATCTCGGTCATGAGGTGGACGACGGTGCGGTTCGTATAGAACTCGGCGGCAGTGTGGCCGGAGTCGTCAGCGAACTTCTTGATGAGATACTCGTAGCCCTGGCCCAGCTCATCCTCGGGCAGATTGGTGACGGTGAGTTCCAGCGAGGAGAAGTGCTCGATGAGGTCGCGCAGCATGGCATCCGAGAGGCGGCCCTTGTTCGTCCACTGCGAATCGCCAAAGATGCCGAAGAGCTTGTCGGGGTTGGCGGTCTCAATGGCCCGCATGGCCTGCTGCAAGCCCCGGCCCACATCCCGGCTGACCTTCCGAATCCCCCGCCAATGCGCGTCCGCCGGCACCTGGAAACGATGGTTCTCCGGGAACAGCGCAAAGTCCTGATCCCTGCCTTACTCCCGCAGTGCAGTGACGGTCTCCTCATCGAAGATATCGCACAGTCGCTTGAAGAACAGGAGTGGGAAGATGAACTGCTTGTAGTCCCCCCCATCAATCGTCCCCAGCAGGAGCACGGCAGCGCCCAAGAGGTAGGATTCGAGGTTTTGTTGGGTGATGCGGGTCATGGGGCTAGATGACTTTTGTGTAGTCGAGCGGAATGCCTGCTTCCTTTAGTTCGCGCGCCAAAGCAACCCGCCACGCGCCAGCCTTGTCCATCGGTGTGTAAATGACACCTTGGATGTCTGACGGAATCTCCACATCTTCTTTGTGCAGGGCGCACACTTTTTTACGGCCGAGTTTTGCGAAAAAGAAACCAAGTTCGAAGACCACGTTCTGCCGAGCACGCTGTTTTAGGAACTTGGCGTTTTTCCCACCAACGTCATCCGGCGTCAGCAGCACTATGGCG
This sequence comes from Akkermansia muciniphila, assembly GCA_945862285.1. Classification (GTDB taxonomy): domain Bacteria; phylum Verrucomicrobiota; class Verrucomicrobiia; order Verrucomicrobiales; family Akkermansiaceae; genus UBA956. The sequence goes on along the minus strand of CAMAYN010000071.1, from coordinate 10,978 downwards.
AATGCAACATTGTCATGATGCTCGAACTTTTCGATGATAGTCCGACCCGCATTGAGCTCGAAGCATCAAGACAACTTCTCCATAACTGATGCTCCTGAGGTAATCCGAAGGTTTCTAAGGATGCTGCGATTTCTTCTAGGGACAGTTCCTTCATTGTCGCATCGCCGGGCAAATGAGGACGAATTTGACAAACCAAGGCCCACACGGCCCAGGCGCGTGCTTGGCGAATTTCTTTTCTGTGACCGCGAATCCGCATCGCTTGATGTTGGTAACTCAGGCGTGGGTTGCCGGGGAAATCATCGGAGCTGTGATGTTGCAAAATCCAACTCATCGCCCGATACGGCAACGGATGTTCCTTCAAGATTTCCTCCGTGCCATCTAATTCGGCATAGAGCGCACGAGTGAGTGCCAGCAAAGCACGCCCTGCATGCCCACAGCACCACAAATGTTGCCCATAACACAGTGCCGCATGGAAAAAATCGCCATCACGACGCGAGCCGAAGCCTTCCAAGACGCGATAGTCCATTGCCTCATTTGCCATCGGCAGATGCGGGCATGGGGCAACAATAAATGTCCTCGGCATCATCCCGCAAAAGCACTCGCCTTCACACCGCGCGCGCCTAGACCTTTGATCACAAATAAAAGCCCAGCCTCTTCTTCCACCACGCTCTTGTGAATGCCTGTCGTGATGTATAAATCGTCCAAATCTGGGCCACCAAAGGCACAGGCTGTGGTTTCTAAACAGGGCAAATCGATACGCTCCACTTGCTGCCCCGATGCGGGATCGTAACAACAGACACAGGCACCATGACAAAACACCACCCACAGTCGGCCTTGCTCATCAATCGTCATGCCATCGGGCGAAGCATCGATCGACTTGGTATCGATGACCTCACGCGGATTGGTTAACGCGCCATTGAGATAATCAAAAGCCAACACGCTGCGACGCGGCGTATCGATGTAGTAACAAATCGCCCCATCGGCGGACCAAATAATGCCGTTGGAAGTGGTGACATTTTCAAAAGCCACAGTGCAGGTAAGATCAGGCGTTAGACGATACAGCTTCGCATCCCCTACCCGCTTCACGAGGCTAATACTTCCCGCAAACAAGCTGCCATCCGGCGCACATTTCCCATCGTTGAAACGATTGTCTGACATGTGTTCCTCAGGATCGACGATGGGCGTGCAAGTCCCCGTGGCTTCATCAAGGAAGAAAAATCCATGATCGCCCGCGCACAGCAAGCCACCATTTTCCCGTGGCACTACCAGACCTACGCGTTGCCCTACATCCCATGTTTTTTCCTCCCCCGACTGCGGGTGAAACCGAACCACTAATTTCCCTTCGATGTCCACATAGTAAAGAAAATCATTCCACCAAATTGGCCCTTCACCCCATTTCGAGCGCAGTGTGCCACATGTTTCGATTGTGATTGCATTCATCGTATTTTTCTCAAGATTTACCGTATTTATTTGATTTCTTATCGCGCCCTCAGAACTACCATAGGAAATCAAGCGAGCAAGGAAAACCTACCACGGATTGTTATTACCTTTTCCCGGCGAGTGAATAAAACTTGCTCCACTCAATTTGAAAAACTTACCGATCCGAAATTTGATGAATGGTGCCGTGAATTTTCGTCTCTCCGATGACAAGTTCGTAGCAGTCGGTTGGACGTAATTCGGGAATCTCCAGGGTCAGCGTGCGTTGGTCATCGCTTTTGATTACGTTTTTGATTTGCCACTCTGTTTCGTTCAGATGCTTCGAGCCGTAACTGGCCGTGCGCTTGAGTGACCAAGAGGAAATCTTGCACGTCGAGGTGGTAACGGGATCGCTAAATGTCACGCAAATTTTCCCGGTGCTAGCGTGAACGGCAAGGGGGACTTGTACTGGTTTATTCGTTCTGCGGATGCGGTAGAATCCACCCGGCGTGGTGGCGTTGCCGGCCCAGGCATACATGCCGCAGGTGTAAAGTTCGCCATCGTTGCCGAATCGACCACGCATAATGCCAGTCGCCAATGACGGCATCGGTAGTTCGCAAACGGCACCTTGCCATGTTTTCCCGACTTTTTCATGCGGAACGATAAAGGCACGGCCTGTTCCGTAACTGAGATTCAGCAGACTGCCACCAAGATTGCCCCACGCATTTTTGGGAACCCACAGCAGTTCGGCGGGGCTGCGATCCTTGGCATTCGTCATCCACACCATGGGCGGTTGCATCGCGGCATCGGCAGAATCTTTGACGCTGGAATATCCATACATGTTGCCGTAAAATCCGCCGGGGACGACGCGATTGATCCGGTTTTTTGGTGTCCAATGGCCTTCTTGGTCGGTGACGAAAAAACTTCCATCGTCATTCACGCACACACCATTCGCGGCGCGAAATCCGGTGGCGACAATGTCTGTTTTACTGCCATTCGCGGAAACTTTAAGCAATGTGCCGTGGTGAGGAACCACGCTATCGAGCGCATGACGTGCCGATTTTGCATAGTAGAAATTCCCATCAGCATCGGTTTGCAAGCCCATGGCGAATTCGTGGAAATGCTCGGTCACTTGGGCATCGGCATTAAAACATTTGATTTGGTCGATTTCGCCATCGGCATTGTGATCGACGAGTTGAGCAATCTGATCGCGGCAGGTGATGAAGAGTTCATCACCACGAAATTTCACGCCCAGTGGCTGAAAGAGACCGCTAGCAATCCGCCTCCATGTCAGCGTAGCTGGGGCTTTTTCCTTGATGCCATCCACTTTCCAGACATCGCCATTCCACATGGCAACAATAGCGGATTTGCCATCGGGTGTGAAATCAAATCCCCCAGGCCGCATCCAGCTTTTGTATTGGTTATCGACGGGGAGAGGAAATTCATCGGCGGTGAAAGCTGTGTCTTCTTTGCCCGGAATGGACTGCGTGGTGAAAGTGGCAGGTGATTGTGCTGGACCGCCTTTGGTGAGGGCGATGAGATCGATCGGGGTGGTTACGGATTTTGCTACTTTTTCTAAGGTATCTTGATCCGCCCGTGAAATGAAAAAGCGGGCTTTGGCATCGCTATCGAATTCTGCGATCCAGAAACCATTTACTCTAGTTAGACTCCCCTCCCCTTTCATCAAAACATTCAACGTCTCAGGAGCAACGCGCAATTTCAGCCTAGCCCAAGGAGCATGACCCTGAATCGTTCTAACAAAAACGGGTTGATCGTCATTTTCGATCCACGAGGGCGACTCCAAAAAATCTGCGCCGTAGATGTTGGCTTCGATCACACATTGATTTTGATAAAAATAGATTCCTTTGTATTTGATCAGCGGATGAGGCCCGTATTTTCTGCCATCTTTCGCAATCTCTCGTTTATCTTCAAAGTCTGCTATGCTCCAGCCAGGACCATCGGGAAGCACAAAATGTTTTTCCCCCGTGAGTGAGGTGTGTGTACCGTGACTTCCATCGAAAGCAATGCCGCGCCAATCGACAAAATCCCCCGTGGTAGCGGCGGCGAGGCGCATGGTATCGTGATCATAGATCATCCAAGCCTTGCCCTTCGTCACCCCGCCTGCACCTTCATCGACGCGAATGGCGATGCCCTTTTGCGCGATGTTGCCTTTTTCGACTTGGTACGTCCACATCAAGGCTGGCCCGGATTCCATGAGCTTGTAGGGCGGCTCCGAGCGATCGATTTTTTCCTCTTTTCCTTGGGTCAGACCTTTCGGCAGCGTGGCAAGGAATTCAGGAGAAATGGCGGTGTATTGCGAGGGATTATGCGGTTTGAGAAATGTCTCGCGAATGTAATGAATGACGGCGTACTTTTGCGCGGTGGTGTATTGGGGTTGGGCGACCATTTGCCCGTAGCCTTTTGTCAGGGTGAGGTGCATCGAATACGGATCAGCGCCATTTTTAAAAGCGCCCTCGGCGAAGCGTAATGCCGTAGGCAAGGAACCCGGTTGGTCTTTGGTGCCGTGACAAATCACGCAATTGGTTTTGTAGATTTCCGCGCCTTCTTTGAGTGTTTTTTTGTTCCATTTGGCGATGATGCTGGCGTGGTCGCTGCGTTCTAGCTCCTGAATCCAGCCGGATTCTGCTTCGATCTTTGGTCGAGCGAGCGGTTTTGACTGATAGCTAAAATCCGGGGTATTCGCGCCCGACGAGTCTTTTTGAAATAGGGTGGCAATTTCCACTTTTGGCAACGAACGTTTCCAAATCCGTAGGGCGGAAATATTTCCTTGTGAGAATGCACCGCCGAAGTCAGTGGCGGCTTGGCCGATTTTCAGGATGTGCGATGGCGGATCTGCGCGACGGAATGATTTTTTTTCGGCGATGACTTTTCCATCGAGGTGAATGGTAAGTGCCTCGCCTGCGAGCTGAACTACGGCGGTGTGCGGGGCGCCATCGTTGACCTGAGCTGTTGTGGAAATTTCGCCAAGCCATGCGACATCGAAAACGAGTTTTCCTTGGCGAATGAACAGAGCCTTCGCATCGGGTGTCCATTTCCCTGTAGGTTCACATTTGGAAAAGATTGTGCCATCGCCTGTAGTTTGAAATTGCACCATGGCGGTGAAATCTGCGCCGAAATTGACGTTAGCATTGGGAAAATCGGTAGCAGGCGTAAGTGCGGCAACCATTTCGGGACCACGCACGAGTTTCCCTTGATTCCAAACACGTAAAAGAGGGCCTTTTCCTGTGGAAGTTTCCACGGCGATATCATGGGGGCCTTGGTCTTCTAAATCGATGGCAAATGCATCGGTGAAAGAAATTTTCGCGGGGCCTTGCAGGTGCAATCGATAATCCTCAGGCCAGTCCCGCGAGCCTAAAGGCAAGGCACCGCGGGGCGGCACGGCATGGGAAGGCAGAGCAAGAAGCAGGGTAAATGAGAGAGGAAATGCGATGGTCGTTAGATTCATTTTTTTGGGGAGGCTTTGACAAGATGCGTAAAAGCATCTGTTTGTTTTTGCCAGATTACAGAGAGATCTTTGACTTTAGCAGGCATGGTCGCTGCGAGGTTATTCTGTTCGGCACGATCGGAAGAAAGGTTGTATAACTCCCACGGCTGATTTTTTGCCGCTACCAATTTCCAATCCCCCACGCGAACGGCCTTATTGCCTTCATGGAGCCACCATAAGCTCTCACGTTGCACAGTGACATCTTTTGCGAATGCAGGAAGCAAACTCTTTCCCGGCGCAGGAGGCACGTCAACTCCATCAATGGTTTTGGGTTTGTTTACGCCAGCTAAGGCGAGGGCTGTTGGCACGAAATCTACGACGTGGGCGGGAGTATGTCGCAGTTCCCCTTTGGCAGGAATCCCAACTGGCCAATGTGCGATCAAAGGGGAAGAAATACCTCCTTCATGAACCCATGTTTTATGACGACGAAATGGCGTGTTGCAAGCATTCGAAAAACCAGCACCTAGACAAAGGTAAGTCTCCGCACTGCCAAGGCGAGCGTTCTGGTCGTGACCACCGTGACGCACCATAACTTCTGCCGTGGCACCGTTGTCTGAGCAGAAAAGTATTAGGGTATTTTCATAAGCCCCCATGGACTTGAGTTGTGCGATGATTTTCCCGATCTCGCGATCCATTCGATCAATCATTGCCGCGTGGATCGCCATTTTCGTGCTTTGAAATTGACGTTGAGCATCGTTAAGTGATTTCCATTCGACAGGTAGATTTAACTCTCCGGCACCCAGCTTTTTCAAATCATCAGGGTAGGGATAAGGAGCACCGATGTGCCGCTCCACCGCAGATAATGCGGTATTGACAATACCCATAGCGCGGAGGTTTTTGTATCTAGCCTCCCGCATGGCTTCCCAACCGTTGACGTAGGTATTTTTGTAAAGATCAATGTCTTCTTGGGGCGATTGTAATGGAAAATGGGGAGCGTGGAAGGCAATGTAATGAAAAAATGGCTTCGCAGCATGATCTTTGGCATGCTCTTGCAAGCACTCCAGCGCATGGCTGGCAGTGTAATTTGTTAAAAAGAAGTCTTTCGTTTGCTGAGGTTCGAATGGCTTATCATCCTTCACCATCCCTTTGGTAGAATAGAAATTCCCTGCATTATTGATGATCAAAGATCGATCAAAGCCCGCCTTTCCCGCTAGCCCGTCAATATGCCACTTACCGCTGAAGTATGAGCGATAGCCTGCTGGTTTAAGCATCTCCGGCAGCAAGGTTGCCCACTTAGGACGAGATGCCTTGGCACCGCCAAAACTTTCGGGTAGAGCATCGCGCTGAATTTGCTGAGCATAATATCCAGAGAGCAAGGCACTGCGCGTAGGCCAGCAACGTGCCGTGTTGTAAAACTGGGTGAAACGCAAGCCGTTCTTGGCTAAAGCATCAAGCTGTGGTGTCTTTATTTCGCTCCCATAACAACCTAAATCAGAAAAACCAAGATCGTCAGCGATGATCAGAACGATGTTTGGCTTTGGCTGATTTGCGTTTTGTGCGCTAAGAGACGATGCTAACGATATAAGAAAAAGGATAAAGTTTTTCATGCCGTATGAATTGATAGCAACATCTGCCTTGTCCGCCATTAACAAGAGCAAGAAGAGCAGCGTTTGGATTTGAGGTCGGCGAGTTTTTTCTCGATCTCTAGTGATGTGGGCGTAACGGCGAGGCCACCGAGGGAGGTGCAGCGATGTTCGCGCGGCATGCGCTTGGAGACAGCTTTGGCGGCATCGATCACTTCATCGAGCGGGATGAGTGGATCGAATCCAGCGAGTGCCATGTTCGCGCACGAAAGCGCATTACTGGCGGCGATGACGTTTTTCCCAAGGCATGGAGCCTCGACGCGGTTGGCGATAGGATCGCAAATCAGGCCGAGCATGCTCTGAAATGCCATGGAAGCGGCGGCGATCGATTGATCACGGGAGCCACCTGCCATAGTTGTGAGTGCGGCGGCGGCCATGCAGGCAGCAGAGCCTCCTTCGGCTTGGCATCCGCCAACTTCGGCAGCAAATGTCCAGCGTGTGGCGATGAATACACCGATCAGGCCAGCGACGAGCATGGCTTTGGCCATTTCTGTTTCATCCAGATTCATTTCTTCCGCCATGGCGATGACGGCACCCGGTAATGCCGCACAAGCACCAGCGGTAGGTGCGGCGACGATTACACCCATGCTGCTTTTCACTTCCATGAGTGCGGTGACATAAAGCACGATGCGATTCAGTGCTCCGCCGTTGAGGAGGCGGCCTGATTGCATGAGTTCGGCAAATTTCCCACTTTGATGATGAAGAACGCGATCTTCGTAGGTGGTGCCGGAGATGCCAATGGCGATGGATTTCCGTAAAATACGGACGATTTCGACCATTTTGGCGAGAATTTCTTCTTCGGCAATGCCGCCACGGGCTTTTTCGTATTGAATGGCAAGATCGACGAGTGAGGTGTGCTTTTCGCCATCGTAGGCAAGCATGGTGGTGCAACCGTCGAAGGGGATGTTCATGTCCTTACGCGATGGCACGGGCAGAACGGGCGAGAGGTATTTCACCAAGCTGGGATTCAGGCTGGTGAAAACTTCAGGAGAAAGGAAATGATTGGCCTCGACCTGAATCACATCAGTATCGCCATTGTCGTGGCGGATGATATGATCGGCATCAAATTCGGTGGCGGTACTTTTCGGCAACCATAGCAGAGTCTCGTGGTAGCCGCCGTCCATTTTCATGGGTAGGCCATCGATGGAAAGAACCTCGATCATGCCACCACCGGTGGAAATGGCGATGATGGAGTGTTTTTCGCGGGAATTGGTGAGGGTGAGTCGATAGGTGTTCGGATGCGGATCACCGACATCGACGGTAACGATTTCCAGTTTAATCCCAGCGGCAGCAAGGGCTTGATCGGAATTGGGCAAGCGCTCGTCATCGGCATTCCAGCCGAGCAGACCGCCAAAAAGCCCCATGTCACTGCCTTGGCTATCGTGCGTGGTAGGCAGAGAACCACTGCGGTCAAATTCGACGAGGACTTCGGTAATATCGCCATCCATGAGGTCGCGAGCAAGCCGCCCGATGCGCAGGGCGGCAGCGCAATGGGAACTGGATGGCCCGCGCATGACGGGGCCGATGACGTCGTTGAAAATGGAGACAGGGGTCATAAAGGCAGCTGATGAATTCGGGCGAAGAAATGTTATTTCACGGGAGTAAGAATCAGCTCCTTAACCGTGAGGCCGCGACTGTCTTTTTCTAATTGGAGTGAAATGACATTTTTGCCAGAATTCAGCGCAATCTCAATCGATGGCGTATTTTCCCATAGGCCGATGGTATGAGGAACCGTGATGTCTATGAGGCCGGAACCATTCACGGAAGCAGTGAGTTTATGGAAATCCTGCAAAGCGGCGACTTTGGCAGAGAGTGTGTATTTCCCTGCTCTGGGTGCGGTGAATTCATATTTCCCATGGTAGCCTGCGGTAATGTGGATTTGCATACCGCCGTTGTGACTTGCCATGGCAGCAAATCCACCAGAAGTGCCTGTGTGGGCGACTGCGGGAATCGTGATGGTGCCGTCATTTGAAGTGTGGATTTTCTGATCCGCAGCGGTGACCTTCGCGCTGCTGAGCTTTTGTTTCGCCTCATTGGCTTCGCCGAGTTCTTGTCCGAGTGGGCCAAGAGTCGCCGCGCTACTGGCGAGAGTAATGGTTTGATTTTGGGCGAGTTGGCTCCAGAATCCGCCTTCTACTTTTTGCCGATCATTGAATTGTGTTTCGCCAAGAGTCACGCTGATCCATTTGGCGCGAAGCACCTTGATGTACTCGGAGCCGTGGGCACGGGCTTGCGTCTCTAACAAGAAGTCAGAACCGCTGCGTGGTACTTCGTCTTTATCCCACCAGCTATGGCTATAGCCTGCGCCTAAGTTAACGACCCAGCCTTTCGGAGTCCAGTGGCTGAGCGCGGCGTGGGCTTTCTGCGTTACCCCCCAGGTAGGAATACCGAAACTGCGCAGCATAAAACGACCGTAAAATGCGCGGCGCCCACAGACACCGCCATTGAGAGCGATGTTTTGAAAGTGGTGCAGAGATGGGAGGTCTTTGCAAACGTTCTGCGATCCGTAGGGAACGTCGCTTTTAACCGAGTTGACGTAGCGCCAGCCGTAATCAGGAGTATTGATTTGATCGGGACGATAGGAACGCAACATTTCGCGCCCCCAAGCAGCGATTTCTTCGGGTGCCTCGCAATTGACTACGTGGCGTAATTCCCATGCGTTAAAGCTTTTGAATGCAGGGTCAAGTTCGCCAGCAAGGAAAGCCTTCTCGTAGCTGGTATAGCGCTTGATCGGGTCAATCACGGTTGGAGCGTTTGCCTGATCTGCGGCATTCGTTTGTTTTACTGGGGAAGCGTGCTCAAGGCAAACGGCCAAGGCAAGATTTTGCAAAGTGGGGTTGCTTGGCTCTTTGATGACTTTTTTGAGAGAGTCAAGAATCTCCATCGCGCGGCCGTATTTTGCAAACTTCGCACCACCAGAGATGAGCATTTGCTTCATTAATGTCGGATTGGCAAAAAGATCATCGATGAGTTTCTTATGAGCGGGGCTTTGCTCGGCAAACAGAGCAAGACCTGCTGGAGTCGCCTCGGCGAGGATGGCGCTCTTTAGAAGTTTACTATCGAGCGCATCTGTAGCAACCGCTTTTGCGGTCGAGGCGAAGAGTTTGGAGGAGGCAGAGGCTTCGGCGGATTTCGCTTTGGCAAGTGCATTTTTTGCTTTCTCCAGTTCGCGAGTAAATTTTGACTGGTCTTTGAGAGCTTGATCGTAGGCCGCTTGTCGCTCTTTAAGAGCAGCTTCACCATCGGCTTTGTTTTTCTGCCAATCGGCGAGTTGCTTCTTCGCTGCATCGCGCTCGGCATCGGTGGTCGCTTTTTTGAGCGCGGCATTGGCATCGGAAATCCCTTTTTCCGCGCCAGCAATCCATTTCTTTTTCGCATGATCAATGAGAGCTTTTCCACCGTAGATTTTTGCGAGTTCTTTATCAGCGGCGGCAACATCTTCTTCGGCCTTCTTCAGCGCTTGGCGGGCATTGGTGTAGGACGATAGGATGGATTTATCGACGCGGGGCAATTGTTTTTCGATGTCAGCCCGCAATGCAGCGAGTTCTTTGGCATACTCGGATTGCAACGACTTACCCTGTGCCGTGCTAACCGACGGAGCAGGCGCCGGTTTGGCAAAACTCGTTTCGGTAATAATGATAGGCAAAAATGCGCAACTCAGCGCGATGATGGATCGTTTGTTCATAATGCAGTTTGTAAGATGTTGTTTAATAAACTAGATTTTCGATAAAGACAAATCGCTCTACGTAGATTAAGGGTCGATTCTTACGCAATCAATTCGAGAATTGTCTTTTCCGTGGCACCAAGATGACGCTGGAGGATTTCCCATGCTACATTTGCAGAAGAATTCCGCAGTGATTCATCGTGGATGAGTTGAAAGATGCGTGCTTGCAATGCTTGAGAGTCGGCAACTTGTACAATACCACCCGCAGCAATCATATCATCGGCGAGGGGCTGAAAATTTTCCATGTGAGGTCCGGTGATGACGCATTTATGAGCCATGACGGCTTCGCAAGGGTTTTGGCCACCTTCACCGAGAAAACTTTTGCCGATGACGACGAGATCCGCAAGTTTTGTCCATTCACGCAACTCTCCCGTCGTATCAACGAGGTAGCAGTCAACAGGAGAGCCGAAGGCCTGCGCCGTACTTCTTTGAAAAACATTCCAGCCTTGTGCCATGAGTGATTGACGAACTTCATCGCGGCGCTCGGCATGTCTGGGCACACAAAGATAAAATGCTCCCGCTTGCCGAACGGCTTCGCCAATGAAAAGTTCTTCGCCGTCATGTGTGCTCGCCGCCAGCACGACAGGTTTCCCAGCCCGCATTTCATTCAGAATACTGCGAAAATCCTCGCGCACCTGATCTTGCGGTTCTGGACCAGGATCAAACTTCACGCTGCCTGTTACCACAATAGATTCCGCACTACAACCAAGGGCGATGAAGCGCTCGGCATCGATTTTCTCCTGAACTCCG
>CAMAYN010000070.1 GCA_945862285.1 Akkermansia muciniphila | reverse complement strand
CAAAACCTGGCAGGCGTGTGCGCCCGATCATAAAAAAATCAAGCTCCGGAGGAGGAGCTTGGTCTCCGTTTGGACAGAACGGAGTGCCGTCAAATCAAGTGATAAATCACCGGTTTTTTCTGATAATTCTCACTACGAATGATCCATCGTGCTCGCCTCATGCCCTGATTCTACTTGCTTTTCTCGAAATGTCTTATTTTCGCTTTGGGTCAGTCCCTTTTTATTTTATGCGCATGATCATGCGAAACTGCTCCCGCTCCACATCCTCGAACACAAAACGCCGATCCACGACCCTGCTAATGCAATGATAAATCACAGGTTTCTCCCGTGAATCCTTATGTGGTGCCAAAAATCTCTTACTCATCGCGCCCCCTCTCTACCACGCCAAACCCGCATGGCTACTACTTTCTCTATTATTTCTGCGGGAATTTTTATGATTCTACTTGCTTTTCTCGAAATGTCTAATTTTATTTTTGCTTTGGGTCAGTCCCTTTTTATGATTTGAAAAACATAAAAACATAGTTGCTGATCCCATTTACTGCCAATCCATATTTATACTGTGAACTTTGTCAAATTTAAAATAAATTTTAATTGTCTTATTTAATATATCATCATTATGCCAAATACAAAATTCTTTTGTCCCTCTCAAATCAGCATCTGGTTTGCCAATTATAGATATAACATCGGAATAACTCATTCCGTATTTTATAGTCAGCCAATTTAATGGATAGTAGGCTTTTACAAAAATTATTATAATTACTATCAACAGTGTTGAAATTATAGTTATTCGTGTCCGTTGCATGGTGTCCTATACAGTTTTTCAGCAATTTCGGGGCCAAATTTTATAACGACACCCTTCTGACCAAATTCTTCTGATTTAGTCGCACTGATGTAAAAAGGAATTTCTGGAGTTCCTCCTAAATATATGCCTACATGACCGTGAGAACCAACATTTGTCGGTGCATAGAAAGCAACTACATCGCCGATGACTGGAGGCTCAAATGTTACATTGGCAAAACGATCAATGCTTACAGATTCTACTAACCCTTCTTTACCGCCGCACAATTGACACTTTGCAATTCTGTATTTAGGAGTCCACTCTTTTAGTAGTTGAGGATTTGCCCATTCTCCAGCTATTGGAGCCCGCGTTAAGTATGAATTAAAATCATTTGTAAGGTATGTCTTAACACCCTCTTTAAATTTGGTATCCAATACAGTAATCTTTGGACTACCTTCTAAAACATGTGAGACATACGCGTTGCACTTATCTTTACCTTTAGCGAATTCACTGTCTAAATTTCCATCTGGATGATATTGTGGTGCTCGTTCTGATGCCCAGATACGGAACGCATTGTTGATATATCTTATTCGTAATGGATCGGCCGAATTAGCAGGTATTGAGTCAATTCTTGTTTTGTAATCAGAAATAACACTTTCCAATGCTTTGACGAACTCTTTATCAGCAGTTGCTCTAGCTTTTAATGCCTCTAGTTTAGCAACAAAAGAAGATTCTTCCGCCGTCATTGCCCTTAGACCGAATATTTCTACTAGATTTAAACTACGGTTGGATACAAACCCATACAAATTCAATCCTCCATTTTCCTCAATTGGATCACGTGATGGCCAGCGACCGGTTAGGGGGGCATACCAGCGGTAACCGTAGTAGTAGAGGCCGGTTTCTGCATCGAGGGGCTTGGTGCTGAAGCGGTGGGAGAAAGTTTCAAGTGTCAAGTTTTCAGTTTTAAGTGAAGCGACGGTGGTGTTGCCAAAGGCATCGTATTCGTAGTGGACGGCGACGGCTCCTGTGGAGTCGAGATATTCGCTGATGTTGCCGTTGCCGTCGTAGGTGGGGTAGTAGCTGGCGCTGCCGTCGTGGACGGCGAGCAGTCCGCCGACTCCGCCCGCTCCTTGCATACTGCCCGACAGATCCATGCCCCATGTATAGCTCTTGAAATGATTTGCGCCAGTGTATTCTCCGATACAGTTCCAATAATCGTAGATGAAGAACGTGTTACTGGCGCTGCCAACGCTTTTGGCAATCCGACGGCTTTGCGCATCGTAGCGATATACGACCGTGGTGCTGCCAGTGACGACTTCGATGAGGCGGTTTTCGCCGTCCCAGACGAGGGTGGCGTTGGTGGCGGGGTTGACGGGGAGTGGGTAGGCGGTGGCATTGCCGTCGTCGTCATAGTCGGGGCTTGGCGCTTGGAAAGCGCCGCCACTAATGGCGGTGTATTGATTGAGGGCGTTGGGGGTGTAGGTGGTGGAGCTGGCGGGCGAGACGCCCGCGCTACTGGTGAGGCGATTGCCGATGCCGTCGTAGTTGTAAGCGCGGTTTTGGGCGGTGTCGCTGTGGTCGGCTTTGGTGAGTTGATTCGCAGCCGCCTCACGGCTGCTCACCTCTTCGAGGCACGGCGCTTCGCGTCTGTCCAAAACCCCTACAAGCCTTCGGGGTTTTTCGCCAGTGGCGTTGTAGCCCCACTGTGCGGTGGACGTAGCATTTGCCGCATCGGTGGTGGTGCGGTTGGTTCTTTGACCGATTTTGTTGACGTTGTAGGTCACGCTGCTGATTGTTGCGTTGTCACTAGCGCGTTGGTTGTGCTTTGTCAAGAGGACATCTCGATTTGGTTCGTACGTGTTGGTGACGGTGTGGATTCCCGTGCCGGTGTTGCTGGTGAAATTGTAGCTAGAGTAGGAATGAATGGTTTTGATAAGGTTGCTGTTGGTCTCGTAACCGTAAACAAAATTCCCGAAGTGTGGTGCGTTTTTCATTGTTAATTCAATGACTCCTTCTATTTCAGCGGGAACTTGTCATGACAAGATTGATCGGCGCTTTGTCTCATAAACTAGGAGGATACAGCCTCCTGCTGCTCGCGATCCAGCAGCGTTATTTTTCATTTAACGAAGCGAAAAGTGCATTTAACGAAATGAAAAGTGCATTTAACGAAGTGAGGAGTGCGTTTAACGAAGTGAGGAGTGCGTTTAACGAAGTGAGGAGTGCATTTAACGAAGTGACGAGCGCATTTAACGAAGTGACGAGCGCATTTAACGAAGTGACGAGCGCATTTAACGAAGTGACGAGCGCATTTTACGAAGTGACGGGGGCATTTATCGAAGTGACGGGGGCATTTATCGAAGTGATGAGTGCGTTTAACGAAGTGAGGAGTGCATTTAACAAAATTATGAGCGCGTTTATGGAAATGGGAGGATGAGTGTGTGGGAGAGCTTAATGGGAAAGGCGGGATACCCGTCTGCCGAGTCTGGCGAGATGCCTGGCTCCCCACTGCGGATTCCAGGTTTATTTTTTGACTATTTTCTTGCTCTTTATCGGGGTTCCGCTAGATCGAGAGTATCGTATGTTGAATCAGGTATTTTTCGTAAGCTTTGCGATTGGAACTGTATTATCTGCAGCAATCGCCTTTGTTTATTCGCGTAGTGGCAGCCATCCTCGCTTTAACCCGAATCGTGGGATTGTGGGAATGGTTTTCATTGCCCTAATGGTCGTAAATATCTTTCTCTCCCTATTCATTACACGCATTGTCGGCAAGCCATCACCACCGCAAATGCCTAGCAATCGCCAGAAACCCGTGAATGTTGAGGTCGAGTTGCCCGCGACCGATCCGCAAGACCAAAAAATTGCGCCTGCCGCAGAGTTACCCGCCGCTTCCTCAGAGGAGAAGGCAACCAATGTCACTCCCGAAAATCCGCCTACCCCAGAACCTTGAGCAAATCGCCACGACGAATTTTCCCTAATTCCGTTCGCGGCAATGATATTCGGTGAATCGCATCAATTCTGGCAAATCCTGCACATGTCGCATGGTAGCGATGAATGACATCCTTCGCCTCTGACTCAGAAAACAAATGCAGCGCGTGCTCTTTCCGCTCATCGCTTGCCGCAATTACCGCATACGTTCCGGGCACAAGACCCGCCACAGCGAGTTCTTCTTCTACCCGATGCAGCGATACTAATTCGCCAAGAATTTTTACCAAATCATCCGCCCGCCCCAGCCAACGCAGCGTGCGAGCCTCTAGGGCGACCCGATCGCTCGTCGTCCACCATTTTCCTTCCCTTGGAACATAATCCCAGCGATCGTCCTGTTTGTATAAAGTTCCAGAAAATAATGGTTCACCCGCGATTTCGAGTAATCCTCCCTCATTGATACGTGCCTGCCAACAGTCGAGAATCGACAACCCACCCTCATCAAACGATTGATTGAAATCATACGGTTTTTGCGTGGCGATTTGTGATGATGCTTCGGTCATGCCGAAACTTCGCAACAAGGGCCACCCTAACTTTCGCGCGCCGACCTCGACACTTTCTGGCAAATTTCCACCACCGACGACGACGGCACGCAGTGAGTTTGGCGCTTCGGAATAACTTGTGAATAAGTCGTGAATTTGTGTCGGCACGAGTGAAAGATGCGTGATTTTTTCCCGCGCAATCCATTCACAACAAGCGAGTGGATTCCAGCGATCCGCGAAATGCACCATGCGGCAACCGGCCACGAACGAGCGAGCGATTACCCCCATGCCGCCGACATGCCACCATGGCAAAATCAAACCAAAAACACTTGTTTGATTTATTTCTAAGAATCTGTTAACACAATGGGCTGAAGATAATATTCCCGCTTTTTGTAGAACAATGAATTTCCCATCGCCACTCGTTCCTGAAGTGCGAAACACCAACGATTTTTCTGGCGCATGCGGCATCAATTGCAGACCATTTGCAGTAACGATACTACTGCTTGAATCAATTAAAGCGCTTGCTTGAATTAGTTTAATCGAATCCATGGTAATAACTCTAGTTCTTCGTTCCAACCTAACCCGAATCCTGCGATCTCTGGCCAATCGGAAGACCATTCAGAAAATACATCGGAAAAAACGTTTGTTTGAAATAAATGATCGGTACGTAATCCGCAGATCATCTCCGTATCGACAAGCGCGGCTTGATACGCTGCCCATGCTTGACCTAATGGGTGATCCATCGCGCTTGTAACAATCGTTTGCTTAGTCGGAATTGATTTAGATAATGCATTCCAAGCCGGTTTCCAAACTGGGATCCACGGTTGATTTTCTGACCAAATGCGATCCATCGCCAGCGGAACCCACTTTGCCAAGCGAAACCAATCATCTTGCCTTTGGTGCGGGTATGGGTCTTCGATCAAGTCGATCGCCTGTGCGTGATCTCTCACCCAAGGTTCGAAAATTCGTGGATCGGCGGTTTCGTTGCAATCGATGCGAAACTTCACGTCGGGGAATTCTGCCATGACTTTCCCCAGCGTAGGCAAATCGTGCGGACCGCACTTGACTTTCCAAAGTCGGAATCCTGCAGAGTGTGCGCGTTCTGTCTGCGAAAAATGAGTCAATGTTGCATGGCTCTGCGGGATTTTCAGCCCATGCCACAGCGATTCTCCTCGCCGTCGCGCCGCGCCATCGATGCGACAACACGCCAACGCTTGATCGATCAGCGGCGATGAACCACCTGCCGCCAAGGTCTGCCATGCTTCATCCACACTACCCTGTCCAAACTGCGCCCACGGTTGCACGCAGCCAAAACCATCATCGTAGCGCACCAGAAAACCCTCAACTACCGAGGGTGCTTCTTTGGCGGCATTTAAACAAAATGCCGACACTAACTGATACCGCCAAGCGAAAATCGCTCCTTTCCTATGATTTGCTTCCGCCATTTTCCCTCCATGCTCGCTCTACCTCTTCGGCGATGATGGTTACGCCATCGCGCACAACTTCTTCTGCCATGGTAAAAGTCATGCGAATGCACTCATGCCGATGTCGCCACTCGGCATTCTGGGACTCGATTGCGCCCATGCCAAAAAAGAAATAATGCCCCGAAATAATCAACACACCACGTTTTTTCAGTCGCTCGTAAAGCTCCTTTGAGGAAATCGGTAAGTCGGGAAACCACAACCACAAAAATAATGCTCCTTCGCTGCGATGATGATGCCAAGGAAATCTCTCACCGAAGGTCTCATGAACCACCCGCTTGGCAAATGCGGATTTCGCAACATAAAAGGGCCGCACCACTTCATTCGAGAGACGTAATAACTCGCCGGATTCCAGCAAAGGGAGAGCAATGCGTTGCCCCATGTTCGGATTTGCCAACCCGACAACCGCAGACATATTTCCGAGAGCCGTCGCCACATCGGGGTGCGCCACCACCATGCCTGTGCGGACTCCGGGAAGGCCGATTTTCGATAAACTCAGCGTCAAAATGATATGCGGCTCCCAAACGGGCAGTGCTTTTTCAAAAATAATATGAGGAAAAGGCGCGCCGTACGCATTATCGATAATTAGCGGTATGGCGTGCTGTCGTGCCAAGGCGGATAAACGGGCAATTTCCTCGTCCGTTAGCACATTTCCCGTCGGATTCGTGGGCCGAGAAACACAAATCGCCGCGATTTCCTCAGTAATCTCTAGGGTATCGAAATCAACGCGATATTTAAACTCGTGTGGCCCGCAGTGCTTGATGAGAGGACGATGAGCCAGAAACATCTCACCACCGACGGATTGGTTTGCGTAGCCGATGTATTCTGGCACCAACGGCAGTAGGATTTTTTTGCGGCGACCATCGGGCATTGTGCCCGCCAGCAAATGAAAGAGGAAAAAAAATGCCGTCTGCCCACCACTCGTCACGGCGATATTCGCTTCTGTGATCGGCCAACCGAATTCTCTTGCGAGCATGGTTGCCAGCGCGCGGCAGAAATGCGGATTCCCTCGTGGCGGGTCATACTGCGAGAGCATCGATTCCATGCCGCCAGCACGATTCATGATCTCCTCCATGCGCAGTCGCCACTGGTCATTCATTTCAGCAATCTGCGCCGGCTGGCCACCGCCAAGCATTTTGATGTGTGGTCCACCATGCGCCAGGGCTTGGCCTAGGTCATCCATCAGCTCAGAAATACCACTTGGTCCACCTAAAGAATGACCCATTTGAGAAAAGGAAAAATTCATTATATTTTGTGAATGTTACGTAGCGGTGCGAATCTTTTTTGTCAAGATCAGATCCTGCCAAGAGGTGTAACGACGCATGAGTAAAGGATTTTCGCCTGCTGGCTTTTCTTTCTGCTTATGACTTTTCTTTTCCTTTTCAAAAAGCGAGATGCGTGTAGCTTCTGACCTCAGATCTATGGAAATACGACGAATTGGTATCATCATGAATGGCGTCACAGGACGCATGGGCACAAATCAGCACCTTATCCGCTCGATTAAAGCGATTCGTGATCAAGGTGGAATTAAAATCGGCAGCGATCTTACCATCATGCCCGACCCGATACTCACCGGGCGAAATGCAACCAAGTTAGCGGCATTGGCAGAACGCACAGGAATCAAACGCTACACCACGGATCTTGATGCGGCATTGGCGGATCCCAATGATGAAGTTTTCTTTGATGCCAGTGGTACTTTACAACGTGCTGGGTTCATCGAGCGCGCTGTAAAAGCGGGCAAAGCGATTTATTGCGAGAAACCGACAGCGGTTGAAACATCGGAAGCCCTTCGCTTAGCCAAACTGTGTGAAGCAGCGGGAGTCAAAAATGGCGTTGTGCAAGATAAGCTCTGGCTGAATGGTCTGCGTAAGTTCAAGATGATGCGTGACCAAGGGTTTTTTGGTCGAATTTTAAGCGTTCGCGGCGAATTTGGCTATTGGGTGTTTACTGGCGAAGATCAAGATCAGCCCATTCAACGGCCATCATGGAACTATCGCAAAGAAGATGGAGGCGGCATCATCATCGATATGCTTTGCCATTGGCAGTATGTCATATCGCAACTGTTCGGACCGATTCAATCGCTAAGTTGCACGGGTGCCACACATATTCCGCAGCGTGTCGATGAGCAGGGGAAAACCTACAAATGCACCACGGACGACTCATGCTACGCAACATTTGCTTTAGAAAATGGGATCATTTGCCAATTTAATAGTTCTTGGACTGTGCGCGTGCGACGCGACGATTTGCTCACCATGCAAGTTGATGGCACCCATGGCAGTGCGATTGTAGGACTGCGAAAATGCTGGGTTCAGAGCCTAGGCACCACACCGCGGCCGATTTGGAATCCCGACATTGAACAACCGATTGATTTTTTCGCTGGTTGGCAAGAAGTGCCAGACACCACTACTTACGACAATGCTTTTAAGATCCAATGGGAAGAATTTCTCAAACACGTGGTTCTCGACACTCCCTTTCCTTATACGTTACGGGAAGGAGCAAAAGGGGTGCAATTGGCAGAATTAGGTCTGCAAAGCTGGGCCGAACGTCGCTGGCTGGATGTGCCAGAACTGGAATAAACCAGTGAGCGCTGTGAAGTAGGGTGGCCAACTTATGAGTGCAGGTGTAGTCTCACGTGCCTCACCCTACTTGAAAAAGTCGCCACCTACTAACGTATTACTCGTCCTCTCCACCTTGAGGATAGGCATCTTTCATCCCTTGAAGACCTTCGATCATTCCCCTGAGACCGGTTGTTAACTTTTTCGCGCCAAGCATAGTTGACTCGAGTTTTTCGAGTTCCATGGCGGGTAAATTACCATTTTGCATCGGCAAAGAATTTTTATTGGATTCCGCAGCAGTCATGGCCTCTTGGGAGAGCTTCGTCAGTGTCTGTTGTTGCTCGGGAGATAAAATGCCGTTGAGTTGTTCTACCAGCAAGGGATCAGCAAAGTCATTTCCTGTTCGTCCTCCGAGGGCAAATCCGCCAACGTTGCGCATCACGGCGAGTGTATCCTTGGCGATCGCATCATATTCTTCCTGTGAAATCAGATTTCGGCTCAAAGCATCGCCAGCTAAAATGGTTTCCATCATCATTTCCGGATCATTTTTCATGGCGTCAGCTAAAGAACTAACGGCTTGTGTTCGCTCATCGATGCGTGCCGCGATGATGGGTTTCGCCTTTTCTTGCTGTTCTTCCGTAAGTCCTAATCGACGGGACATTGCTTGCATCACTCCATTAGCAGCGAAGCTTTTCGCATCAGTTTGCCCCGACATTTTCGCTCCCAGATCAGCCAATTCCATAGCATCGTTGAGCAAGTATGACATATCCTCGGTAATTTTCTTTGATAACTTCGTGCGCCCATCTCCATATTTTTCGGCGAGTTTCGCCCAGGTGTTGGTGGCGTTTTTTTTCGATGAAGTATTTCCTGTCGCTGGCGCAGCGCCCACTGCAGAACCTGTTGTCGATGGGCGCTCTTTTGTTGAATTTGCCGCTTCGGATGGTGCGACTCCATTCTTGTTAATCATCTGACCAATGTAGATCCCAGCAGACATCAGAATTACGGCGATGATCGAATATAAAATGTTCTTTTTCATGGGTTTTCCTTTCTAATACGTTGCGGCTTAAAGAATAAGTCACGAAGTGGCTTAAACTTTCAAAAATCTGGAGTTTACGCAAGTTTCGCCAATTCGCGCGCGGCGATGATGACGGTCTCCTTAACACCAGGCGCGAAGCTACCATCGGTGCTCACAGCCAATACGACAGAGCCTTCGCTAATGAATTCTACAGGAGAATTTCCCACAAAAAGACGCAAGTCACCAGCAGTAAGACCCGCATTGGCAAAATGATGCCTGAGAGTTTCTAGCGCGCTAAGGTCAAGGTGACTCATCTGCACAATGTGCCTTACGCCTGGCAGCGTGCGGCAACGCTGTAGGATTTCCATTGCCGATAAATTCCGATCTAGTCCGAAAATGGCCCGTAACTCTAATTGCATAGGTGCCGATGGCTGATGGTATGCCGGAGGGCGAGCGTCACTGTAGGGAGTGGCTACTGGTGCGGGCGCGGCTTCCACTGGTAGATGGGAATGGCTTGGCGCAGGACTTGGAGCGAAGGGGCGAGGCGCAGAATCCGCTTGCGGATTGGCAAAAGCGTGTTCCACTCCGGGCAAGGCATTACCTAGGGGATTTGCTGCGGGGGGCTGCCACGGAGTGTGAACCGAAGATGGCATGGCATGAGAAAAAGCCGATTCTTGTGGATGAGCAACAAAGCCAAATGGGCTGTTGAAAAGGTTCCCCCGGTTTTGTTGGTATGACTGTAAATCCGCTTGCTGCGCTGGGGAAAAGGGTTGCTGAGGCGGTATGGCTCCAGCGAGCGCATCATAACCAAAAGGCGTATTCTGATCGGGCAGCATGCGAGTGGCAAAATCAGCAACTTGCCCACGAGGCGGTGGAATTTTTGCAGGTTTCCCCGGCTCTTGCATCGGCTCGGGCGGCGCTTCATTGGCCATAGCAGTAAAGGGTGACTGCACGGCGGCGGCTGCACTAAACGGACTGGCGGCACTCGCTGAGTCAGGCACTACGGAAAAGGGACTGCTTGCGGCATCGGCGGCACCATCTGGTTTAAATTCAAATACGTTATTACTCATTCTCTCTAAAATATTTTACAGTCTTAGCTGCATTTTCTAGTAACGCAAGCAGAAACACGAAATCAAAAAAACTGCCCACTCGGATGCAATTTACTTACAAACAGACAAACGCGTAGTCACCAACAAAGCGGTGAACTACGCATTTGAGATACAGCGAACGATTTAGATAAAGTCGTTGATGAGATTTTCTAGCATTTCTTGGCGTCCCGATGGAATCGTTGGCTCGGCTTGCGAAAGTACGTGCGCACTGATTTCATCAAGTCCAAGTTCGCCATTTTCGATTTGCGCACCGACACCGCTATCCCATGAGCTGTAGCGTTTTGCCACAAATTCCGCTAACCTGCCATCAGCACGAATCGCAGCAGCAGCTTTGAGACCGCGGGCAAAGGCATCCATGCCACCAATGTGAGCGTGGAAGAGATCTGCGGGATCATGGGATTCACGACGACGCTTCGCATCAAAGTTCAAGCCACCCGTTGTCAGACCACCCATTTCGAGAATTTTCCGCATAATGGAAGTGGTGAGATAAATGTTCGTCGGAAATTGATCCGTGTCCCAACCAATGAGTTCGTCTCCTTGGTTCGCATCCACAGAGCCTAGCGCGTTGGCATCAATGGCTACAGTCATTTCATGAAGCATGGTATGCCCCGCAAGAGTCGCATGGTTGGTTTCGAGGTTTAATTTGAAATAATCAATCAAACCGTATTGGCGCAAGAAGTTCAAGCACGCGGCGGAATCAGAATCATACTGGTGTGTGGATGGCTCACGTGGTTTTGGTTCGATGTAGAATTGACCTGTGTAGCCGATTTTTTTCGCGTAATCGACGGCAAGATGTAACAAGCGTGCCAAATGATCTAATTCACGCTTCATGTCGGTATTGAGCAGTGTGGCGTAGCCTTCACGCCCACCCCAGAAGGTGTAACCCTCGCCACCTAACTTGTGTGTGGCATCCATCGCTGCTTTTACTTGAGCCGCGCCATAAGCAAAAACATCTGCTGAGGGGGAAGTGCCAGCTCCTTGGGAATAACGTGGATGCGAAAACAGGCATGCTGTTCCCCAAAGCAGTTTCTTGCCCGTTGCACTCTGAAGCGCTTTCAAGTGATCCGTCACTTTATCTAACGCTGCATTTGACTGCGCTAACGTGGGTAGCTCTGGCGAGATGTCGCGGTCATGGAAGCAATAGTAATCGATGTCGATTTTATCCAAAAATTCAAAAAACACGTCAGCGCGCTTGATTGCATTATCGACGCTGTCCGACATATCATCCCATGGCATAAGAGCCGTTGGACCGCCGAAGGGATCGGATAGGCCATTGCGCATTACATGCCAGTAAGCAGCTCCGAAGCGCATGTGCTGTCGCATCGTCTTTCCTTCGATCACTTCATCGGGATTGTAGTGTTTAAAAGCGAATGGATTTTTCGAGGCCGGACCTTCGAAACGAATTTTTGGTATTTCTGGGAAGTAGGACATGGGCGAAAAAACTAACGAATTGCAGCACTTTTGCAAGCTAGTAATATAAAATATCGCGTTTGTCTTATATTTTTAATAAGAAATCCGAAAATACATCGCACTACAATCCGATATGATGGGGATCACAATGCCCTCACTCGCCAAATTTTCTCTACGCGTTTCGATGCGGATCTCACCTGCGAGCACTTCTGTAAAACATACGCTCTGCCCGATTCCCAACCAGTGCAATGCATCTTCTGGAATCAATATTCTCACCTTTTCTGCCGCTCGATGGGGGTGAAAATGAACGACGCACAGAAACGCCTCTCCCTGATTTTTCTCTCGCCGTAAAAAAGCATACAACCAATGCCCACTTACCGTTTCACCCTCGCAGCGACCAAAATCCACATTCCCTCGATTCGCGAAATTCAAGCCATAAAATTCCCCATCCACAAACGCGGGACTCTGAATCGCACGAAGCAGCTTGCCATACCAATCGCGCAATTCCTTTTGCTCGGCACTCAGCCGTCCGCCGTCGTAGCGATGTCCATTCACCCATTTCGCCAGCTCCGGCATGCACCAATAGTCAAAAATACTCGTCCGCCCATCATCGCCCCCAAAGCCCTCAACACCTGCCGCTGGTTCTCCTACTTCCTGGCCGTTGTACATCATCACTGGCCCGCGACCTAATGCAAAAAGTGCCGCACATACGGGTTTGCCGACCTTCATTCCCGTCGCCCCCCATTCCAATGGTGTCGCCAGTCGCACCTCGTCATGATTTTCGCCATAGCGTAAGGATCGATGAAATCTTTCTCCCGTAAAAATGAGGCCATCCAGATCATTGCACCAATTCACCCCATCATACAATCCCATCAAAATGTCGTAACTCGGATCATCATACACCGCATTGAATCCTGCCTCTAATAATGCATCCAGCACATGCCCGTCGGTCAACTTCGCTGGATCATTATCGTAGGCCTCTGCCATAAAAAAGACTTCCTGCTGCCTCCCTCGCGCCCGCTTGATCAGCCATCGCCAAAACTCCATCGGAATCATGTGCGCCATATCCGCGCGAAATCCAGATACGCCCATCGATTGCCAATACCCGATCATTTCATCCATCATCCGCCACGTCTTTGGCACCACATCCACACCCGCATCATCCGCAGGCAAATGCGCCGTATTTCTCCCCGTCGTAAAATCATGTCCATAGTTCAGCTTCACCGTCTCATACCAATCGTGAATCGATGGTGCCCAAGAAATGACATTATTACCCGTCACCCGTCCCCACTCACACTCCTCCGCATAGGAACCATCGCACCCCGGCAAATGCGCCGTCGGTAACTTCAAGGGCGGACCACCACCTGCCGCATCATACGGTAAATAATAAAAATGATTGTCCCGGTCAAAAAACTTCGTCACATCATCGCCATTGCCAAAACTCAGTTCAGGCCGCACGTCCGATGCATACGATCGCGCCACATGGTTCGGCACAAAGTCGATAATCACGGCGAATTCACATCGCTTACAACGATCCAACAACGCCCGAAATTCCCCCATCCGCGACGCAGGCTCAATCGCATAATCCGGACACACATCAAAGTAGTCGCGAATCGCATACGGACTTCCCGCCTTACCTTTGACAAGATTGACATCATCTGCTGGACGGCATGCATAACTCGTCGCCGAAGCTTGCTCTAACACCCCCGTAAGCCAAATATGCGTAAAGCCCATCTTCCTTAAGGACTTCAAGGCCGCTAGATTTACATCGGCAAATTTCCCACAACCATTTTCTTCCATGCTGCCATTGGTGCGATTCGTTTCATTGGTATTCCCAAATGTCCTAACAAAAAGCTGATAGATAATCGGTCGCTTGCTCATCACATCATTACCTTTCGCCTTCCACCCATCAAGTAAAGTCAAATCATCTGCCACCAATCAAATTTTCAAAAGCCCCCGCTAATTTCCCGAAGCGAAACGTATAGCCATGATCTAACAAAACTTTCGGCACCAACCGCTGACTCGCCAATACCGCCGAGGAAAAATCGCCCAAAATCAAGCGCAGCGCAAAGGTCGGCGCAAAGGCAAAAGCCGGACGCCGCAGCATCTTACCTAACAATTTCGTAAAATCCGCATTCCTCTCAGGTTCCGGCGCTACCAAATTAAAAGCCCCGCAAATCTCCGCATGATCCATCGCGTGGAGCAGTCCGCCCACGACGTCATCCACATGAATCCACGCCATCCATTGCCGCCCATGGCCGAGTCGCGCCCCTAGACCTAACGAAAACAGCATCTTCACTTGATCCCACGCCATTCCGCCATTTCCCAGCACCATACCGATGCGCCCATGCGCAATCCGCACCCCATCCACATCTGCCGCCGCTGCTTCCCACTGCGCACATAACTCCGCAAGATACCCGCCCGCCAATGCGCCCGACTCATCCACGACTTTGTCACCCGTATCGCCATAATACCCCACCGCCGATGCATTTACCCACACTCTTGGTTTTCCCGTCATGCCGCGCAACGATGCGGCAATCGATGCACTCAAGGTCACTCGACTATCATAAAAAAGTGCCCGATTTTTCTCCGTCCATCGTTGATTCACTCGTTCGCCCGCCAGATTGATGATCGCATCCAGACCGCAAAAATCCCAATCTTCGCCCCGCGCCGGATTTTTTCTCCACTCGTGCACGTTTGGCACATCGCCCCGCCCCGCCCGACTGTACGCCACAACTTCATCCCCACGCGCATGCAATGCCATACACAGATACTTCCCCACAAATCCCGTCGCTCCAATCACTCCCACGCGTTTCATGCGCCATCCATCGCACGGATTCTCCGCGAATGCAAATTTTTACCATTCACACGCAGGGCACGGCCAACCTGCCACAACATCACCCCAGTTCCACCCGCGTAATCCGCGGCGGTAAGCGACGCAAAAACCTCTCCGCCAATTCTTCAAATTGTTCCGATAAATCCGTCAACCCAATCTGCAAAATGCCATCGCCCTCACCTTCATTCAATAAATCCAGCCGTAGCAATTCGCGTCGCAGATGCTCGGCACAAGTCGTCGCCGAATCCACAATCCGCACCGCCCCCGCCGTGATCTCCTGCAACATCGGCACCAGCAAAGGGTAATGCGTACAGGCTAATAATAACGTATCGATTCCCTTATCCAACATCGGCGAAATGTATTTTTGCAAAACCAACTTCGTCGCCTCCTCATTCAGCCAATTTTCCTCTACTAACGGTACCAGCAGCGGCGTGGCTTGAGCAATGATCCGCAAGCCCGTCCGACGTTGCGCCAAGGCATGTTGATAGGCGTGAGAAGCAATCGTTCCTCGAGTCGCGATAATCCCCACGCGCTGGGAGTTCGGATCCGCCAGCACAGCCTCCACACCAGCCTCGATCACACCAATGATTGGCACGCGATATTTCTGCTCCAACATCGGCAAAGCATGAGCCGTCGCAGTATTGCACGCCACCACAACGGCCTTCACGTCATGCTGCAACAAATAACGCACATCCTCATCAGAAAAACGCCGAATCGTCTCTGGTGACTTCGATCCATAAGGCACCCGTGCCGTATCGCCGAGGTAAATGATTGCCTCCCGCGGCAGCAACTCCTGCACCGCCCGCACCACCGTTAATCCCCCCACCCCTGAGTCAAAAATTCCTAAAGCACCGCAATTCACGAGCCACGTCATAATGGATCCAAGGCAAACAGTAAACGCTGAAAAACGGAAAAGCTGAAACGCTGAAAGAAGTCGCCGCCACGTGGGTTGATCCCGAAAACAGAAATTGAACCACAATGGGAGCGAAGCGGACATGGAGGATCTTACCCTTTCCATCCCTTCCTCAAATTGCACGGATTCACACGGATGATGAGGAGGTTAGGCAAACGATTCCCAAACCTGTTTGGTGCAAGGACTTCTCTTGTGCGGCGGCGGCGTTGTTAACTTCGATTTCGGAGTTCCGAACCGCGATGGCGGAGTTCGGAAATGCGATGACGGAGTTCAGAGATGCGATGACGGAGTTCAGAGATGCGATGACGGAGTTCAAAGACGCGATGACGGAGTTCAGAGATGCGATGACGGAGTTCAAAGATGCGATGACGGAGTTCAAAGATGCGATGGCGGAGTTCGGAACTGCGATGGCGGAGCTTTGATGTCCCTCCCCCCACTTCGGAAGACCCCTCCCCCACTTCGGAAGTGGAGAGTGTATGAATTTTTGTGTAAGTGCTTTTTGGTGAGAGCAACAAAAAGTAGAAAAACACATCGCAATGAAATCAAAAATAACAGACACACTCCTCGACGAAATACTCAAGAAATACACCCAGCCCAGCGATCTTCTAGGTCCGGAT
>CAMAYN010000069.1 GCA_945862285.1 Akkermansia muciniphila | reverse complement strand
CCAGAAATGGCGATTTGTCCTTTTTGCTCTAAAGTGGCAAGCAGTGCGCGAATGGCCGAATAACTCGGTGGGTCGGGCAATTGCTCCATGACTTCCATGGCACTGGCTTGGCCGAGTCGATAAAGAATATCCATGATTTGTCGCTCGCGGCGTGATGCGCCTTTGTCTTCGTTGCTATCCACAGCAGAAAGCTACTATATGCTAGAAAAACGGCAATTGAAAAAATGGGGCAGTTTTTCAGTTTTTCAGTTTTTCAGTTTTTTCCCCTTCTTCCTCGCTGCAAGGCAGTAGAGGGCGATGGCAGTCCAGATTAGGGCGAAGGAGGTGATTTTTTGTGGGGAGAGGGGTTCTTTGTAGATTTGCCAGCCGATGATGAACTGAAGAGTGGGGCCGAGAAATTGCATGATGCCTAATGTGCTGAGGGAGATGTTTCGAGCGGCGAAGCCGAATAATAACAGCGGGCAGGCGGTGACGATGCCAGTGGTGAGGAGTGCTGGCTCAGAAAAGAGACGAGACGGATCGTTGTCGCGCACGGCTATGAAAATCAGAAAAGTTAGGGAAATGGGGAGTAATAAGCTCGTTTCAACAGTAAGCCCCGATAGCGAGGGCAGGGGTGATTTTTTTCGCACCACGCCATAGAGGGAAAAGCTGACCGCTAAGCACAAGGCTACCCATGGGAAGGTGGTAACTTGGTAAAATTGACAAGCGACTCCGATGATGGCGATGACGATGGAGATCTTTTGCAGTAGGCTGTAGCGTTCTTTGAAAATCAGACTGCCAAACAGCATGTTAAAAAACGGGTTGAGATAATACCCGAGTGCGCCTTCGATGATGCGATCATTGAGGGTTGCCCAGATGTAGAGTGACCAATTTCCCGAGAGTAGCAGTCCAGAAACAAAGTGAATGCCGCAGAGTTTTGGCGTGAGAAAATGCTGAAAGGTGGCGCGGCATTGTTTTTGCCAGAGGAGAATCAACCATAAGATCGAGGACGACCAAAGAATGCGATGGCAGATGATTTCGGCAACGGGGATTCTTCCAAGCCATTTCCAATAAAGCACAAGGATGCCCCAAATGAAAAAGGCTCCTGAGGCCGCGTAGATGCCGTTTTTGTTGTGGCTCATGCGGCCTCGGATGGGGCAGGGTTTTTAGAGACGTGTGATGACTTGCTCGGCTGATTTGCGCGCTTTGGGAATGGTGGCGTATTTATCGTCGGCACAACGTTGGCCGATAGCGCAGGCGACTACGGTGGTGTAGCCGCTGTTTTCGAGTCCCAGTAATGTATCATAAGCGGCGGGGTTGATGCCTTCTAGCGGACAGGTGTCGATGCCGAGCAGGGCAGCGGATGTCATAAGTTGCCCGAGGGCGATATAGACTTGGCGAGTATTCCAACTGAGCATTTGTGCGGCATCCATTTGACTCGTGAAGCCATTGATCATGCTGGAAAGCATGGAAAGCGACTGAGTGGGGGTGTTTTGAATGGTGGCCAGTTGTTCCATCCATGCGGCAACGTCCTCGTGGGTGATGGCTTGTTTCACAGCAAGGACGATCAGGTGGGAGGCATCGGTGACTTGGGGCTGATTCCATGAATTGGCGCGGAGTTTTTGGCGCAGTTCGGGATTTTCGATCAGGAAAAATTTCCATGGTTGTAGGCCGAAGGATGATGGGGCGAGCCGTAGCGACTCGGTGAGCGCGTGGATGCTTGGCTCGTCGAGCTTGCGTGTGGCATCGAATTGTTTGGTGGCGTAGCGCCATTGCAGGGCGGAAAGTAATTCGTTCGTGATTGTAGGAGTCATGGTGTTGTGGGTGTAAGAGTTAGCTGATTTCTAAGGCGTAGCGGGGGAGTGCGGGGTCGATCTCACGGCTCCATGCATCGATGCCGCCATCGAGCACTTTGGTGTTTTTCATGCCGTGACCGAGGAACCAAGCGCAGGTGTCGAGGGCGTGGCGGCCTTGGTGATCGTAGAGGACGATGCATTGATCGGGGTTTTCGGCAAAGAGTTTTTGCTGAGATTCTTGGGTGAGGAAGATGCTGTTAGAGATTTTTACGGCATCGTGCTCTTCTCGGGTGCGGCAGTCGATCAATGTGGGTGGGGTGGGGGAATGAAGCATTTCTTGCAGTGCCGCAGGAGGTAAAAGGAGCGATTTGTCGTGCTCGTTGGCGGAGACAAGGTGATCGATCATTTCCTCGGGAGGAATACCGCCATTGCGGGCGCAGAGAGAGGCGATGGATTCTTCGTTAGGAAAGCCGCAAGATTGGCAACCACCGAGGTGATAGCGGGAAAACAAGGCACGTCTGGCACCGGGGAATGCGGCGAGGATCTCGCCCATGCTGGTTTCTGGAGTGAAGTTCATCGAGTGGATTATTTATTCCATGGTGTTGTTGGACACATCATGATCAACGAGTGGGCGGGCGAGCATTTCTTCATACATGGCGATATATTGTTCCGCGACTTCCTCGTGGTTGAAGCGTTGCTTAGACTCGCGCATGATACGCGAGATGTTGGCTTGTTTGATTTCTTTAGGCTGACGATGGAATGCCATGGCTTGATCGATAGCCCAGCGTAAGCCCGTGCCGTCGTAATGATTGAAGGGGAAGCCATTGCCAATACCGTTTTGTGGCTCGATTTGTGTAATGGTGTCATACAGACCGCCCGTGGCGTGGACGACGGGAAGTGTGCCGTAGATGGGTGCGACCATTTGCGGCAAGCCACATGGCTCAAACAGTGATGGCATCAGCATGAAGTCGCCACCTGCATAGGCGAGACGGGAGAGATTTTCATCAAAATCGACGACGGCAACCGAGTGATCATAGCCATTTTTCCGAACTAATTCATGGAAAACTTGCTGGTATGGGCCGTTGGCGATGATGGCGACTTGAAGGTCAAGATGTTGGTAATCGGCAATCAATTGCGGAAGGATCTCGGCGAGGAGTTGCGGGCCCTTTTGTGCGGGATCGAGTCTTGATGGCCATATAAAAATAGGAGCATCGGGATTTTCGATGAGTTGCAGGGCCTTCTGGAGCGCTTTTTTACAGGCTTTTTTGCCATCAGTTACATCGTAACTGGAATAATTGATTGGCAACGCTTCATCAATGGCTGGATCATAGGATGGATCTGGGGCGTTGAGGATTCCTTTGGCGCATTGGGCATAGTATTTGTGCCGGAGTTCTGCGCGCACGCTGGGTGGCACCATGTTATGCCAACCTTGCACTACTTCCCACAGGAAGCGTGGGCTTACGGTGTTGATGAAGTGCGCGGCAAATATCCCACTGGTGAGAAGATCGACGGGCATTTGACCGCGGGCATGTTCATAATTGTTTGGTAAGCCGTCGTAGTAGAGATTTCCCCAGAACTCAGCAGCATCGATGCCGATGTCTTCAATTTGCGGCAAGCCGACACGAGTGGTGTGGATGTTGTGAACTGTGAACAGGCTCTTAATGCCACGCCTCCGAGCCATGCCGGGAATTAAGCCCGTCATCCAGTCGTTGCAGTGAATCAGATCGGGATTCACGTGCGGCACGATGTGATTGATGACTTCTCTTTGGAAAACAAGGGCAATTTTCAATGATTCGTCGAATTGTCCACTGTAAACTTGCTTGCGATAATAAA
The DNA here is from genome assembly GCA_945862285.1 of Akkermansia muciniphila. GTDB lineage: Bacteria > Verrucomicrobiota > Verrucomicrobiia > Verrucomicrobiales > Akkermansiaceae > UBA956. Next base: position 12,643 of record CAMAYN010000069.1, on the reverse strand, counting down.
AAATCCGATCTTCGGCGAGGTGGATGCGATTCCCCGGAAGGATTTCGTGATATTTCCGCAATTCTTTTTCGTGTAAATTGAAGACATCGTTTTGAAACATCCGCCGATAGTTTGGCAATGCTACATGGACATCGGCACCAAGCTCGAAAAGAGATGAAACGAGCGATGCAGAAACGTCTGCAAGTCCACCTGCTTTCGCTGACATGCGCTGCGTAAAATTGCCCATGCCACTCGGAAGGTAAGTAATTTCCGGTGTGACAATCAAGATACGCGGCGTCTTAATGCTCATAATTTGCGTTGGTAATTTGATCTTACTTGTTTCCTTTCGCCAAGTAAATCTGCATTCATGCCGCAAAAAAAGCAAAGATTGCACATTCGGTGATACATGGTCTGCGAAAACTCATTTTTTCACTTCTTTTTCAGCGGGTGTCACCTCGGATCGTGGTACGAATTTCAAGGTCACACCGTTGATGCAGTAGCGTTGATCTTTCGGGGTAGCGAAGCCCTCGCCCGTGAATAGGTGACCGAGATGACCTTTGCATTTGGCGCATTGCACCTCGGTACGCACCATGCCGTGAGAAAGATCGCGAATGAGTAATAGATTGTCATTATCGGATGCATCATAAAAAGCTGGCCATCCGCAGTGGGCATCGAATTTATGCTCCGAGGAAAAAAGTTCCGCACCACAGCCGACGCAGTAGTATGTACCGCCCTCTTGCTTCTTGAATTTTTGATATTCCTCGCCATGAGGTCGCTCTGTGCCGGCCTCTCGCAGCACGCGATATTGCTCAGCCGTAAGTTGTTTTTTCCATTCGTCGTCCGTCTTTATAACGACATCTTTTTTCTGCTCCGTGTCAGCTTTTTCAGGGTTCATCGTCTTTTTCTCGTTGTTCGTTTGCGCCCAGAGCACGAATGCTAAAAATGTAACGCAGCAAATGGTAATCCATGTGATCTTATTCATAATGTGACGTTAAAATCTTTCCACAAAAAATCAAATCCATCGTGATAAAATAGGGCGTAATTCATCAATTCGGGATTGTGGCCAGAGATGGCGGGGCGTCATAATCGCCGCTTCAAGCGATCGATGCTCCGGCCAGTCTGCCACTTGACTGATTTGAGGAATGGCGTGGGCGACAATTTTTTTCGCCATAGCGACATTGGCATGCAGATGAGCAATGACGGATTCTGCGGTCACAGCTTCCTCCTCGATTTTCCAACAATCGTAATCAGTAATCATCGCCAAGGTCGCGAGAGCGATTTCTGCTTCACGCGCCAATTTTGCCTCAGGTAAATTTGTCATGCCGATGCAGTCAAAGCCGAGTTGTCGGTTGGCTAGGCTTTCGGCCCTTGTGGAAAAAGCCGGGCCGTCCATGTTTACGTAGGTGCCTCGATCATGTACCGTTGCTCCCTCAGCGACGGCGCTATCACGCAGAATCTCGCGCAATTTCTGACTAATCGGGTCGCCAAAACTCACATGCCCCACGATTCCACCTCCAAAAAATGTATGGTGCTCGCGGCGTGAGGTGCGATCGAAAAATTGATCAGGCAAAAGCACATGCCGCGGTTGGTATTCCTCCTTTAAGCTCCCCACAGCGGTCACACAAATAATCCAACGCACGCCAAGTGAGCGCAGAGCCCAGAGATTCGCTCGATGGTTGATTTCCGTGGGTAAAATCCTGTGACCTCTTCCATGCCGAGGTAAAAACCATACTTGTCGTCCACTCATTTCACCGCCAATCAAGGCATCACTCGGCGAACCGAATGGCGTCGCAATAGAACGTTCTTCCGTTTGTGTGAATCCATCCATCTCATACAGACCACTGCCGCCGATGATGCCAATTGCTGGTGCATTTTCCATGACCGAAATGTGGCATCGCATCGGCAAAAGGGCAAGAAAGAAGGTGAAATCCATCGAAAGATCCCGTAAAATGAACAAATGCCCGACCAGTTTCTCGGCCCGATTGATGCGAATCGAATTCTGAATTCTTTATGCTTGATTACACCAATCAATCGTACTACTATACACCGCGTCAGGTGCTACTCAGCAAATACATTAACGAGGCCTGCAAACAAAAATCAGCATGGAATCCGCTTGGCTCAACTCTGCCTCCGACGTAATCCCCCGTTCCTATACGGTGGATTATGGATCATTACGCGCGACGTATAATCTCATCGATGAAGCAATATTGGAGCAAAATTCGCCCCCCAGTGAAATGCTCAGCCCCTAAGCATGCCCTGCAATACAACACCACAACAACATGTCCAATCAAGGAACACAGGAACACAACAGAAATCGTAACCACAATCGTAATCGCAACCGAAATCGCGGACCGCAAGGAAACAACAGAAACAATCCCCAATCCCCACGTCCTCAATCGCAACATCAACAATTTGTAAGTCGAAAACCCGTAAAACTTACGTTTTGGCAAAAATTGATGAAATTGCTTGGTCTTTACAAAGAGCCCGCTCCAACAAAAAGCGAAGCTCCGCGTAATAAGTCCGACCGTGGACCAGCCCCTGAAAGAAAAACTCAGGCACCCCAGCAAAATCGTGAACCGCGCACGAACACGCGCGATACACGGAAAGAGTCCAATCGTGAGCCTCGTCCACCGCGTGAGCGTAAACCAGCAACTGTGGCGGATATCGATTCCACACGGCTCTATCTCGGTAATTTGTCCTACGAAGCAGCCGAATCCGATCTAGAAGAGTTGTTTAAAGGCGTAGGCCCAGTGCGCTCGGTAGAGGTCGTTTATAATCGTCACACCCACAAATCCAAAGGTTATGGTTTTGTCGAAATGCTGCGACTCGAAGATGCAAAACGCGCTGTAGAGATTCTTCATGACCAACCATTCATGGGTCGAAACCTCGTAGTCTCCAACGCGAAAGCAAAGGAAGAGGGATCGCGCGAAAACGAAACGGATCGCCAACCAAGCGCGCAAGCACAGCCAGTAGCCACGGAATCAAGCCCCGTTGTTGTTGCCGAAGTGGAGCCAAGCGTTGCCGCCGAGCTTGAAGCCAATGTCGTTGAAGAAGTTCACAACTTTTCTAGCGATGAAGCGAAAAAGGAGACTTTCGTGTAAGCCAATCCGCACATTACTCTGAGCAAAATCAAATCCATCAACAAAAAACCGCATCCTCCATGGGTGCGGTTTTTCTATTTCAATCGGAATTTGGCAGAATCAAATAGATGCTAAATCACTGAACAAGAAACTCTTGAAAATTTGCCCATGCAGATTGCGTGGGATTGCTCAAATGATGTAAAGTGCCACCGGCCGGACTCGAACCGGCACGCCCGTGAAGGCAACGGATTTTAAGTCCGCGACGTCTACCAATTCCGCCACGGTGGCATATAAATCATTTGAATTCGATAAGTTCTACATCGAATACCAGCATGCCTTTCGGCGCGCCGGGAGGAGGATTCTCTCCGTATGCGAGATCTGCTGGAATCCACAAACGGCGCTTTTCTCCAGCGCTCATCAGTTGAACTCCTTCCTGCCAACCAGGAATCACTCGATTCAGAGCAAATGTTGCTGGCACACCTCGTTCTACGGAACTATCGAAAAGTTTTCCATCTGTCGTCCAGCCGCTGTAATGTACTGTGACCACACTGCTTGCTGTTGGCTTGTCATTTCCTTTGCCTGCGGAGAGAAGTTTCGATGCCAATCCTGTCGCTGATTTTACAGCGTCGGCAGGAGCGGCAGCGACATCTGCGGGTGCCTTAGGAGCCGATTTGATCGAAAGTAACTCTACATCAAAAACCAGAGTTCCTGATGGGCGGCCTCCACCTGCTTCGTCACCGTAAGCCAGTTTGCCGGGAATCCAGAAGCGGCGAATTTCTCCTTCGGTCATCAATTGCAGACCTTCTGTCCAGCCAGCTATGACGTTTTGCAGCGGAAAACTCGTCGGTTGACCTCGGTCAAGTGAGCTATCGAATTTTTTCCCATCGAGAGTCCAGCCGCAGTAGTGAACCGTCACTGTATCAGCCGCCAAGGGTTTCACAGATCCCGATCCTTTTTTGAGCATTTTTGAAGCCAATCCAGTAGCAGATTTTTCAGCATCCGCAGGAGCGGCAGCTACATCTGCGGGTGCGGTGGTGGACATGGTGAACATAGCTTCTTCTTTTTTTCCTTCTACGGCTGATGGCGCTTCACTGGTAACTGCTTCTTGTTCTTGCGCGAAGATACCGCCGAGCGAAATGGCGCTCATTGCTGTAATCATTGCCGTAGTAATTTTCATAGTCGGAGTGTTGCGGGGCAGCAATGATTACCAAGATTGCTAGCGTGTCAACATCATACCTTGAAAAATTCTGTTTTTTCTTCTCATGGAGTCGATCGACATCGAAAAACGTCGCTGATTCCAGTCCTTCCCCATCCGCAATTTTCGGGTTCATAGAAAAATTTGACAGCTCTGCATCGCTAGCTAGACTGAATCGTATGAAGAGCTTACTTTTTTTATTCATCTGTTTATCTGCGGCGGCTGAACCCGTTACGGATCTGAAAAAGCTGAAAGAAATTCAAGATAAAGTAAAAAACATCTCCGAAAGCAGAATGCCGATTACCGTTGCGCTAGTGGCAACAAATGAATCTAGTTCTGGTTCCGGAGTGATCGTTGATGAAAAGGGCCTCATTTTGACAGCTGCACACGTCATTCAAGGGCAAAAAAACATGCGAGTCGTTTTTCCGAATGGGAAAACACTCAATGGAAAAGTTCTTGGTGCGAATTTTGCGAAAGACTTAGGAATGGTGCAGATTGAAGAAAAAGATAAAAGTGCCCAAACAAATGCAAAGTTTCCTTTCGCTCCTCGCGGTTCATCGCGAAATCTTAAAGTAGGCGATTGGGTTGTCGCCATGGGGCATGCATCGGGCTTCGATCCAGCCCGCACGCCCCCCGTTCGCTTCGGCAGGGTGATTTCCAAGGGGCCTGGGATTTTTTTAACCACAGAATGCACTCTCATCGGCGGCGATTCCGGCGGCCCGCTCTTTGATCTTGAGGGAAATGTCGTGGCGATTAATTCGAACATCGGGCAAGGCCTCAAATTGAATAATCACGCAGGCGTTGACGGATTCACCGAGGACTGGGAAAAAATGCTCGCTGGCGAACAGTGGGGAACCCTAGAACTTGATCCTCAGCAAAACGAAGAAATGCCTGTTTTGGGAATCATTCTCGGCGCGAATCGCTATGGTCTTGTCGTTGGCGGAATCGCGCCGAATTCGAAGGCCATCGATGCTGATCTGCGACCAGGTGACCTGCTGCTCTCACTCGAAGGCGAGCGCATTCGCACTCTCGATGAGCTACGTAATGAACTCCTTCGCCGCCAGGTCGGGGATAAAGTAAAAATTACCATCCTGCGCGAAAATCAAGAAATCAAAAAAGAAATTGAACTCGTTAAACGGGGAATTATGAAATAAATCAAACGTTCGATTAAATGAAATATTCTATTTTTTCACTCATCTCTTTCTTGATTCTATCTTGCTGTGTTGTGCATGGGCAGCAGCAGTTGCAAGCACCACCTTTCCAAAAAGACGACGATCGGGCCAAGCTCAGGTTGCAGTCTGGCGAGTTATTTGATGTGTTATCGCCAATTACTCAAAAAGCGGGAAAATCTGCCGTATGGATTTGGTTTGGAGAGAAAAAACTCTTAGCGACCGGAACTGTGATCGGCAAAGGCGATCGCGTGCTGACGAAGTGGAGTGAGATCGCAAATTACAAGGATCAAAACATCCAATGTGTGAACAGTTCTGGTCGGTCGTTTAAAGCGATTGTTTTAACTGTTTATGAAGATGAAGACATTGCCGTGTTGCAAATCGAGAAAGGAACACTGCCTGCTCTTTCATTTACAAAGTCCGCCAATCCCGATCTTGGTTCGTTTCTCATTGCAGCAGGGCCAGGTGATAATCCACTAGCGTTGGGTGTTGTGAGCGTCAATGAGAGATCACTTCGAGTGAGCGATCAAGCGTTTGTTGGAGTGAGTGTCAAGAATACGGAAGAGGGGAATGGCGTGGAAGTGGAGAGTGTTTCCAAAAAATCTCCGGCGGATCAAGCAGGGCTAAAGGTCGGCGACGTAATTCGCAAAATTGATGATTCTGTGATCAATGATACTACGGAATTTCGATCCATCATCGCCAAGTTGAAGCCGCAGCAGATTGTGAAATGCACGATTTTCCGCCAGGATAAAGAAGAAACATTTTCACTCACGCTAGCAGCAAAATCGAGTGAAAATCAAATGATGATGCGCCAAAATGAAGTCATGGAGCGCATGGGCGGCGAGATTAGCAAAGTGCGCGATGGATTTCCGGCGATCATTCAATCCGACATGGTGTTGAATCCCGAGGAATGCGGAGCACCCGTTTTTGATATTGATGGTCGTGCTGTAGGTCTGGTGATTGCCCGGAGTGGGCGAGTGCGCAGTTACGTTATTTCCTCGTCGAAAATCGAAGAAATGCTTGCGACGTCAGGAGTTGAGCCATCGTTAGCCAAGGTTCGCCAACCCGAGCGACCGCCTGTATTGGCACGAAATCGTGCAGTTTTGCCACGCCTGAATCGAGGTCAGATGGACAACATGCGATCCAGAATGCAGGAAATGCGTAAATTCATGCGCCAACTCGACGCCGAAATCCTCGAACTCGATCGATGAACATTTCAAGCGAATCGATCTTACCCTAAGCCTTCGCAGAATTTGCGGAATGCGTGCACTTCTTCGTCACTTGCCACACCCGCGACGATGTGACCGGCAAGGTTGCGGGCGATTTGTTCTTGATCTATCTCCCAATCTAGTTTTTTAACGAGAATTCGGGCAATGGCGGCAAAGGTATTACCGTTGTAGTTCGTAAAAGGAGCCAAGCGATGTCATTTTCGGCATATTTCAATGGCGTCAAACAGGCTGATTTCACGTGTGCGAGATTGCTCCCAAAACGTCATAGCATCAGTGTGGCCATCAGATGTCGGACCATGGTGGGCGGATTTTTGGCGGCACAAAATTCATTCTGCGCCACGACGAAATCCCAGGTAAATGGCTCCAGCCATGGCGCGTTCGCTCTCATGTGTTTGATGGTTGAGGTTGTGATTTCATCTGCTCTTTAGCCCTCTGGATTTCGCTGACTCCTACACTTTTCAGGAAGCCCTTTCCGGTTTTGGCGTAGATTGGCTCGGCGGCGAAGCGATCCTGAATGGCCAAGGCCTCCGCCATGACTTCAAGGAATAACGGGTTGTTTTCAAATGCGTTTGAGGTTTTTGTTTTCTCAGTCATAGTAAACACTGTACTTGGCGATTGTCTCCGTGGCAAGCGGAGACTTTTGATCATGCCTTGAAAATCAATGCAGGTGCAGCTCGAAACGCTCGGTGACGGCTTTGGCATCGGGGGCGGTTTTGATGGTAAGAATCATCGCTACGTGTGATCCAGTGGGTAATGCCACATCGGAGATCAGTACGTTTGCGTCATTGTTAATGCCTTTGCCAAAGGTGAGCTTGGTGGGGGCGCTGCGTTCGCCGGCGATGCCAGTGATGCTTTGTTCTGCTAAGGCGATGGCTTTGTTTTTCTTGTCGAGAAAGACGATGCGAGCTTTGCGATCTTTGTCCACGGTGACTTCAAACGAGAAGCCTGACTTGGAATTGATCACATGGCCACCATTGGGGCCTTTGGTGACGTGCTCTTCGTGCTCGTGTTTTTCATGGTCATTGTGGTCGTGATCATGTTTCTCGGCTGCAAAGGCCAGAGGGCTGGCGAATAGGGCGATCATGATTGTGGTGGCTTGTTTCATTTTTATGTTTATTTTCATCTTTGGTGTTTGTTGTGTGTTATTAATGTGTTGCTGGTGCATTGTGGGAGAGAGCTTTTGCGGCGGCTTTTTTGCCGAAGAGACGGAAGACGGCTGGGGTGACGGCGAAGTCGAGCAGGGTAGAACTAATCAGTCCGCCGACGATGCAGATGGCCACGGGGCTGAGGATTTCTTTTCCAGGTTCGCCCATGGCAATGACGAAGGGAATCAGTGCAATGCCAGCCGAAAGTGCGGTCATGGTTACGGGGACGAAGCGTTCCAGCGTGCCGCGTTCGATCATGGTGTAGGTAAATCCTTCGCCTTCGTGTTTCATCAAGTGGAGGTAGTGGGAAATCATCATGATGCCATTGCGAGCGGCGACGCCACCAACGGCGATGAAGCCCACGAGGGTGGCGATGCTGATGTTGCCGACCAGCCACCAGGTCAGGGCGAGGCTGCCCATGAGCGCGAGTGGGAGATTGATCAAAACTTGAAAGGCTAGAACGAGGCTGCGGAAGTATGACCAAAGTAACAAAACAATGACCACTAAGATGCCGGCGAAGAGAATGGCGATGCGTTTGGCTGCGGCTTGCTCGGCACGAAAATCTCCTTCATAGCTGATGAAATAGCCTGCGGGGTGAGAGACGTTGGCGCGGACTTTTTCTTCGAGTTGTTTCACCAGTTCTCCGGCATCGCGTTTGCTGGGTTTGATGGCAACAACGTAGCGGCGTTGGGTGTTTTCGCGGAATACCGAGCTGGGGCCAGAGGCTTCGCGCACATCGGCGACGAGTTCGAGCGGGATGTGGTGACCTGTAACGGTGTGAATGGGTAGTTTGCGAATGGTTTCGGCATCGCCGCGGTAGTTTTCTGGCAGGCGGATGGCGAGATCGATGACGCGCTGGTTGTCGCGGAGTTGAGAAACGATGGTGCCGCCGAGTAGGGTGGAAAGTTCGGCATTGAGTTCGCCGGGGGAAACTTCTTGGGCAAAGGCGCGCTCGCGGTCGAGTTCGATGCGGAGTTGAGGGATCTGCGCTTGCATGTCGAGTTTGGCGTCTTCCAAGCCGGGGATGGTTTTGGCAATTTTTTGGACTTGTTCGCCAATATTGGTAATTGTAGCGAGATCAGGGCCGAAAATTTTCACCGCCACGGGCGAGGAGACGCCGCTGAGGAGGTGGCTGATGCGGTGCGAGAGTGGACCGGAAATAATGCTGAAGGTGCCGGGTACAGTCTTGATACGGTTGCGGATGTCATCGAGAACGACTTTGAGCGGGCGACCGGTGCTGTTTTTTTTGAAATCGATGTCGAACTCGCAGTTGTTCATGGGGACAACGTGATCGCTGCGCTCGGCGCGACCAATGCGGCGTCCGATGTGTTGGACTTCGGGGACTTGGCGGATTTGGTTTTCGACGGCTTGAGCGAGGGTTTCCATTTCCTTGAGTGAAGTCCCTGGTGCGGCACCGGTGGTGACGACGGCAGTTTCCTCGTGGAAGGCGGGGAGGAAATCACGGCTCATCTGCGGGTAGAGTAGGAACGAAGCTGTTAGAACGAGCGCAACACTAGCGAGAATGAGGTGCGGGTGACGCAGGCTGAGGCGGAGGATGGTAGTTTGTAATGCGGATTTGAGGAAACGAACGAGAAGGCCATCAGGGTGGTGGTGTGATTTTTCAGACGTTTTTATTTTCAGCAGGAACGAGCACAGCACGGGAATGGCGGTGAGCGATACCACGAAGGAGGCGAGCATGCTGATAATGGTGGCGATGGCGATGGGGGCAAAGAGTTTCCCCTCTACACCACTAAGCCCAAGCAGCGGGAAGAAGACCAGGACGATGAGAATCGTCGCGTAGAGAATGGAATTGCGGACTTCACCGGATGCGCTCGCGATGAGTTCGAGCTTCGGTAATGGTTCTTTTAGTCGGGCGTTTTCGCGTAGGCGGCGGAAGACATTTTCCACATCTACGATGGCATCATCCACCACCATACCGATGGCGACGGCGAGACCGCCGAGGGTCATGCTGTTGACGCTGAGACCCATCCATTGGAAGGTGAGTAGGGTGATCGAAAAACTCAGCGGCATGGCCATCAAGGTGATAAAAGTGGTGCGGAAGCTGAGCAGGAAAAGCAGCAAAACCACGGTGACCATGATCGCGCCTTCGATGATGGCTTTTTTCAAATTGCCAATGGCGCTGTCGATGAAGTCGCGCTGGCGGAATAACACGGTGGCCTCTACGCCTTTGGGTAGGGTGGGTTTTAGCCCATCGATGGCGGACTCGATTTTCTCGGTGAGTGCGATGGTATCAAAGCCCGGAGCCTTGATGACGCTCATGATAACACCGGGGCTGCCGTTGACGGCGGCATCGCCACGTTTTGGTTCCGTACCCCAGGCGACGGTGGCGACATCAGAAATTGCAATCAAGCGGCTACCAGATTTTTTGATGATTGTTCGTCCGATGTCATCGAGTTCTACGGTCATCGCAAGATTGCGCACCATGATTTCCTGTGGGCCGCTGTCGATGAATCCGCCGGTTGTGTTAGAAGCAGCTTTTTTCACGGCATCTTGTAGTTCCTCGATCGTAACGCCATTCGCCTGCATGCGCCATGGGTCGGGCTGGACTTGTGCTTGCTTCACGCCTCCGCCCAAGTTGAGCACTTCGGCGACGCCGGGGATGGCTTGGAGGCGGGAACGGATTGTCCAATCGGCAATCGTACGGACATCCATGGGCGCGGTGCTGCCGTCGGAGCTTTTCACACCGATGAGTAGGATTTCCCCCATCAATGAGGCGACTGGGGTAAGGTATGGCTGGGTGTTTTCGGGGAGTTGCTCGCGGGCGACTTGCAGCCGCTCCTGGACAAATTGGCGGGCTTTGTAGATGTCTGTGCCCCATTCAAATTCCGCGAAGACCAGAGATAGCGCAATGTCCGAGGTGGAGCGCATGCGGGTGAGCCCGGCAATGCCCATCAAAGAATTCTCGATGGGGCGAGTGACTCCTGCCTCGACTTCCTCAGGAGATAGTCCGGGCGCTTCGGTGAGGATGGTGACAGTGGGTTTAGTTAGATCGGGAAGAACCTCGACAGGTAGTTCGCTCCCGGTTTTGATGCCCATGGCAAGAATCAATAGCGAGAGGCACAGGATGATCGCACGATTTCTGAGCGACCAGCGGATGAGTGTGTTGAGCATGTCTTAAGAAAGTTCGGAGCTTGCGTTTTCTGGCTGGAGGTGGCGTGACGAGACGATCACCAGCAAAAGGGCGAGGATTCCAGTAGCGGCCATGAAAAACATTTCTCTCATGGAAATACTGTGCGATTTGTGGTCGTGGTCATCGATTGCCGCGGATTGCTTGGCGACTTGCATTTCGGACGATTTTTCAGAACCGTCCTCATTGTGTTCATGGCCATGGGCTTGATCCATGGCTTCTTTGAGTGATGGACCGGCGCCACTACCGGAGAATCCGAGTGAGTAAGAACCGCGAGTTACGACTTCGTCGCCGGGTAGTAGTCCATCGCGAATTTCTACGCGGCCATTACTGGATAGACCGATTTGTACATTCACGCGGTCGAATGCGTTAGGGATGACGGGGTGTTTGATATAAACATGACGGTTCGCATCGCTGCCCTGAATGGCATCGCGAGGGACGCTGAGCACAGCATCGCGTTTTTCCATGATGATGGAGACCTCAGCGTTCATGCCGGGGCGGAGCAGGTTTTCGGGATTGGCGATGGTAAAAATGACACTTGCACTATTGAGGTCGGCGGCTTCCTGATTTTCGGAACGAGTGGAAGTATCTTGTCCGAGGGCGCATGCCGGATCAGGGCAAGGACAGGCGGCGAATTTCAACAATGTGGCATTGTATTCCTTTTCTGGGCGAATGGGAAAATGGACTTTCGCTTGGGTACCTTGCTTGATTTTTGCTGCGGTAGCCTGTGGCACGGTAGCGATGAGATAGATGGTGCTCAGGTCGGCGATTTCTGCAAGTCGATCCGTAGGTTCTACGGGCGCTCCGAGGCTGGTGTTGATGGAAATGATGGTGCCTTTGGCGGGAGCCTTGAGCCAGATCGTCGGCGGTGGGTCGCCGGGCTGTCGGCTTTCTAACAGAACCAGAGTTTCGTCTTTTTCGACAAAATTTCCAATCTTGAGTCGATTTTCCGCGACTCGTCCCTCGATGCGGCTGCTGAGCGTGGAGCGATTTTCGGGGATCGCTTCGGTGCGCCCGAGGGCAAAGGTGGTGGTCTCGAAGTCCGCTTCCTCGACGGTCACGGTTTGAAGTCCGAGATTTTTGATTCCGTGCACGGTGAGGATGACGGGTGGTGCAGGAACGGCGTGGCTTGGGATAAATCCTAAAACGATGGCGAAATTGATAAATAATAGAGATTTCATGGTGTGATGATGGTTAGTTGATTCCTAATGCGGTATTGAAGCGGACGCGGGCGAGTTGGTAGTTTTGCAGGGCATCGAGACGTGCCATGGCGATGGTGTAGGCTTGTTCGCGGCAACGTACGAGATCGGCGAGTTTGACTTGTCCTTTTTGCCAAGCTTCTTCGGTGAGGCGAGTTTGTGTTGCGATTTGTGGGATTAAGGTATCGTCGATTTGTTGGAGGAGTTTTTTCCACTCGGTCATTTCGGCTTGGATGGCTTCGGCTTCTAGGGAGATTTTGCTTTGCAAAGCTTTTGTCTCAAGTTGACGACGCGTCGAGGTAGCGGCGGCAGATTGGATGTGCGCTTCATTGCGATTCCACAGCGGTAAGGGAATGCTGAACTGAAAACCGATGATGCCTTCATTTTGCATGCCCAGTGGTTCGTCGAGATTCCGCTCGTATCCGGCGACGAGCCCCATGGAGACATCGCTGGTTTTTTTCGCCATTTCTAACGAGAGATTTTGTTTGGCTCCTAGTTC
>CAMAYN010000068.1 GCA_945862285.1 Akkermansia muciniphila | reverse complement strand
GCCAGAAATGACAGCGTTTGTCGAGGAGTTTGTTGAGGAAATGACATCCAGCACATCACGCGTCGTTTCAAAGATTTTGCTGCTCTGATGAATCGCCGTGCCGGTGTTGGTGTTGAAATCGTAGTTGCTGTAGGAGGATACAGCCTCCTGCTACTCACGATCCAGAAGCGTTATTTTTCATTTAACGAAGTGAAAAGTGTATTTAACGAAGTGACGAGTGCTTTTAACGAAGTGACTAGCGCATTTAACGAAGTGATGAGCGCATTTAACGAAGTAACGAATGCATTTAACAAAGTGACGAGTGCATTTAACAAAGTGACGAGTGCATTTAACAAAGTGACGAGTGGATTTAACGAAGTGAAGTGTGGATTTAACGAAATGAGGAGTGAGTTTAAGGAAAGTTGAAGGTATTAAGCGAAATGAAGACAGTATTTAACGAAATGACGAGGGCATTTTTCTGTATCGGGCTTATCATCTGGCGATCATTTGGAGTGCGTTTAACGGAGTAAACCTTTGCCTCTTTGATGTCCGCATGTTTTATTGATCTCCCTGACCAGCGAATGGATCGTCTTGCCAACCATCAAGAAAGTTTTGCCAATACCGTGCAGCGTCTTCTTCCTTTCCGTGTACACTGGCAATCGCCGCTTGGTGAAAGGCCGCGCCCGCCATCGGCAATTTGCGGTTGGCACTGCTGCGTAATGCTAGGACAGGATCAGCTAAGGGAGGCGTTCGCGCCAGTAGGCGATCCACCAAACCTGCGAATCGATCCTCAAGGAATTGCGGTTTTTTCTGCCCTTTTGCCTGATGCAATGAACGTGGCGTGGCAAACTCAATGACTGGGTGATCATACGTGTTGACGGGATATTTCTCAAAAAAATCACGCGCTCTTGTCAAATTCCCGCAGTAAAAAAATAATATCGTTTGCTCGTTCGTCGGCAGCATCAATTGATTCATTTCTCGATGCGTCGCCCCCGCTACCGCATTACACTGATCAGCGAGAGTATCGAGAAGACAAGGAGGGATTGGCGATGAATCCGCATGGCCAATGATGGCAGCAGTTTCAGCTCCTGGAATAAAATTTCCTCGCCACAACGTCACTAGCGGAAACACCTCAAGCATCGTCCGCGCAATCGTGCCAAATTCATTTTCAGAAACTTGATAGAGCGGCAACCATTGCACAAACACCCCACCCTGAGACAATCTCTTCTTGGCGTTCGCAAAGTGCTCTTTGCTGTAAAGATTGCCTGTGCCTCGCCGATAGGGCAGAAAAAGATCAGCATTGATCATTTGGTAATTCTCCGCAGTAGCCATCAGGTGGTTCCGCCCGTCTTCATGAATGACCTTTGCCCGTGGGTCTTTGTAGAGTCCGTTGGTTAGATCCTCGCTACCATCACCGCCGCCAAAATATTTCCTTGAAGCGGCTATCACACTAGCAGAAAGCTCACAAGCCACCACCTTAGAAACTCTCGGATAGGATTGCCGATCCAGTGCCTCACCTGCCGTGATTCCGGTGCCCATTCCAAGGTAGAAGATCCTCTCCGTTTGCGGAAAAATCAGCATAGGAATCCGCGTTTGAAAAATCTGTGAAGTGAAAGCCAATCGCGACCCAAGGCCGTAATTTTCATTAATTTTGATCGCTACATCGTTCTGCGCGTTCTTCACCACGGATACCGTGCAGTCGCTCGCGTGCCATGTTTCTAGCACGACTTCCTTTTTTCCCGCTGCTGCGACCTTTGCCGCTTGCGACCATTTTTTCGGCGAGAAAATCACAAAAGCAAAACCCATCGACACTACGGATACCACCTTGCAAGCCGCACTACCCAGCAAGGACACCAATGGTAAAAAAAGCGCTACCAAAAAATACCCCGATGCCATCACTTGCATCGAACGCCATGGACCAAGCCACTCCAAGAGAACAAATCCCGCCGCCAACGAGCCAAGCACGGCACCTACGGTATTCACTGCGGAGATGTGCCCGATGCTTCTGCCGACTTCCGTGGCATGTTGTTGCTCGGCCTTCATCAGATAGGGAAATATGGTGCCTAGCGACAACGCGGCCGGGCCTAGCGCCAACAATCCGACCACAAATAATTGCATCACATAGCCAACAAAAGACGAATCCGTGGGCAGCATCGCCCCGCCATTGGTCAAGCAATGAAACGCATAAGGAATCGCGCACAGGCTTAATCCGCCGACGGTAAATAAAATCGATACCACCAACGCGGGATTCCACTCTTTCCGAGCCAGGAAACTCGCCAGCCATGAGCCTAAAGCCAAGCAAACCAAAACCAGCACAAGAATCGCCGAAAATCCATATACGGAATTTTCATGCACCTGCGCCATTAACCGCGTCCAAATCACCTCCAGACCCAGCACGCTAAACCCGGAGAAAAAAGCCATCGCGCGGATTTGCCAACGCGACAGAAACTCCGCCTTGCTGGCATTTTTGACCTTTGTCGGTACGATCTGGCGCTCCTCAATGGCATCATTTTCCCTAGAAGACATTCGCCATGCGATCAGCCCGGCTATCACCGAAATCCCCATCGCAATCCCGCAAGTAGCGCGCATTCCTAAAGCACCAATCAAAAGAAAAGCCGCCGCAAAGGCCCCTCCCGCCGCACCCAGAGTATTTAGCGCATACATCCTCGCCGCCTGCTTGCCGAGCCCTGCCCCATCACGAATCATCGCTTGCCCAATCATCGGCATTGTCCCACCCATGAAAAATGCCGCAGGAAAAACCATCACCCAAGAACACATCAGCATAAATAGCTGTAGCAGCATACCCTTTCCGTATTGCTGATATATCGTCGGGTAATACGCCTCTGCGAATTGCGGTGCCAGCAAAGTGGCAACTCCACACGCTGCAATGCCAAACTCCAGCCCAGCACACACACGCAAAGGCCGCCGCACGGCACTACTCTTCTGCCCCCACCACCACGAACCAATCGCCAGACCGGCAAAAAATACCGCCAATGTCATGGCTCCTGCTTGCGCGCTGTTTCCGAAAAGTAAACCCAGTTCGCGCATCCATAAAACTTGATAGATCAAACACGAAAATCCTGACAGCCACACCATCAACCACAGCCACCAGCCGTTCAGAGCTTCTTTTCCCGAAGCTTCATCCACGCAAACGACAGGGTCGGGAATCACTCGCGATTGAGAAATTTTTTGCTTACGCATCATCGACAGAAACCATGCACAGCCTCGCCCGCGCAAGCCAGCATTACCTGTAAAATTTCGCACTTTTCCTAAAAAACCATTTACAAATGAGTTGCAGAAAAATACAACTCAAGCGATGCCTAAAACCAATAAAATGCATACAAACCGGTTGAATCGCCTAATTTCAACCATTCCCGTTATGATATTCGCTACCTTGTCTGCCGATGCGCGGATTTGGACCGATACGAAAAATCGTACGATCGAAGCTGATATTGTCCGCGCTGACGCGGAAAATGTCATTGTCAACAAAGATGGCAAAGAAGTGACGATTGCGATCAATACACTCAGCACAAAGGATGTGCATTACATCGCCACTTGGACGAAGGATAACTCCGCACCGAAAGCGATGCCTCCCGCTACACCGGTTGCCACTACGCCTGCGGCAAAACCTGCGCCGGTCGCGGCCTCTGTAGCAAAACCTGGAAGCTACTATGATCCCAGTTATGTTTTCCTCTTTCAGCCTTACCCCAGCGAAAAAGATAAAAAGCCATGGCTGGTAAGAAATTTGGGACCTGTAGGCATTGGCATTAACCTCATTCGCCCCGGTATGACCATGCAAATCAACAATGTGGAACCAGGGTCACCTGCTGCTGCTACAGGCAAACTTCAGAAAGGACAAATCATCGAAAGCATCAATGGGAAAATTCTTCAAGAAATCGATCCACGTATCATTCTCGGCGACATCATCACTGAGGCCGAGGCGACTGATGGCAAAATGACTATGAAAATTCAAGGCGTGGGCGATGTGACGGTCAATATCCCCATTATGGGAGCCTACAGTGCCACATGGCCAGTCAATTGCCCCAAATCAGATAAAATCGTCCGCAATCTTGCGGATCTCATTGGTAAATTGCCTCAACCGAACTGGGGTTCTGCGCTGTTCCTACTCTCAACTGGCGAAGAAAAAGACCTTAACGTCGTCCGCAAATGGATGAGTGGGATCAAAACCGTAGGCGGATACAATTGGCATAAAGGCTATATTGGACTTGGTCTTTGCGAATACTACTTACGCACCGGCGATCAGTCCGTTTTACCCGTCATCTCAAAAATGTGCGATGAACTCAAAGCGAATATGTACAGCGGCGGCTGGAGCGGCAGAGGTACATCAGCGGCGTTCACCTACTCTACTGGCTCAGGGCAAGTTCATGCTTCCGGTGTTCATTGCATGACTTTTGTGCTCATGTCGAAACTTTGCGGCGCGGATGTCGATCAATACATGTATGAGGAAGCTTTCCGGCAATTCTACCGCTTCGCCGGGCACGGCAACGTCGCCTACGGTAATGGGATTCCCGAAGGCGGCTTTCGCGATAATGGAAAAAGCAGCGGTCTCGCGATGGGACTTGCAGCAGCAGCCATGATTCACCCCGATGGAGAAGAATCTGTTTTCGCCAAAGCCCGTGATAATACATCGATGAAGGCCTTTTATGCCACAAACTGGTTCCATGCCGCACATACAGGCGGTGGCATGGGCGAAATCTGGCATCATGCCGCCGTCAGCCAAATGCGTGAAAAACGTCCGAATGCTTATCGCACTTATCTTGATACACGCCGCTGGGTCATGGATAGTTCACGCCGCTTCGATGGAGGCATCGGCATCGCCGGAATGGATGATCGCTATGATCGATCCACGACCGAAGACCCGATGGACTGGGGCACATTCTTTGCTCTCACCTACACCTTCCCACGGAAACACTTACAACTTTTTGGCGCGCCACGAAGCAAATGGGCAAAAAAAATGGATCTCCCACGACCATGGGGCAATGAAACAGATGATGTATTTCATTCCGTCGACCCCATTCCCGGTGGCCCACTGACCAAAGAAGAACTTGGAAAAGAAACCATCGGCACAGCGGATTCGGTATCGGTCATCAGCAAACTCAACGATCCCAAACTGCCCGATGAAACCTTGATGAAATACATTTACCATCCAGAGTATGACTACCGCAGCTTGGCCATGGATCAGGTCGTCAAACGCGGCAAAGTTGACATGGTCTTACCTCTCCTCCAGTCCACCGATTCCCGACTGCGCCAAGCAGGATTATTAGCTTTAACGGGAATGTTCAAGGGAGCTCCATTACCAGCCAAGTCAATCACTCCTGCCATGTATGAAGAGGTTGGAAAAATCCTGAATAATAAAGACGAGGCATGGTGGACGACTTTTCATGCCGCAACAGCAATCGGGCGAGGTGGTCCAGAGCTTACCGCGAAACACCGCGATCGGCTTCTAGAATTGCTGGATTATAAATGCACGTGGACGCAAACCGCCGCAGCGGTTTCACTCACTCAAATCGCCTCAGATAGCGCCCACTATCAAAAAGTACTTCCCGCCATTGCAAAGTTTGCTGCGAATGTTCGCGTTGATGCATCATCATATCAAATCTCATCAGCGATGACAAACGCCATGAAAACAGCACCGGAGCCGATCAAAGAGTATGCGATGAAGACCATGAAAGATGCTTATACATCGATTCCCAAACAGATCACTGAGCCAAAAACGAATGCACCCATCAGTGGAGCTGGCCGGGTGATTCGCTCCCGCATCGGCGGGATTCTCAAAGTTTTGCCTCAAGGTGAAGATTACGTTCGCCGCATTCCGCGGACGACACTTGAGTCGTATATTAGCGGAAAAGAATCTGATATGTATGCCTATAGTGGAACATTTACCCCAAACAAATCTGTAGTCGGCACATGGGCCTGGGCGATCTATCCACAACCGACAAAACCAGCGGAAATTGATTCATCCATTCAAAATTACCTCAAACCCAGAAACGGGAAATCTCCTGACCCTGTTATCAAAAACCCGAAGGATCTCCTTCAGATTATCGATGGCGGAACAGTTGCCAAATCGAAATTTCATAGTGGCTATTTCTGGTCCGGTGATCGGCTCATCGGAATGGACGATGACCAAGCTCTCAAAATGGAAGTCCGCACCGTTGAAGGACGTGATTTTCTCATCGTCGAACGCGGCGGCTACAACGTTGCACCTACTACCGATGATGCCATTGTCATAAGTAAGGACTGGCACTGCGGCTATAGCATTTACGAAAGACAGCCGTAGAACAATCGATTTTGTCCCCCCAAATCATCAATCCCTACTCTCACTCATCGACCCCATTTCTGCAAAAATGACAAGTGGTTTCCCCCGCCCCACCGAACTTGCCCAGGTCTGGATTCGCGAAGTTATCCAACCGGGCGATACCGTAGTAGATGCCACGACGGGCAATGGCTATGACACTCATTTCCTTGCCGAATGTGTTACGCCCACCGGCAAGGTTCACGCCTTTGATATTCAACAGCAAGCCATCGACGCCGCACAACGGCACTGCGAAAACCACCACAACATCCACTGGCACCTCGCCTCCCACGCCACGCTAGAAACCCATCTCTCCTTAGCCCGTGCGGTAATGTTTAACCTTGGCTATCTGCCAGGTGCTGCGCATACCTGCATCACTACCGTCTCTGATACTCTAGCTGCCATTGATGCCGCATGCTGCATCCTCCAAGACGGTGGCAGGATCACCATCGTTTGCTACCCTGGCCACAGCGGCGGGGATGAGGAAACGTCAGCAGTCTTGAACCATGTCGCTGGATTATCGACAGCATGGCAGGTCGTGAAATACGAAAAAATCGGCACACTTCGACCAGCGCCGATCCTCATTGGCATCAGTAAACGGCAATTTCCATTGGCGAAATCGACAAGATAGGCAAGATTATTCACAGCCACCGCAAGACATCATGATTCCGCTCCCATCATCCATCAAGCTCGATTCCGCCGATCCCTCTTTCCCGATTCTAGACATCACTCACTCCACCTGTCGCGCTCGACTTGCTCTTCACGGTGCCCATGTGCTCTCATGGATTCCGCGCGACCACGATGAAGTCTTTTATTTGAGTCCAGAAACCCACATGAAAGCGGGCAAGGCCATTCGCGGCGGGATTCCCTTGTGTTGGCCGTGGTTCAGTGCGCACCCTACCGATACCTCACTGCCCTCTCATGGCTTTGCCCGCATCCATTTCTGGAATCTTGATAGTGCCATCGATACGCCAGAAAAGATCATACTCGGCCTCTCGCTGACCATTGATGGCCTCAGCGCAAAGGTCGAAATCTCCTTTGGGGATTCATTGCACATCAGCCTTGAAACCACCAATCAAGACGAGAAACCACGCCATGTTGGCGGTGCCATGCACAGTTATTTTTCAGTGGGCGATATTTCGCAAGTCCATGTCACTGGTCTAGCTGGAGCGCCCTACACGGATTGTGTCAACACCATCACCGCAGATTTCCCGCTTGACCCACTGCACTTTGATCGAGAAATCGATGCCAATTTCCATACAACATGCCCCACGCAGCTCGTTGATCGCGATAAAAAACGCATCATCCAAGTCGAAAAAAGTGCCTCACCCACAACCGTGATTTGGAATCCATGGATCGCCAAGTCACAACGACTCGCCGATTTACCCGATGACGGATACAAGAAATTTGTTTGTATCGAACCCGCCATTCTCAACCACGAAATGCACGAACTTCTCCCCGGCGCGTCTTTCTCTTTCTCTACTACAATCCATCTACGAGCACAGTAAGAGCATCAACTGAATCTAGCGCATATAAAATATTTTCCCTGAACTCTATCTTGGAAAAATTCGCCCCATTCCTCATCCGAAATATGTTCCAAGTTCCGAGATCACGCTTCCTGCAAATCCTTCAATGGTATTTCGCCCTATTTGTTTCATGTTTCGCAGCCATAAACTCCTGCCATGGCAAAGAACTCCGCGCCATCGACTTCGGGCTCGTAGCAGATGGAATAACCGACGATGGTCCCGCGATCATCAAGCTCCTTCAAGCGGCGAGGCAGGAGAAAGGCACCGCTATAACCTTGGTTTTCCCAAAAAACAAAACGATCTTCGCTGCAAGTGGCACAGACCGTTATCTCCTATCCCTACGCCATACAGATCAGCTCACCATCGAAGGAAACAATTCCACCTTTCTGCTCGATTCCGCCATTCGTTTTGCCGACCTTCATTTCGCGAATCGGATCATCATGAAAAATTTGCGTGTCGATTTCACCACCAGCATGTTTGTGGAATCAACAGTAACGGCACTGAATCTCAAAGAGCAATACATCGAGGTTACATCCGATGAAGCCGCAGCGATCCATGGTCCCACCAAAGAAGACGGCGAACAATGGTTTGGAGGATTTATCTGGTGCGAAAACGGGCAACACCCAAAAGCGGCGAGACACCTTCAAGTCTCGCACGTAGAACATCTTGATGCGAGCAAGGTACGAATTCACTGCGGTGATCACTCCATCACCAAAGCGATGGCTGCCACCATCAAACTTGGCGTAACGGGCTTCAGCGCGCCACGCGCAGGTGTAAGCCACCGCCGTGGTCCCGGTGCTTTATTTGATATCCATGATGCCACCAACATCTCATTAGAAAACATCAAAATCTGGGGCGCACCATGGTTTGCTTTCAGTATTTACCGATGTGAGGGACTTTGCCGATTTTTCGATGTCGATGTCGTGCCGAAACCCGACAGCGCCCGCCGCATGAGTGCCTGCCGCGATGCTTTTCACGTCACTGCCAACCGTGCAAAATTGCACTTCGAAAACTGCGACACAAAAGGCACTGGCGATGATGATTACAATTTTTGCCTGTTAAGCTCGAAGATTTTACAAGTCATCTCGCCAACCGAAATCGTCATTCGACAAAAATTTCCCATCCAATACAACCCCATGCGCGGCGGTGATACATTGATGGTCATGACTCCAGATAACTCCCTCATCGGCGCTGCGAAGATCAGTCATTACAGCGAAAAACCCAACAACGACGGTAAGTCCATTATTCCAGGCGGCAACTGCCCGCAAGTCACGATTCAACTTGCCCAAGCCATCCCTGGGCTGATGCCAGGACTAACAGTTTGGGCAAAGGAAGCCAGCAATCCAGACACCCTCATGCGCCACTGCACAGCGAACTTCAGCAACCGGATTCAAACATCGATTACGATCGAACATTGCCGATTTCACTGCTATAGCGTGTGCTACGGTATCGCCACGAATCAAGATAACGTCGAAGGTTGTGGCCCGCATTTTCTGCATATCAGCCACAGTGAATTCCACATCGGACGCGGCGCTGGCTTGGTCACCCAAAGCGGCGGCAAAGGACCAATCCACCAAACCTGCATTCAAAAGGTTCACATCGCACACTGCACCTTCTTCGCCCCACTCCGAATTGCCAAAGCGCGATCGATCACACTAGAAAACAATCATTTTCACAGCGACGTAACAATCGGCGAACACGAGACACTCGTAACAACCAGCAACAAACAAAAAGGATCCCCCTTCCCTACTAAGACCAAGGAAAAATAAGGTAACTTCGTCACTAGAAAATTTCTAACTATGTTGTGAACAAAAATTCTATACGATGCATATCTTTGACCGCCTGCTACACCCACAATTGAGTTCGATTGGTGCTTGAGCAGGGAGTCAAGATGACTCCGCCTCGGATCACATACCAGGAACGGTGAGGGGCATGCCGTTGTGCTTGCTACTCAACGACGCCAAAAATGGCACGGCGATTTTTGCCCATTCGGTGGGACTTGGGTAGCTGGCGGCGTGTTCGCCGAAGCAGGATCGCAGCATCCGTGTATCGATGACACCAGGATTAAGCGCAACTGCGGCGAGGCCAGGTGGGAGTTCTTGGGCGAGCGCAGAAGTGAGCCCCTCAAGGCCCCACTTGGTCGCGCAGTAGGGGGCGACTTCCGGCGCAGTGCTGCGCCCCCATCCCGAGGAGAAATTCACCACGACTCCCCTGCCACGCTTGATCATGGCAGGCAAAAAGGCGCGGATGATGAGGTGGACGCCTTTAATATTCACATCAATCACCTTGGCAAACTCTTCGGACGTAACTTCCCACAGAGGTTTGCTAGGGTTGATGGTAGCGGCATTGTTCAGTAGCAAATCCGGTGAGCCAGCGTGCTTGCAGGCATTTTGGGCAAACGCAGCGACGGATGAGGGATCGGTGACATCACATACTTGTATCAGATGCGTGGAGCCGAGTTCTTGAGTAAGCGACTGAAGCGCTGCGGCATCGGTGCCGCAGCCGCTCACGATCCAACCATCTGCAGAAAATCGTAATGCAACAGCTTTCCCTAAGCCGCGAGACACACCTGTGATGACAACATGTTTCATGCAGAGGATTCAAGCATCCGCGTCTCGTGAGTCGAGGAGAATTATCTAACCTAGGAGATTACCGCGTGTATGTTTGCCACGCACCCGTCAACGTCGGCTCTGGGTCAACATAAATTCATTGCCCTCAGGATCGATGCACATTGCCAGATGGATTGGATCTTCGGGGGTGTCGTTCGGCTCGCACGTGAGGCCGCCGCCGCATTCTGTCAAACGGGCAATGCCCTCTCGCAGATCATCGAGCTGAAAGGATAAACCTGTCCATGTGCGTTTGCCTTCCCCACCTCCGTGAATGCCTAGCGTGGCACCAGCGATGACAATCTCGCTCCAGACTTCGCTTTCAAAACTCACCACGCCCCCGAATAGTTCCCGATAGAATTTCAAACAACGCTGCCAGTCCGCCGCCCACAGCACATATTTCACTTTTAAAACCTGCATGAATTGAGTTTTCATCATCGAGCGATGATTTGCAACCTTTCTCGAAGAGTAAATCATCAACTTCAATGTGTGAATAAAATCTAGGCACAGACTGTTGCGACCTTTCATGTGTCTAGCACAGGAGATCACCCATGTAAGCTGAAAACTAGGATTCAAGCCACGGATGAAGTCTCAATGTTTGAACCGAATCCGTGAGAATTCGTGAAATCTGTGGTTCAAAATTCTTGTTCGAAGTCAGAACTGCTGAAGTTGGTATCATGAATGAATGACCTGACTAGCCGATGCTCAAGGAAGGAGCCAAGCGCCCGCCATCAGAATCAAATAAGGGCGAAGCACCATCCTTCGCTCAGGAGCCGTTGTCGCTAGCCCCTGAGCGAAGGATGGTGGAGGCGAGGGGAGTCGAACCCCTGTCCGGAACGCCATTCACACAGACATCTACACGTTTATCATGCGATCAGAATTTCGGAGTCATTCGGCTCTCATGCGGCGTCCTGATCCTAGCGACCTGTGAGTTCTCAGCAATCCGTCCGGTCACCCGACATCATACCCAGCCTGTTACGTAGTCGCCATCCCCCTCAACAGGCGTCAGGGTTCCGGCGTGGCGGTCAATTAAGCGGCCATTGCGTACTCGTTGGAGTCTGCATTTATTTGTTTTAATCGGCTTTTAAGGAGGCCAACCGATTAACCTCCACGTGCAGTCAGCGCGTCAAACATCCCGTCGAAACCAGAACGCCCCCGTTTGCTTACCGGCGGGTATGATAGTTCATTCGATGATTTTATTCAATGGATTTTTTGTTTCAACGGATTATTTCTCAGAATCTTGCCCCTGATCGAGTTTTTCACAAACAGGACATAATCCTCTAATCGTTGATTATAAGGTGTTTGTGATTGCGAAATGGCAGGTCTCTGATTGAAATGACTATCGAAATGCGCGCAGTTGGTATCGTCTTAGACTCGGTAGGTTGTGGAAATGCACGTGATGCAGATGCTTACGGTGACAGTGGGGCAGATACATTAGGGAAAATTTTTGCTCATGAAAAAATCCAATTGCCCAATCTGGCACGGCTTGGTCTATACGATATTTTACGAGAAAATAACGCAATGATTCCCGCATCGCCTGATCTGATTCCCGGTTCACAGGCAACTCGTTTGCACGAAGCATCGGCGGGGAAAGATACGACGACAGGTCATTGGGAGCTTGCTGGTGCTATTACTACGATACCCTTTGCCACTTTTCCGACCTTCCCGCCAGATCTTATTGTAGACATTGAAGAGCGCGCTAACGTCAAATTTATTGGAAATGTTATTTCCTCTGGAACGGCAGTGATCGAGGATTTTGGTGAGCAGCATTTGGTTGAAGGGAAGCCGATTCTTTATACCAGTGTCGATTCCGTGATGCAAATCGCCGCCCATGAAGAAAGCTTCGGACTGGAACGACTTTATGCCGTCTGTAGAAATGCCAGAGAAGTCATTGATGAAAGGGGTATTCGCATCGGTCGCGTGATTGCCCGACCATTCCTCGGTGCCCATCCACAAGATTTCACCAGAACTGCTGGCCGTCGCGACTTCTCACTTACGCCACCGCGGTTGATGATGCAGGATTTACAAGATCAGGGAGTCGATGTGATTGGCATAGGGAAAATTGCTGACATTTTTTGCAACATGGGAATTTCCGAAAGCCATCCCACCAAATCGAATGCCGACGGCATGAAATCCATTGAAAAAATTTGGCGAGAAAATCGTCAGCAGTCCCATTTCATTTTTGCCAATCTGGTTGACTTTGACATGCTGTATGGCCATCGCCGCGATGCTGTGGGATATGCCAAAGCCTTAGAACAATTTGATCAGTGGTTGGGAGAATTTTTGCGGGAAATTCGTGAAGATGATTTCCTTTTTATCACAGCAGATCACGGCAATGATCCGTATTTTTCTGGCACGGATCACACACGGGAAGCTGTGCCTTTGCTCACACTTCACGCACCTATGCCTCTGCGCGATAACGAAAACTTCACCTACGTTGCCGAATTAGTGAAACGGCATTTTGGCATCTTTTGATCAGCGGATCTGCGTTCATTCCTCTGCCGTTTGAACGCTACGCACTAAAATGCCTCAGCAATTTTCTTTCCATTTTTCCAGATCGAAACCTTCGTGCCGAATATTTTGGTTTTTTCGCCGATAAGCATCGTTACTTGAAAAGTATTCTTGTGATCAATGTCAGATCGAAAAAACGATGCCTCTGTACCACCAGAAAGAGAGCTAACTTGCTTGCCTAAGAAATGCACTCGGATTTCTTCGTCGTTGATTTTTCCTATCACTTGGAAAGTAAACTCATAAGCCTGCTGCGCATCTGGCAAGTTACCATTAGGTAATGAAATCAAAGTGAATTTCATCCTGTCCACTTCGATGGTATTGATGGTACCTCGCCCGACAATGAGTCCCTTTTTACCATTTCTTAGCAGGATGGGAGATTCGCCGATTGTATTGGAGATCGCCAAAAAATTTTCGTTAGGCGTTACTTCTTGAATGGTGACAGCCTCATCAAATTCGAGAATGTGGTTTTTCGGAAGGTTAGAAAATGACAACTCGCGCTGCACATGCACCAGGCTCAAGGATTGCCCTAAATCGATAACGGGGAGAACACTTACTTTATGCTTTGTCTGGCTGATCGAGCCATCAACTTTCTTCACCGAACATACAACCTCCACATCTCCGCTGTTAGGAAAAGCGATAGCAATCGGAAGATTGGTTTGCGACTGATACTCCTTGCCTTCGACGATCAAAGTCATGTCTAGTGCATGATGATCTTCCGCATTCGGTTCAAGATAGGTGAGGCGCAAGGAGTCGCCTTGACGGATGATGGGAGTCGTTCCCTCATTAAGATTCGTCGGAACCCACATCACTTCGCAGACTTGCTCAAAGGCTCCTTCTTCGAAGCTGATTTTCTGCTGCGTTGGGAGCAGTGGCGATAAACGCAATTCCGCGAAGAATCGGCGATTCGGTGCATTGTGCAACTTCAAACCATCGGCATGCATAAAATCAGGACGCTGAACAGATCCTTCAAGCACGGCAGGACTTGTTTTACTCAGGAGAGTCAATTGATCTAAACCATTTTTCTCTTTAACAAAACTCTCTACCCAATCGACACGCTTATTCCGATCTGTATCGTCACCGGCGGCCGTAAAGATCTTCACGTCATTGACTCGCACCCTCGAATACTGGCTGTATGTTTTTGTTACGATACTGATCTCGTATTTTCCGCTTTGGTACAAGTATGGAAGCAGCGCCGCAACATATAAGGCTTTCTCCTTTTCCATCATAACGTTTCTCGACCAAACACACATGTCATTGAAAAAAATACTCACGTGGTGTACTTCGGATTTGAATGAGTTCGCGTTGACGATAGAAAAATTTACTGAGTAAAATCCATCGCTGGGGCACTCATATTCGTAAGTTAGCGTGCCGGTATTTTCCTTCATTTCCATACTGCCATCGGCTTCATTTTTTTGCCATTCATTGCTTTTCGTTGCATAATCGGCGGCTAAAAATCGCTTCTCCAAGGCCATTTCTCCCATATCTTTCTTATTTGGGTCAGACTTAAAAAACACCATTTCATCATAATCATTCATCAAGTCGCCGTCACTGTCTGCGCGATTGGCAAATGTCCCCGCCTCTTGTTCATCACCATTGGTTAAACCATCTTCATCCCAATCTCCATACCAGCCATCTTTGAGATTCCCTTCATTCCCAGCATCATCGGGGTTGAGTCCATTCGTGCGTTCATACGCATCCAGTAAATCATCGTTATCCCGATCTTTTTCATCGCGGAATTCATACGAGCTTAAAAATGCCGCCGAAACAATTTCCCGCTTCCTCGTTCCCTGTTGCCAGGCAAGATATAAATTCGAATTGCCGATTCCTTCCGTCTGCCAAAGTTCAAAGTAATAACTCCTACCTTCAACCAAGGTCACGGGTTGTGATTTCATCGTCGGATCAAGATCAAAATTTGCTCCCTGACCCAACGTAGAACAATCGATCAACTTCACTCGATCAAACTTCGATTCCGTAGTCGAAAGCAAAAATCGACAATCGTCATCCGCCGTCGCCCAGAAGGTATAAGCACCAGACACCTGTGGTGTGATGTAACCACAAATGCGACGAATATAATTGTTATCCTTTGTGTGATCGTAATCGATGGCGATTTTCGTCAAAAAACTTCGGCGCGCTGGCAGTGCTTGCGCCGCAATCCTTAAGGAAGAAGAATTCACTAGTCCCGAAGACGACTCTAACCACAATTCATCAGTCACCACACCTTTTACACGGTCACGTTTGGTCATATCCGCCCCAGCGCGAAACTCCACCACATTGGGAATTCCATCGGAATCGAGATCTCCCTGCGCATCATCGGGGTTGTTTGGATCTAGCGCATAGCGAGCTTCACTTAAATCATCGATGCCGTCATGATCCGTATCGACTAACTCTGCCGCATGAGAAAAATTTATTAGCAGACTAAAAAGGAGCAATCGAACACTTTTCATGAGTCCAGTATATTTACATCATTGATCCTGGTCAATCTTTTGAACCAGTTGATTGGCTATTCTTCCTGATTCGGAAACTCGTATTTTTTCTTCCGTTGTGGGCGCAACTTTGATCGACCTCCATGTTGTTGCCGCATGGGGTCAAACAAGGCATCCATGCCATGAGATTTAATATCGTAAACCGCTTCTAGAAGTTCACCTAGCGGGCTTTTTGGGAATCCGCGCTCCTTGAACCAGGCGAGGTATTCGATGGGTAAATCAATGATCCACGCCCCATGCGGTGGCACGGTCTCAGGTCCAAACTTGCCAAACGGCATCCTTGCATTGGCGATTTGCCCAAGCAATCGCCGAAAATCATCTGGACTCATGCCATTTTGCTCCGAATTCATCTACTTGGATTGCAAGGGGATTTCTAGCCATCGCGCGCCTAAATTAATAATCCATGGCAAGGTGAATAAACTGATTGCCGTTGAAACAATGATAATTTGTGCCGCAATTCCCGGCCTTCCACCATACATGCGAGCAATAATCAAAGGCGACATCGCCGCTGGCATCGAGGCCTGAACGAGTAGAACCTGCTTTAACACCAGAGGCATCGGCAGCCACTTCACGATGAATAATAGCACAAATGGTATGACCCCCAACCGAAGGATCGTTCCTCCACCAGCGATTCTCCATGAGGGCTTCTCGACTTGCATCATCTCAAACATCAACGCCCCCGTCATCGTCAGCGCCAGTGGAAACGCGCCGCTCCCTAGCAAATGCATCGCCTCGCGCGCTGGTCCTTTGACGTATTGATCCCAGCCAAGTGCCACGAAAACTAAGCCCACAAGAACGGCAATCGCTGGCCCATTGCACAATTTCTTCCACGATGCTTGCCGGCGACTCGTCATTAAAAAAATCCCCACCGTCCAGATCGAGAGCTCAACGCCCAAGTTATGCACGATCAAGACTGGAACAGCAGCCGCAAATAATTCCTGCGTTACTGGAATCGCGGTATAGCCGAAGTTCTGAATACTCACCGAAAAACAAAAAGTCCGGAGTCCACTTCCTCTCTCAAGCTGCATCATACGTCCCATGATCAGCCCAATCGCCAAGCCGATAAAGATTTCAAAAAATCCAAAACC
>CAMAYN010000067.1 GCA_945862285.1 Akkermansia muciniphila | reverse complement strand
CTCGTCCGCAGTGGCAACACGATCACCGCCTATACGAGCAGCAATGGAACGACTTGGACAACGGTAGGCAGCACCACCAACACCACCTTCGCATCCAACTGCTACATCGGCCTTGCCGTAAGCAGCGGCAGCGATTCCACCCTTAACACTGCGCAGTTTAGTAATCTAATCATTGCGCCCTAATCGCCCCTTCCAGATATGCCAATGAATTGATAGAAAAAGATCTAATTAGAAACAAACGAGTATTGATCTTAGGCGTTAGATACGCTCATCAACGGGACAGTAAAAGCGCCAAGATCAACTAGTTTGGAACAGAAAAAGGAAAGCGGCCTACAAAGAACGAAACACCAAGAAAATTACGCCATGAAACCGAGGCTTGGATACTTGGCTTTTAGCACGGGCATGGAGGGGGTTTTCATGAATTCATCTAACAAGGTGGCGTAAACGCTGCGGAAATCGGTGGTGAATTTTAAATCCCCTTGCGATAAATCAGTTAGGCTCGGTTGCTTGCCGTAAAGCCCGCCTTTCACTGGGGCTCCAGCGACGAACATGCAGCTTCCTTGCCCGTGATCTGTGCCGCCGCTGGCATTTTCTGCTACGCGACGCCCAAACTCGGAAAATGTCATCACAGTGACGCGGTCGGCATTTCCTTGAGACTTAATGTCTTGCATGAAGGATTTGATGGCTCCATCGAGTTGCGACAGCAAGCGATCGTGCGAGTTCGCTTGGTTATTGTGCGTGTCGAATCCGCCATGAGAAACGTAGAAAATCCGCGTTGGTAATTTGCCTGCGATCATGCGGGAGACGAGGTTCAAGCTGCGAGCCAAGGGCGAACCGTCGTAGGTTACTTGGGTTTTGTGTCGGGCTGCAATTTCCAAAATTTTTGATGAAGAAACACGGGCATCCATAGCGACACGCTCAAGGAAGGCGAGGTTGCTTTCCCCTTGGACGATGCCGGGCTTGCCACCGCCGCTCATGCCGATGCTGGCACCGTCAACGGGCGAGTTATCCGCCTCTTTATCAACATCGGGACGATTCAGTTCGGAAAAAAATTCTTCCGCTTGCGCTTTTTCTCCGCCGCCATGAATCCAGCGGTATAGTTCTGGCGAGGACAGGCAAATGCCGGAGTTTTTTAACGCACCAAAGGATTCCGGCTGGGTTTTATTGAAACTAATACCCACGGTAGGATCTGCGCCGGAGCAGGCGTTATCAAAGTAACGACCGATCCAACCGGTGTTCGATCGCGTACTCGGATCTGCCGTTTCCCAGATGGAGGTCGAGACAAAGTGCGAGCGGTTCGGATTCGGATAGCCTACACCCTGAATGCAGGCGAGATGGCCTTCTTTATATAGCGAACCCAGGAAGGGCATGCTGGCATTGAGGCCGATTTGGTCGTTAAGGCGGATCAATTCTTTTTCCTTTTTTGCAATGCGTTGGCGAGCGTTGTAGTAGGCATCATCGGCGAAGGGTACGAGAGTATTGAGTCCATCATTACCACCAGCGAGTTGGATGACCACGAGGATGGGCGAGTCTTTCCCAGTGGCGATTTGCGTGGCGGAATCGCGCGTGGCGGCATCTAACGCGGCGAAGGTATGATTAACAAAGCCCGGCACCGTCCATGTGGCAGAGGCGCCGAGGAGTGTGCGGCTGAGGAATTCACGACGAGTTTTCATAATTGTTTCTAGAATGAATGAAGTATCAGGAAAGGAGTTAGCAAAGTTGATAGTGCGGCGTGCTCATCATTAGGTGAACCAGTTCGGCAATTTCTTGATTTGTAAAAACGACGCCTTTTTTCTCCGCTGCGTAGGCCATAAAGCTCTCGCGAACTTTATCGGGCAGCTTGCGGTGGAAAAATCGCTCAATCAGCGCATCAACCAGTAGCGGCAAGTCATCGCGCATCGCCCGTGGCACGATGGCCTCGAAATCAGGCCCCTGCCAGGAGAATTCTAGCGCGGATTGCATGCCTCCCATGCCGCCGCCGCCGGCAAAACCTTTGGCCTTGCCCATGCCTTGGTCGGCGCTGGGATTCTTGCCTCCCTTGGTGAGTGAACCGGAGATTTGGTAGCGAGTGAATAAGGTGTTTGTATTGATCCACGCCTTTCCCCAATCCCAGCCGGCTACGTTCGGCGGGGCGAAGAGGATTTGCCCAAGTTGGCTTTGCACGTAGAGTGCGTAGGCAGGCGGCACCATAGGCGTTTCCAATTGCTTAAGGCTCTGCACGAGAAACTGCACAGGGGATTTGATCTGATTCGCCATGCATTCCGGCGCATAAAATTCCTTCGATAGAAAAATCTCGCGCAGGAGTGGTTTGATCTCAAATTTCGCTGCCGCTAAGGTTTTCCCTAATGCCACCACCGCTGTGTCAGGGGGATTTTCATAGGCGAAATATTCCCATAACTTCATCGAGAGGTAGCGCGACGCTTGCTCCTGCCCGAAAATTACATCAATAATGCCATCGCCATCGAAGCGCCCCGTTTTTCCGAGGAATGTCTTATCGCCATCGTCCCACTGATTTTTCTGCTGAGACACTTTTCCCGTGCGACGGTCTAAATTGTATCCGGTAAAAGCGCGAGCCGATTGCCGAATATCTTCCTCCGTGTAATGCCCCTGCCCGAGAGTAAAAAGCTCCATTAGTTCACGGGCAAAATTTTCATTCGGTTTGCCCTTGCGCGAATTCTGCGTATCCAAATATAGCGTCATCGCTGCGTCCCTCGCTACCGCGTGTGTAAGAGATTTAAAATTTCCTAACGCATGCTCGCGAAACAGCCGATGCTGCAACATCAGAAAGGTCGGCTCTTTGACCTTCTGGAAACTTGTCGCGAAATGATCATGCCAGAACAGCGTCATCTTTTCCTTCAACGGATTCGGTGAAGTCAGCATTGATTTCAGCCACCAAACTTGTGCTTCGAGGCCATTTCTCCGTTCCTCTTGCTGAAATTTCTGGATTGCCTCGCGACGTTTGCGATCCAGTTCCTGCTCTGAGAGATTGCGAGACGTTTGGCGAAATTGCCGAATGGCCTCGAAGCGCTCACGGCTTTTTTCGGCAAGCATTTGTTCATTCGCCCACTTCGGCCACGTTTCAGCATTCGGATCTGGACGCTCGGTAAGCAAATACTCAACTGCCTGTCGTCGTCCCATCGCGTGAAGTGTTTCCACCTCTTTGATCGTAGCACCAAAGCCCGCGCGATTCAATAAATGAGCCGCCTCTTCTTTTGTCCATGCATCTTCCGCCGGTGAAATCATACGATGTATAAGTGGGACAACGGGGAAAAGTTTCGCGAAATGTGAGAATTTGAATCATTTTCCCATAAACAAAAATGTAACCGAGCAACCAGAACTTGCCTAACAGACATCAGTCGATGTTGTGCTGGAGCATTTCACATGCAAAGCTGAGCTACAGCACCTCGAGTAATTTTGCGAGATGTTCCTCTGGTTTCACTTTCGGGAAAACCGCTTTGATCAAACCATCGGCACCAATGACAAACGTCGTTCGCTCGGTACCCATGTAGGTTTTCCCATACATACTTTTCTCGACCCATACGCCGAATTTTTCGACTAAAATGTGAGCTTCATCGCTGAGTAAAGGGAAGGGTAAATTGTGTTTTTTCAGAAACTTCTGGTGACTTTTCACCGAATCAATACTGACGCCAAATACTTGCGCTTTTGAAGAAAGATCAAGCCAGCCATCGCGCAAGGCACAGGCTTGTTTGGTGCAGCCTGGAGTGTCGTCTTTAGGATAAAAATAGAGCACCACATTTTGTCCTGCGAAATCAGCAAGTGTGACAGTGGTTGGCTCATCATAGGCACCACCGATGGCAGTGGCGTGGAATGTTGGTGCGGGTTGTCCGATCGTTGGCTGTTGACTCATGATGGCGCAACATACGCGCATGCTTCGGTTTCGCAAGTCGTCGAAGGGAAAAATTCGTAGGTATGGCAGCAGGTAGGCGCGGAATATGCCTTATTCGACAACGGCTTCGATCTGTCGAAATTCACTACTAAAGTAGCCATTTTCTACAGGAATCTCCGATTCACGAAGAAAATTTCCTTTTTCATCATAAGTGCGAATGGCACAGGCATGGACTTGCCCGAGAGTCTTACTTTTTTTCGAGCAGGAAAATCGAAGGAAAATGCGATTGCTACTAATGGGTGCGATGTCCCCCATTTGATAAAGAGGAGTAAGGTCTATGCCGAGTTCAAGCGGTGTGGTGTCGTCGGGTCCCGCCATAGGAACAGCGCCAACGTTGTTACCCTTGCCGAAGATGGGCCAATTATTAAGGACTTGAGGTTGCACTTCGAACTCGGGCTTGGTCGCATTTTTATCGCGCGCGATGCCGATGGTGACCCGCAGGTCGGAACGTTTCTCGCAAGCAAGCTTGAGTTTCAAGGTTCGGCGAGGAATGTGCCGTGTCACTTCAATCCTACCAAGATAATTACCACGCTCCCACGTGGGATCGACCATCGCACTATACAACAGATAAATTTTCCCATCTTTCGACCATTTTTCTCCCCACGAATTTACCACGATAAAGGCTCCGCGTTCCCAATCCGCTAGGCTGACTTTTCCATCGCCGTTGGTATCAATATCGTTGGTTATTTTCCCGTCACCATTCACATCGAAGCCGATCTGGTCATCATATCCCGCGCAGGTGATGCCGTGGCCAAAACCATCGGAATACCAACGCACCCAAATTTCTTCTCCTGCACCGTATTCGCCTTCCGCCACGGTTTTGGTAACTTTTCCTTTTTCTCCCATGCGCCCATCGAGTGCCAACAATCCCCCAGCGGACTTTTTGCCATCTTTCAGCTGATTGCGATCGAATAACCACCCGCGCGCCTCATTTACCTGCGCTACAGTAGCAACGGGCGTGTAGCGGTAACCTGCCACGCGATAGCCCATCGCCTCGCGCCAGACAGCGTAACCGTTAGGCCATCGGCCAAGTTTTTTCTCTTCTACAGATCCATAGGACTTGATTGTTGGCACGCCGAGAATTTTGGCAACCTCCCAACCGTGATAGGCTTCCGAGCCTTGATTTTTTGCCTTGTTGATCATGTTCCACGAAAATGTGGCAGGAAATTGCGTCGCCGTGGTGTCTGCATGCGTGCCGTTACGAACATTCATTTCGTAGGTGAAAATTGATGCGATGGCGGTAAATTGCCCGCAAGCACCGTAGTGTTGTTTGTAAATCGGCGGAAATTCTGGACGCGATGAGTTATCAACTCGCGAGGGTAATCTTGCCGCATCAACCGGTGTCGCACCAACATCGGCTCCTCGGGCTTCGTTCCAGGTATTGTAATTGTCCCCCATGGATGGCGGACGAGAAAAAGGTCGAGGGTATGCCGCATGCGGCATTTCGTCACCGTAGAGAAAACCAGTGCTCATTTGAAAAATGACACTTAGAGAAAGCAGTGAAAAAGTTGCAGAATGATTCATGGAGCATACCTGATACGGTAAATGCACCCTCAATTTTCATCAATCTGCCAATGAAATAAAAATCATTTACAAATTCCAATTTGATTCTTCTCCGTTCCTGCATTACAGCCATTTCGTGCCTGATGCTGTTTATGTTAAAGATGCTTTCGCGAGAATTGCGGATCGATATGTACTCGCCAACCATGTTTTGAGCGGTGGGATGGATCTTTTGTGGCGGGCATGGGTCACGCGTATGATCAAACGATGGAATCCGCAAAGATTGCTGGATGTCGCATCTGGCACGGGAGATTTAGCGCTCGATATCCAAGAAGCTTGCCCGCAAACAGATATTATTGCTACGGATTTTTGCGCAGAGATGCTTTCTCATGCCAGCGCGCGCGGCATGCGCAAAACGCTCGTCGCCGATGCTCTCAACCTCCCTTATGAAAACGGCAGCTTCGATGTCGTCACTGTAGCCTTCGGATTACGCAACATGGCAGATTACCCAAAAGCGATTCGAGAAATGTGTCGCGTTCTTCAACCTGGTGGACGTTTGGTCATTCTCGACTTCTCACTCCCTCAAAACATCTTACGTGGTCCGTATCGATGGTATTTGCACAACATTCTCCCCAAAATCGCTGGTTGGATCACGCGCCAAAAAGACGCTTACGAATATCTTGGGTCATCCATTGAGCAATTTCCTCAAGGTGAAGTCATGTGCCAACTTCTACAGCAAAATGGATTGATCCATGCGGAGGCAAATCCATTAACTTTCGGTGTCGTAACATGCTACGTAGCCCAAAAAGATTCACTGGCTGAGTGAATACCTTACTCCGTTCCGTATGTTCAGCGACTTAGTCACGTGTCCAAATTTTACTGAATTTTCCCATTGTAGAAGCAATTGAATTCTGTTTCCCTTTGAGCCGTCACAAATATTGCTATTTTGTAACAGCCTTTTACTTCGGTGAAAATAAGTCAGATTACAAAAAAGAATTTTGCAACCATACATACCATAAAAATACATTATCTATGAAGAAGAAAAATCTGTTCTATGCATTACCGATTGCCACAACCATCGCATTGAGTTCTTGCAAAAAACCCACTCCTGCACCGCCGACTTCGGAACCTGTTACTACGACTACTGCAGGAGAGACAACGACCGAGCCACCAATTGTAGAAACGCCAGTCGTCACGAATGTGGCTCCTGTTGACCGTGCCGCAAAATTAGGTTTCGCCCAAATGCTGCCTGCCGACACTGAAACATTGATGCTTTTCCAAAACGGCCAATCGATCATCGACAGCCTGAAAGCTTCAAAACTATGGCAAAGCCTCGCCGATGAAAATCCTGAAGCAGAAGCCTTTCTAGACTCGAGTGGCGAATCGCTTAGCGCGGGAGATATTTTATCGAAAGAGTTTTTCTTAGCCACAGGAAAAGGCACAGCCAAGCAGACAGGCAATCTTTCGATCTACAGCGAGCGTTCTGCTTACCACTCGATGAAAATGCTTGCTTCAACATTTCTAAGCGACATCGGCGGCGATGATGAAGATGGAATGAAGAAAATGGAAGCGAGTCGTAAGATGATGAAAGATCTTTTGAGCGATCCCAAATTTGGCGCGACATGGTTGGAAAAGGCGGAAATGCCTCCCATTTATTTCGGTTGCAAAACCACATCCGAAAACGCTGAACTCGTGAAAAGCGGATTCGCTATGGTTGCAACAGGACTTGCTGGCCAGATGCCATTCGTCGAGGAATACGAATTCGAAGTTGGCGGGCATTCGTTCAAAGGAACTCGCATTTCTGGCGAAGCACTTGTCAAGCTGGCAGAAGGTGATGGATATGAACAACTAAAAACGCAATTTGGCGACAAAACAACCACTGACATGCTCAAGGTTGCCAAGAACAAAAACATCATCATCGGCAGCGGTTCCGTCAATGGTTACGAATTGATTCTCATTGGCTCACGCCCTGAGGATTTCCAATTTGCGGCGACTCCTGCCGAGTCATTCGCGGCGAGCAAAAGCCTTGCGTTTGTTGATCCATACTTAGAGAAAAAGCAAATTGCCCTCCTTTACGCCAGCCAGTCCGTGTTAGAGCAAGCTCAGAAAAGCGGTGGAATCAGTGTGTTCTGTGATGGCCTAAGCGACGGCCTTGCCGGCAACGGAAAGATTGATACTCGGGAAATCGAGACTCTTTTGAAAATTGTTTCCGAGAGTGAAAAAGATGTGCTCAGCATGGATGTACCGTCTGATTTTGGTGCCATTGCGATGCTGGATCAAGGATTCCGCGTGGAAACCTTCGGCGGATCGTCCTTGCCCGGCTTGAATATTGCAAAGAACAATCAACTTGGTGCTTTGGCCAAAGGTGATGGCATTGCGATGTTTGCGAACTGGACATCGAACCCCGCTTACGACAATGCCGTGCGCGCCTATCTTGAGGCTACCGTTCAAGCCGCATACTCCGTGGCCAAGAGTGTCGCAGAATTGGAAATTGAAGACCCATCAATGACATCCTTCAAGCAAGGTTTCACGATGTTTGATCAAACATTTCGCACCGATGCCGTGAAGATTTGGGCGGCACTAAGCACGCAAATGGCCGAAGGTATTGGCAACGAAACCGCCGTGATCTTGGACTTGAATGGAGAAATGCCACCCATCCCAGGCGTGCCGCAAGAACTCGTAAACGATGGTGTATTTCCTCGAATCTCTGCGATCAGCCCTGTTGCCGATCGCGCCAAACTTGCAGATAGCTGGAAAACCATCAACGCCTCAGGAGAAAACCTTATGAAGAGCGTGAGTGAGATGATGGGCTCGGAGCAAGCCATGCCGAAGCCAATGAGTTCGAACAACAACGACCTGACCACATGGTTTTTTGCCGCGCCCTTGTTCACTGATGACTTCACCCCATCCGTTAGCGTGAGCGACAAATGGTTTGTGATTTCCTCATCGAAAAAACATGCTGGCTATCTGGTGAAAGCCGCAGATGCTTCAAACACAGGTGTTAAAGGAGCATTCTTTACAATGGATTTCGGTGCCATGACTAAATTCGGCGAGAAATGGTTAAATGCTGTCGAAAAAAATAAATCTGCCGTATTTGCCGGTAACGAGTTTGCAGAAAGCCAGTTCATCAGCACCAAAGAAATGATGTCCAATGGACTAAAAGCATTCAGTGAATTTGATAAGCTCAATATTCATGTCCGCAAAGAAGCGGGAGTAAGCCGCTCCACTTTGCATTTCAAAACGAAGTAATCCGTCTTCGATGAAGTCGTAAATCAATCGGCAGTATCGTTGGATGCTGCCGATTTTTTTATAAACAGCAAAAAATCGATTCAAACCATCATTTTTCGATCGCGCGTCAAGTTCCGTGAAACACCTCGATTCTCATTTTTTCCGCAGAACGCTCCATCGGGTATTAGACTTTGTCTATCCTCCCGAATGCGAACTTTGCCAAGTCCCGCTTGCGAATGGCATGTATCTCTGTTCGACATGCCAAAATGCCCTCCCCCGCATTCAAGCGCCTTTTTGCGAACGCTGTGGTGAAATGTTTGAAGGGAATATTGAATCCAACTTCATCTGCCCAAATTGCACAACATTGAAATACGATTTCGCGTTTTGTCGCCCGGTCTTACTCTCCTCTGAGCCAGCTCGTGATCTCATTCATAAGCTCAAATATGCGCGTTCGATCCATCTCGCTGCTGACCTCGCACGAATCACAGCCGAGGCCTTTGATGACCCACGATTGCACCAAGCACGAAAAGAAAAATGGACACTTATTCCTGTCCCCCTCCACTGGTCTCGCGAGCAAAAGAGGTTCTACAATCAATCGCGCGAACTCACTAAGCATCTTGCACGCGAACTCAGCTTACCTTGGTGCGATGCACTCGTACGCCGTCGCGCCACGATGACCCAAACCGCACTCAATCGACAACATCGCCTCAAAAATCTCAAAGACTGCTTCTCTTTATCATCCAAAGGAAAAAAATGGCGGGAATCGAAACCCTCAGGAGCCATTGTGATAGACGATGTTTTCACCACGGGAGCTACGGCACAAGAATGTTCATCTGTGCTACGAAAAATAGGTATAGAAAACAGAGTTGTCGTAACACTTATGAGAGGCTAGAATCTTGCCCGAGCAACAATTACAATAGAATTAATCCATGGGAATTTTCGATAAACCACGCCTCCGCCCTCAAGAAAAACGCGATGACATACCAGAAGGCATGTGGACGAAATGTCCCGAGTGCGGAGCCATGCTCCACAAGCTAGAACTGGAACAAAATCTCAATGTTTGTCCGCATTGTGGTCATCATTTTCTGCTCGGCTCACGGGAACGCATCACTTATCTCGCCGATCCAGGAACGTACGAAGAACTCGACGCCGACATGGTATCCGCCAATCCGTTAGGTTTTTTTAAATACCCAGAAAAAATTGCCCAACTTCGCGCATCTGGCGACCTCAATGATGCTGTTGTCACGGGGCGATTGAACATTGGGGGTAAACCTGCTGTCATCGCAGTTATGGATTTTAAATTTTTTGCAGGCTCCATGGGATCTGTCGTAGGTGAAAAAATCACCCGCGCCATCGAGACGGCCATCGCAGAAAAACGCGGTGTCGTGATCGTCTCCGCCTCGTCTGGTGCACGCATGCAGGAAGGCATGCTATCCTTGATGCAAATGGCAAAAACTTGTGGTGCGCTCGCTCAATTAGGCCAAGCAGGACTACCTTATATTTCCGTAATGACCCATCCAACAACCGGCGGAGTCACGGCATCTTTTGCCACCATCGGTGATGTGAACCTTGCTGAACCGCGTTGTATGATCGGCTTCGCAGGCCCACGAGTAGTGAAGGAGACGACCCACCAAAATTTACCGCCGGGATTTCAAACCGCCGAATTCATGCTCGATCACGGACTCGTCGATGCCATCGTCCCACGTAAGGAACTGCGCAATAAACTCGCAACCTTGCTCGGATACATGATGCCGTGATTTCTAACATCATTTTTTGTTGCATTGCATGAACTACGCCGCAGCAATCGAGTGGCTTTTTTCTACCCAAATGTTTGGGATCAAGCTGGGACTGGATGGTCCACGTGAACTCTTACGTCGATATCTCGCTTACCCATCGAAAACGACGAAAGTCATCCACGTAGCGGGCACGAATGGCAAAGGCTCGACCTGTGCATTTATCGATGCCATCGCCCGCGCCTGTGGTATGCGCACGGGACTTTTCACTTCACCTCATCTGATCGATTATCGCGAGCGTGTGCAAGTCTCCGGCGATATGATCGATGAGGAACGCACCCTTCGTCACCTCATTGCTCTCCGCAAGGTATGTGAATCAATGGAGCATCATCCTACGTTTTTCGAGATCACACTCGCCCTTGCAATGAAGCATTTCGCCGAAACAGAATGCGAACTCATCATCCTAGAAACAGGCATGGGAGGACGTCTCGACGCCACCACGGCGATCCCTGCGGATGTTTGCGTCATCACACCGATTGGACTCGATCACACACAATGGCTAGGCGACACCATAGCAAAAATCGCAGCAGAGAAAGCAGGTATTATTTTACCAAAAATCCCAGTGATCTCTGCCCCACAGCACCCCGATGCTGCCGAGGTCATCGCCATGGTTGCTAATGAAAATCGTGCTCCACTGCACATCATCGATCAGCCAGCGACAGGCTATCCGCTTTCCTTATCAGGTCCACATCAGCCGTGGAATGCTGCTACAGCCTTAGCTGCACTTCATGCGCTAGGCATTCCGCTACGCTACGATGCCGTTCAGTACGGACTCTCCCACACGCGTTGGCCAGGGCGTTTTGAAGTTTTATCGCAAGGAGAAAAATCCCCGGTCATTCTCGATGGTGCGCACAATCCGCATGCTGCCGCCGCACTAGCGGAAACGTGGCAACAACTCCACCCGCATCTAAAAGCGAACATCATATTTTCTGCCGTTAGTTCGAAAGACATAACTGGTGTATTAGCCTTACTCGCCCCGCTCGCAGAACATGTGCATCTCTGTCCCGTGAACAGTCCGCGCGCGGTCCCCGTCTCCGAACTAGCCGCCTCTCTACCAATCGGCACAAAATACACGGTTTATGAAAACTTCTCTCAAGCATTTGATGCCGTACAAAATGAACCACATAAGATATTAATTTGCGGCAGTCTCTACCTCGTAGGCCAAGCGCGTGCCTATCTCCTTGGAGGCAATTACCAACCCAGCACGCAATAGGCTTTTTTGAAATGGAAAAGAAAATGTCTTGGGTGTCAAAGATCCTATAGCAATTGGAATTCCAAACTGAAGCTAACAGAAAGCTAACGATTTGAAAAACTGCTAGTTGATGGGCATCAACGGAAAACTAGTAGCCACCTTCCATTGCCATTTCCACTATCCGGGCGGCAAGTGCTTCTGTGGCATGATCCAGAGTTTGCACGGCGGCTTTGATATGGATGTGGTTTTTTGCCGCCATGGCTACGCGCACCTGTTCGACGGCTAGTTGGATGGATGATTTTTCTTCATCCGACAACCATGCCGCGCCGATTTCCATTGCTTGTTCGACGGCGGGGAGAAGCTCCTCGGCTTTGAGTCGAGCTTCCGTAAAAATGCGCTCAGCCATGTCATCGAAGGCGTGATCGACGGATTCGGAAATCATGCTTTCCACCTTTTCATCAGTCACATCCACGGCGGCATGCTGAATCTGCATGATTTCATCTCGACCTGTTGCCACATCACGCACGAGGACTTCGAGTATGCCATTTTCATCAATACGAAATTGGATACCAACGCGCGCTTGCCCCTTTGCAACGGGTTGAAAAGGAACAGTCAATTCTCCGAGTGGCCAATTATCGCGCGCCATTTCACGTTCGCCTTGGAGAACACTCACTTTCATCGATTGCTGCCCGGCAGCGGCATTGGTGAACATTTCTCCGGCCTTGCAGGGAATGGTGGTATTGCGCGGAATGATGACGTTCATGAGCCCGCCAAGCGTTTCGATTCCAAGGCTGAGCGGTGTGACGTCAATTAAGGTCATTTTTCGCAATGCACCACTGAGAACTCCCGCATGAATCGTAGCACCAAGTGCGATGGCTTCATCGGGATGTTGGGAAAGATCAGGCTGACGCCCGAAGCAACGGGCTACGGCATCGCGAACGGCGGGGATGCGCGTGCTACCGCCTACGAGAACAACGTTGCTGATGTTCGAGATGTCGCAACGGGCATCGTTGAGCGCTTTTTGGCAACATTTGATGGTGCGGGCGATGAGTGGCTGCATCAGAGTTTCCAGAGTCTGCCGCTGAATGCGATATGAGGGAGCATCAGCAGCCAGTTGCCATGATGCTTCATCCATCTCCGAGAGCATGCATTTCACCCGCGATGATTCTTTGTGCCATTGTTGTTGCTGGTGACGGCTTAACTCATGCCAGTTGATTGCCGCAAGTCCCGCGACGAATTGAGAAAGCGCATGATCTAGGTCGTCACCGCCCAGTTGGGTGTCGCCATGGGTCGCTAGAACTTCAAAGACACCATCCTGCATTTCCAAAATCGAAATATCAAACGTCCCGCCGCCGAGGTCATAGACGGCGATGCGACTGCGCTCCGCAAGTTTATCAAGACCGTAAGCAAGTGCCGCCGCTGTTGGTTCGTTGATAATTCGGACGACTTCTAGCCCCGCTCGCTCGCCCGCGCGTTTCGTAGCTTGGCGCTGGCCATCATTAAAATACGCTGGCACGGTGATCACTGCTTTTTTTACCAAATGACCTAAGCGCATTTCGGCGATGCGTTTCATTTCTAACAAAATTTCCGCACTGAGTTGTTCGGGACCGTATTCGGCATATTCCACCGGCAAGGGCTGTCGCCCCATTTGGCTTTTAATGCTCGTCCACACCCGTGCCGAAGCATATCCGCGGAGTTCTAGTGCAGATTTGCCGACGAGAAAAATCCGATTTTCATCAATCGCCACAGCACTCGGAGTGATGCGCTGTCCCTGCTCATTCGCCAAGAGAATGGGAAATCCGGAATCGACGACTCCAATGGCTGAATGCGTGGTACCCAGATCGATGCCCACAATGACGTTGCTTGATGGTCCGACCAATGATTCACTCATGCTTTTTTGGGAATACTGCGTTGGTCAAAAAGTTGAAAAAACTCTT
Source organism: Akkermansia muciniphila (assembly GCA_945862285.1). Taxonomy (GTDB): domain Bacteria; phylum Verrucomicrobiota; class Verrucomicrobiia; order Verrucomicrobiales; family Akkermansiaceae; genus UBA956. Next base: position 3,412 of record CAMAYN010000067.1, on the reverse strand, counting down.
CTGCTGAAGTGGAGGCTTCGAGGTATTGATGTGTTTCTACTCGCGAAAACATCCGAGCTATTGCCGCGAGCATCAGTAAATGCTTTTGATAAATATGCCGTGGAGAAATGAACAAAACTACGTAATGTACCAGGTCGCCATCCTGAGAAGCAAAATCAATCCCTCCGCGCGAACGCCCAAAAACAGCAACTACTTCTTGCAAATGTTCAGAAAAGGCATGCGGAATGGCGACGCCGTTGCCCACGCCCGTGCTGAGAATTTCTTCGCGATGTTTCAGACTTTGCCTGATGTCTGCTACGAGTTCGAATGGCAGATCACCTATCGCGACGAGATAATCTACCATTTCCGCAATCACACCTTCCCGACTCTGGCTTTGCAGTTCAGGAATGATGTGATTGACACTAAGAAGATTAGATAGCTTCATCGACATGGCGTAATGACTGCGCACAAATAAACTTCTCGATCGATTGTGACAAGTTGTAAATTTTCATGGGAACCACAAGCATGCAAAAACGCTGCGCAAATACCCAAGTATAATAAGCCAAAGAAAATCGTATTCCTCATCGGGCTAGCAAACGAAGATAAAAATCCGACATTGCCAAAGCACCTGAGAATGAATTAGATTTTGCGTGTCGGAAAAATTTCGGCACATTTTTAAAAATCGAATGAATATTTGGCTTAGTCGTGCGTCTCATCAAGTGCTGACATCCCATCCCGACGGTTTAGAATCATCTGGCAATGGCTTCATCGCTTCGACAGATGACGCAGAAACAGACGATTTTGCCTTAATTGCCGCTGCGCAAAAAGGCCAAACGCGGGCGTATGATCAGCTCGTGATTCGTCACCGAAACCGCATTTTTGCCATGATTCGTAATATGACACACCATGAAGCCGATGCTTGGGATCTCACCCAAGATGTCTTTATTAAGGCGTGGAATGCTTTGCCGAACTTTGAAGCCAAGGCCAAATTTAGCACTTGGCTCTTTCGCATCGCTCACAACGTGGTTTACGATTGGAATCGTCGCAAGAAAAAAGAGGCTGCGGGCGAACTCAATGACGAATTGTTAGAATCACATAAAATTGATCCCTGTGCGATTGCTATACCTCACATCGCAGCGGCACCTGATACGCAAATGGAACGCGGCGAACTCAAAGCCAAAATCGATGCGGCCCTCGCCAAAGTGACACTTGAGCAGCGGCAAATCGTCATCCTTAAAGACGTGCAAGGACTTTCCTATAAAGAAATCGCCGATATCATTGGGTGTGAAATCGGCACGGTGATGAGCCGCCTCTTTTACGCCCGACAAAAACTCCAAACCTACCTCAAAGATGAATACCAAGCCCGATGACACACAAATCCTGCTGTGGCTGGATGATGAACTCGACTCAATGGAATCCGCCAGTGCCGAGGCATGGATCATACAAAACATGCCGGATCATATCGCACAACGCGACCAACTCCGCTCATGGAAAGCACAATTACGCAATGTAAAATCCGCAGATGAAGAACTCCCCTACCCCGATTTTTTCCAACATCGAGTGATGCGGGCTATTGAGAATCAAACGCAGGATTCAGTCTTAGCACTTACGCCTAAAATCGCGAACTCGCCCGTGCGGAAAAAATGGCTTATGCCCGGCATGGCCGTCGCCGCATGCGCAATCCTTAGTTTCTTGATCGGCAGAATAACTGTATCCAATACTCCGCAGCCGCTCATCACCTACACGCCGGAAGAAGGCATCCAGGCGGAATATTTCCCCACGAGTCCCGCCGAGGCCACCGTGATCGTTCTTAATGGCGTGGAGGAGTTGCCCGATACTCTCGTCGATCTCGAGAATGCATCGGTCGATTCACCTACACAAGAGACCTCCGAGAATCCTATTGAAACTGTGGCTCCATGAAAAATTTCGCGCTTTTAACATTCGTTCTCTGCATTGCTTGCTTCACGACGAGCCAAGCATCGGCTGAACGCGCGCGCGACATCATTTCATCGCTAAACGTCAAGGTCATCTATGCGAGCAATTCTCCCGTTCCCAAAAACGTCGGAAAAATTACCCAGGTTTCCGAGGACTTTCGCGAACGTCTCAGCAAAGACGAAAAACTACGCTTCTCTCACTACGGTATCATCGCCGATGACGCAAAACCTGTTTTCCGCAGCGTCGAAAATTGGAGTCAGCCACTCGAATCATCGAAAGACATTCGCATCCGCTTCGAGCCACAAGCCCGCCCATCCAAGGAAGTCACTCGCCTCGACATCGAACTTTGGCTCAATCAGAAAAAATCCCTCAAGGCAGGTGTTGCCCTATCACCCGCAACGCCGCTCTTTGTGGTCGGTCCCGAATGGAAAAATGGTCGAATCATCTTAGCGTTTATGATTCAACCCTACCAAACCCCGATTAAAGATACTGCCACCAAATGAAATTCCTCCTCGCACTGTTGGCCACAGCTACTTGCGCGATGGCTCAACTTACTTTTGAAAAAGCCGAGATCGAAATCATTGCCAAACCAGATCAGGAATCGATCACTGTCGATTTTCCATTCGCGAACAAAACGGAGAAATCCATTCAAATCCAAGATTGCAAACCCCAATGCTCATGCCTAGCAGCGGAAACTACCTCTATGCTCGTTCCCGTGGGGGGCAGTGGCACAATTCGTGCTACTCTCGATGCAAAAAACCTCGTCGGCACAGTTAGTAAATCCGTAGAAATCCATTATCAAGGAATCGAACAAGCACAACTCATTACCATCAAGGCCGTCTTACCTGAAATCATCAAGCCAGACACACGCACACTGCAATGGACCTTTGAGGAAGCGCGAAAAGCGAAAACGATTCGACTCACAATCGACCAAGGGTATCCGACAAAAATCCTCACCGCAACGCCCGTCAATAACGCATTCACCGCCGAATTGCGAACAATTGAAGAAAAAAAATCGTACGAAATCACGGTCACTCCCCCATTGGAACAAAACACCACCGCTGTTCTGAGCATCATCAAAATTCAGACCGATAGCCCCTACCAACGCCATCAAAACCTCGAATGCTTTCTGCTAATCCGTCCTAAGGATCGATAAACCGAACTTCACAATCCGAGGCTTAGAACGAATAAACGCATCGCTACAGTCGATAATACGGGTTTTCAACGAAACGAATCAATTCGGAGCCCAGGACAGTGTTATCGGTCATGGATTGCAAATTTTTTCTCATTACTTCGTCCAGCCGCAGAGGTGGGCGATGTGGGTTGCGGAGCCGTCGCGGTACCAGGCGTCGAGTTGGGAGGGTTCTTTGAGTTGCTGGCCGCGCATGCGATCTACTACGACATACGAGCAATTGACGTCGGAGAGTAGCGATAGGTCACTCCAGAGTTTTTCAAATTGGGTGACGGGGAAGATGTCTTCTTGACCGTTGCCCCAACG
>CAMAYN010000066.1 GCA_945862285.1 Akkermansia muciniphila | reverse complement strand
GGCATGGCAGCTTACGTCGATCTCGCCCTCCTCGTCGCCCATGGAGGCGGTGACGCCTTCTGGTCGCGGCATTTGGGTGGTGGGCGAGCCTTCGGCCCGCACCTCGAAGGCGGCACTGAGGATTTTAGCCTGATCGCCTGCGGAGGTAGTTTCCACGTAGGAGCCGCGCGCAGTGAGGTTTTTCTCCAATTCCTCCCGCAGGGCATCACGCTCGGCGCGCAGGGTTTGCAGAATCACTTCGGTGGCGGTGATCTCATTGAGCTTCGTGGAGTAGGCTTGCAATGAGGCATCAAACACAGCCACGGAGGGCTGGGGCGTCGGATAGTTAGCATTTCCTACCATCGCGTCCCGGTGGCCTTCGGCGAAGGTGCGGAGGGTGAGGAAGTCTTTGTTTTGGAGGTCAAGTTTTACTTTTGTCATGGTCTTGTTGTGGTTTGTTATTGTTTGGTGAGGAAGAAGCGTAACATTGCGCCATAAATCGTCACTTTTACTGCACAAATTACAATATTTCCCTAGTATCCTCGTGCCACCATGTCAAATCAATTCTAGGCGAAATTTTGCATTGCCATGTCACACGCAAGGAGCCTCCCGTAGGGCAAGATGAAGAGATGGGGGCATTCCCACCCCGTCATGGGGTCATGGTGAGCACAACATGACCCCATGGTGAGCACAACATGACCCCATGGTGAGCACAACATGACCCCATGGTGGGCATAACATGAGGTCATTCCTACCCCGTCATAGGGTCATGGTGGGCACGACATGACCCCATGGTGGGCATAACATGAGGTCATTCCAACCCCGTCATAGGGTCATGGTGGGCACGACATGACCCCATGGTGGGTGCAACATGACCCCGTGGTGGGTACAACATGACCCCATGGTCAGCACGAAATGGGTTTCATCCAAGTCCGTTCCCCCGTTTTGAAAATATTTTTAAACCGAGAAAATTGATTGATCACTGATCATTTCATAAAAAACAGCCCAGCGGATGCTGGGCTGTTTGGGGATGGAAACGGTAATGCGGTGAAGGATTTATCCTACATCACTATCGTCGATGGCGAAGGCTGCTTCGTCTTCGTTTGAATCGTCTTCATTTGGCACGAAGATGGGCTCTGGCTCTTCCACGGTGAATTCGACATCGATTTCACGGTGACGCATGAAACCTGTGCCAGCAGGGATCAGGTGACCCATGATGACGTTTTCTTTGAATCCATTCAGGTAATCGACTTTTCCAAGTGTTGATGCCTCGGTGAGAACGCGTGTTGTGTCTTGGAAGGAGGCCGCTGAGATGAAGGATTCCGTCTCAAGGCTGGCCTTGGTGATTCCGAGGAGAACTGGTTCACCTTCGGCAGGCTTGCCACCGCGGGCGATGATTTCATCGTTGATGCGTTGGAAGGTGGTTTTCTCGACTTGATCGCCCCAGAGGAAATCATCGGCATCACCGGGATCGGTGATTTTCACTTTGCGCAGCATTTGACGAACAATGACTTCGATGTGCTTGTCGTTAATTTCCACACCTTGGACGCGGTAAACGGATTGCACTTCGTTGACCAAGTGCTCCTGGAGTTCGCGAGCTCCGCAGGCCTCGAGGAGGTCTTCGGGTGAGACGGAACCTTCCGTGAGATGGTCGCCACGGGACACTTTATCGCCTTCGGTGACGATGATGTGTTTGCCCATAGGCACGAGGTGTTCCATTTCTTCGCCCGATTCTGGATCGGTAACGATCACGCGTTTCTTGGCGCGGATGTTGTTGCCGAAGGAAACGATACCATCGATCTTGGCGATGACACAGGCGTCTTTGGGTTTGCGAGCTTCGAAAAGCTCGGCAACACGGGGAAGACCACCAGTAATGTCCTTGGTGCGGGCAATCTTACGCGGTGTCTTAGCAAGCTGCGTTCCTGCGGTGATGACTTCGCCTTCTTTTACGGAAAGACGTGCGCCAACGGGAATCGAGTAGCTGCCGAGAATTTCGTTTGTTTTCTCGTCGTGAATGATCACTTGTGGATGGAGGTCTTCTTTGTGCTCGGTGACGATCATTCCTTTCTTACCGGTTTCTTTGTCAGTCTCGGTCTGAACGGTGATGCCTTTCAACATATCGCGGAAGGATACCTTACCGGATTTTTCGCTGAGAATCGGCACGGAGTAAGGATCCCACTGCGCGATGATGTCGCCTTTTTTCAGTTGGTCACCATCTTGAATCGGAATGACGGAACCGATGATGATCGGATGGCTTTCCAGTTCTAGGCCCTCGTTGTCACGAACGGACACAGTGCCGTTTTTGTTAAGCACAACCCAGCCTTCTTTGGAATGGACAACGCGGAGGTCTTTGTAAACGAGACGTCCATTGTTTTTCGCATGAATGATCGGTTGTTTGAAGGAAGATGCCGCAACACCACCGACGTGGAAGGTACGCATGGTGAGCTGTGTTCCTGGCTCGCCGATGGACTGTGCGGCAATAATGCCGACAGCTTCACCAATTTTTGCTGGCTTGCATGAGGCCAAGTTGAGTCCGTAGCATTTGATGCAGCAACCGCGCTTGGATTCGCAGGTGAGAACGGAACGGATCTTGAATTTCTCGTAGTTGAGAGATTCGATCTGGCGGGCGGCTTTCTCGGAAATGATTTCATCCACATTGACGACGACTTCTCCAGAGAGTGAATCGACGACTTTTTGCAGGGAAACGCGTCCGTAGATGCGCATCGCGAGGGTAGCCACTTCTTCGTCGCCGTCGAAAATCGGAGCAACGCTAATGCCATTCACAGTGCCGCAATCTTCTTCGGTTACGATCACGTCTTGTGCCACGTCAACGAGTTTACGGGTCATGTATCCGGAGTCCGCCGTCTTCAGAGCGGTATCGGAGAGACCTTTGCGGGCACCGTGAGTGGAGATGAAGTATTCCAGCACGGAAAGTCCTTCGCGGAAGTTCGCGGTGATGGGGCGTTCGATAATCTCGCCAGAGGGCTTGGCCATCAGACCGCGCATACCACCGAGCTGTTTAATCTGTGATTTGTTACCACGAGCACCGGAATCGACCATCATGAACAGCGGCGAAATCCCCGCCTTGCCCTCGTTGTGCTCAATCTTGCGATAGAGGTGGTTGGCGATTTGATCGGTGGCTTGCGTCCAGATGTCGATGACTTTTTGATAGCGCTCGCCATCGGTGATGATGCCGTTGCGGTATTGTTTGGTGACTTTGTCAACTTCGACGTAGGCCTTGGCAATAATGGCAGGTTTTTCCTCGGGGATGACCATGTCAACAATACCTACGGAACATCCGGAGCGTGATGCTTCGCGGAAACCAAGGGACTTGAGTGCATCTAAGGTTTCGACAGTGCCTTTTTGACCGGCGACTTGGTAACAACGCCAGATGACATCGGACATTTGCTTTTTACCAACGGTGTGGTTGATGTAGCCCATGGCTAATGGCCAAATCTCGTTGAAACGAACTCGTCCCGGAGTGGTTTCGATAATTTTAGCATCTTTAATGCCGTAGTGGGTATCGAGTCCGAACGATGGGTTGCGAAGGCGAATCCATGAGTGATAGGTCACTTTCTTGGAAGCGATGGCGAATTCGACTTCGTCCGTGCTTTCGAAGAGAGGCAGGTGCTCATTTTTCTCGCGGTCTTTTTCCGTGCGAATGGGTGCCCATGTGAGGAAGTAAGAACCGAGAATAATGTCCTGAGAAGGAACAGTAATCGGCTTGCCGCTGGCAGGAGAGAAGATGTTGTTTGGCGCAAGCATCAACTGGCGAGCTTCCATTTGTGCCTCTACAGAAAGAGGAACGTGGACCGCCATTTGGTCACCGTCGAAGTCAGCGTTGAACGCAGTACAAACGAGGGGGTGGACGCGAATGGCTTCACCTTCGATCAATTTCGGCTCGAAGGCTTGAATCGACAAACGGTGCAGGGTAGGAGCACGGTTGAGCATGATCGGGTGGCCTTTGGTCACATCGGCGAGGATGTCCCAAACTTCCTTCGTCTTGCGGTCGATCATCTTCTTCGCACTGCGCACGGTGTGGCAATATCCAAGCTCTTTCAAGCGACGGATGATAAATGGCTCGAACAAGCTGAGTGCCATTTTCTTCGGCAGACCGCATTGGTTGAGCTTGAGGTCGGGGCCGATGACGATGACGGAACGACCGGAGTAGTCCACCCGTTTGCCGAGAAGGTTTTGACGGAAGCGTCCGCCTTTGCCTTTGAGCATGTCGGATAGCGACTTGAGCGGGCGATTGCCTGCGCCAGTGACGGCACGGCCATGGCGTCCGTTGTCGAAAAGAGCGTCAACCGCTTCTTGGAGCATGCGCTTCTCGTTGCGGATGATGACATCAGGTGTCTTGAGCTGGAGAAGATTTTTAAGACGATTGTTACGGTTAATAACTCGACGATAGAGGTCATTCAAATCGGAAGTAGCAAAGCGGCCACCTTCGAGGGGAACGAGTGGTCGGAGATCGGGAGGGATGACAGGCAGCACGTTAAGCACCATCCATTCCGGACGTGAGCGCGAGCCATGGAATCCTTGAGCGATTTTCAGGCGCTTCGCCAGTTTCTTGCGGTTTTGCTTAGAACGAGTCGCGGCGAGTTGTTGTGTCAAATCAACGATCAGGCTTGGCAGATCAACTTGGCTGAGGAGATCTTGAATCGCCTCGGCACCCATGCGAGCGCGGAAAGCAGTTTCGCCGTAGGCATCTTCTGCGTCACGAAGTTCGTTCTCGGTAAGGAGTTGTCCCAGCGTCAGGTTCGTATTACCAGGATTGGTTACTACGAAGTCTTCATAATAAATGATGCGCTCAAGCTGACGAGCGGTGATGTCGAGCATCAAGCCGATACGCGAAGGCATGCACTTATAGAACCAGATGTGCGAAACTGGCACGGCGAGTTCGATGTGACCCATGCGCTCGCGACGAACGCGGCTGAGGGTAACTTCTACGCCACAGCGGTCGCAAATCACGCCCTTATGTTTGATGCGTTTGTATTTGCCGCAGGCACATTCCCAGTCCTTGGTGGGGCCGAAAATCCTTTCACAAAAGAGACCGCCTTTTTCTGGCTTAAAAGTTCTGTAGTTGATGGTTTCAGGATTTTTCACCTCACCTTTTGACCACGAACGAATGATGTCCGGTGATGCGACGGTGATGGCAATTTGATCGAATTGCTCAATTTTCTCCTCTACGCCAAATAGTTCTCGCAAGTTGTTTTCCACGCTCATAGGTAAATATTTTTTTAAATGTTAGGGATTAATGCTGATTATAGGGTGAGGTCATCGAGAGAGAAATCATCAATGCTGCCGGTGACACCGGAGCCTTGATTGCTGCCACGGCGTCCTGGGCGGACATCGAGACCGAGGGATTGCATCTCTTTGATGAGAACATTGAAGGATTCAGGGGTGCCAGCTTCGAGGTTGTTGTCGCCTTTGACGATGGCTTCATAGATCCGCGTGCGGCCCATGACATCGTCGGACTTGACAGTGAGAAGTTCTTGCAAGGTGTAGGCGGCGCCGTAGGCTTCGAGTGCCCAAACTTCCATCTCACCAAAGCGCTGACCACCGTACTGCGCCTTACCACCGAGCGGTTGCTGGGTGACGAGGCTGTAGGGTCCGACGGCGCGGGCGTGAATCTTATCGGCCACAAGGTGACCAAGTTTGAGCATGTAAATGTAGCCCACAACAACTGGGTTGAGGAAGGCATCGCCGGTGCGACCATCATAAAGAGTGGACTTACCGCCGGTAGTGCCGTCTTTGCCGTCGCCGATCCATGTGAATCCCCGGCCTTCGGCTTCGCCTTTTTTCCGCGGACGGGCATGTGCGGCTTCACCGATGGTGTGGATGCCGTCAACTTTTTTCGCTTCGGACATGAATTCCCAAATGCGCTCCTCTTTAATGCCATCGAAAATCGGCGTTGCGACTTTGAATCCGAGGGCTTTACAAGCGACACCAAGGTGGGTTTCGAGAACCTGTCCGACGTTCATCCGGGAAGGAACGCCAAGTGGGTTGAGGACGATTTCCACGGGTGTGCCGTCGTGAAGGAAGGGCATATCTTCTTCGGGGACGATAGTAGCTACGACGCCTTTGTTACCGTGACGACCGGCCATTTTGTCACCGACGGAGAGTTTGCGTTTCGCGGCGATGAAGACTTTTACTTCTTTGATCAAACCGGATTCCACTTCATCTCCCGCCTCCATTTGATCGAGGCGACGCTCACGCTCGCTATCGACTTCGGCAAAACGTGGCTCGTAGGAAGTGATGATTTCGATGATTTTGTTCCGGATCGGGCTGGGATCGATTTCGATGTTATCGTAAACGGAGGCCAGCTTGCGAAGAAGTGTCTTGGTGATCTTGCGGTTTGCAGGGATGATGATTTCACCCGATTGCGCGTTGACGACATCGAGAGGAATTTTTTCGCCAAGAAGAATGTCGGAGAGTTTCTCGGTGAGTTGGTCGTAGAGAGCATCTTTTTTCTTCTTATGCTCGTCGTTGACTTTCTTTAACTGCTTCTTGATCTCGTTCGGGTCGATTTTGTTATCGCGTCGCGCGGCACTGCCGTGACTAGAAACTCGCACGTCTTGCACGATTCCCGTAACACCTGAAGGAACGCGAAGAGATGTATCTTTAACGTCAGCAGCTTTTTCACCGAAGATGGCGCGGAGAAGGCGCTCTTCTGGAGCCAGTTCTGTCTCGGACTTCGGTGTGATCTTGCCCACGAGAATGTCGCCTGGTTTTACCTCAGCACCGATGCGGATGATGCCGTCGTGGTCGAGGTTTTTCAATGCCTCTTCACCGACGTTTGGAATATCCCTGGTGATCTCCTCAGGACCAAGTTTGGTATCGCGAGCGGCGACATCGAATTCGGTGATGTGGATGGAGGTATAAATATCTTCCTTGGCAACTTTTTCGGAAATGACGATGGCATCCTCGAAGTTATAACCGTTCCATGGCATGAAAGCGACAAGAACGTTACGTCCAATAGCGAGCTCCCCATTTTCGGTGTTAGGACCATCGGCGAGCACGTCGCCTTTTTTGATTTTATCACCACGGCGGACGATGGGCTTCTGATTGATGCAAGTGCTGGCGTTCGAGCGCATGAATTTGCGCAAGGGGTAGGCCATGATGCCTTTGTCCAGATTCGTTTTTACACATTCTGGCTCAGATAGGAATTTCTCATCTGGAACGGGCAGCTTGCCATCGGGCGAAGTAACGATAATTTCAGCGGTAGCAGCGGCAACGATACCATCGGCTTCGGCAACCACGACAGCACGGGAATCACGAGCGGCTTTGGCTTCGAGACCTGTGCCGACGAGTGGTGCTTCCGAGACCAACAAGGGTACGCCTTGGCGTTGCATGTTGGATCCCATGAGAGCGCGGTTGGCGTCGTCGTGCTCAAGGAACGGAATCAGACCAGCAGCCACAGAAACAAGCTGCTTGGGAGATACGTCCATGTATTCTACGGCATCAGGAGCAACCTCGATGAACTCCCCTCCCCTTTCACGTGCAGTGATGCGCTCGTTGAGGAATTTTCCGGACTTATCGATCGGGTTGTTGGCTTGCGCAATATGGAATTTTTCCTCTTGGTCAGCAGAAAGGTATTCGATCTCGTTGGTAACTTTACCTGCTTTTACTTTTCGATACGGTGTTTCAATGAAACCGAACTCGTTGATGCGAGCGTAGGTACACATTGAGTTGATCAGACCAATGTTCGGACCTTCGGGAGTCTCAATCGGGCACATGCGTCCGTAGTGCGATGGATGAACGTCACGAACTTCGAATCCGGCGCGGTCGCGGTTCAAACCCCCAGGGCCGAGAGCGGAGAGACGGCGTTTGTGAGTCAATTCTGCCAGCGGATTGGTTTGATCCATGAACTGGGAAAGTTGGCTACGACCGAAGAAATCACGAACAACTGCGGACAGAGCTTTGGGATTGATCAGTTTGGATGGCATCATGCCCTCGATGTTGACATCGAACAGAGTCATGCGCTCTTTGACGAGACGCTCTGTACGGGCAAGACCGATGCGGCACTGGTTGGCAAGCAACTCACCGACGGCACGAACGCGACGCGAACCTAGGTGATCAATATCGTCGATTACACCTTCGCCTTTTTTCAGTTTAAGAATGTATTTCACCGCCCCCAAGAAGTCTTCTGGGACAACGATACGGGTATCGTTGGGAACTTTGATGTCGAGTTTTTGATTGATTTTATAACGTCCCACGCGGGTTAGGTCGTATTTTTTCGGGTCAAAGAACAAGCGCTTGAGAAGTGCTTTGGAGTTGGAAGCAGTGGGTGGATCTCCAGGGCGAAGTTTGCGATAGATGTCTTTAAGTGCACTATCTTCGTCGTTGGATGGGTCTTTACGAAGCGACTTGATAAGAATTTCATCTTCGCGAGAGTCGATGACTTCGACATCTTTGTGGCCTAGGGCGATGAGTTGGCGAACGATGCCAATCGTAAGTGGCTCGTAAGCTTTAGCAACAACGAGTTCTCCGTCCATAATGTCCTCGAAAGGAACTTTGTGGCCGAGTTCATGTTCGTCTAGCTTTTCGTTGAGTTTGAGAACTTCAGGAGAGTAGAATTCGTTGATAATGTCGCGGTCAGTAGAATAGCCAAGCGCACGCAGAAGTGTGGTGGCGAGGAACTTACGACGGCGACGGCGACGATCGAGATAAACGTAAAGGAGATCGTTCGTATCGAACTGGACTTCCAACCATGATCCGCGGTCAGGAATGATGCGGAAGCTATGAAGAGTTTTCCCATTCAAATGCTGGGAGGTCTCAAAGCAAATGCCGGGGGAGCGATGAAGTTGGGAAACGATAACGCGCTCTGCTCCGTTAATAATGAAAGTACCGCGGCGGGTCATCATGGGCAATTCTCCCATGTAAACACGCTCTTTTTTGCTACCGGACTCGTCTTTGAGGCGGAGGGTAACGTAGAGAGCGGCACTGAATGTTTCTCCATGCCGAAGTGAATCAAGCGAAGTAACTTTGGGATCTTCGATATCATAGGAGATGAAATCCAAGGTGATCGATTCATCGTAGGATTTGATCGGAAAAACCTCATGGAAGACAGCTTGCAGGCCGGTGTTAGAACGTTCAGAAGGAGGGATCTCCTTTTGCATGAACTCTTCATAGGAGCGGCTTTGTACTTCGATGAGATTAGGCGGTTCAATGACTTCCTCGAATTTTCCAAAATAGAGACGTTCAGACATGGTATGTATAGTTGTGGGAGCTAGCGAATTCAGCCCGATCCGTTAACGGTTCGGGCACAGGGTGGTTTAGGAGATATGAAAGGGGTTCGAGATCGGCGGAAGCTGTCGCATTAGGATAGGGGAACAGAGCAAATGTGGCGACTTTCGTCGATTTCGGTGGAGATGCGGATTTCCCCATGGCCACGCTTAAGCGACCACGGGGAGAAATCCAGTTTGAAAATATTACTTGAGTTCGACTTTTGCGCCGGCCTCTTCGAGTTTCTTCTTGGCAGCTTCGGCAGCGTCTTTGGCAACGCCTTCGAGTACCTTAGCAGGAGCAGACTCGACGAGTTTCTTCGCATCGGCAAGACCGAGGCCAGGAGATACTTCGCGCACTGCTTTAATAACGGCAATTTTGTTAGCGCCACCATCGGTGATGACGACGTCAAATTCCGTTTTCTCTTCAGCAGCAGGTGCAGCTTCACCGCCACCAACCGCTACGGCGGTAGGAGCAGCAGCGGAAACGCCCCATGCTTCTTCAAGTTTTTTTACCAATTCGGCGGCTTCCAGTACGGAAAGTTTACCGAGTTCTTCTACGAGTTTGTCTAATTCAGCCATTGTATTTGTATTGTGCGGTATCGTCGCACTCGAAAGCATTCGAGCATTTCAGATAGTGAGCCCCCTATCCGACGAGGAACCATTTTCGGGTTCAGGAAACATCGCGTTAGCAATGCTTCCATCAGTTCAGATTATTATTCGGCGGATGCTTCGTCCTCCGGGTTAAATTTTTTCTTGATCACGCGAGCGATACGAGAAGCAGGCTCGTTGATCGTTCCAAGCAACTGGGAAAGAACGGATTCGCGAGAATGAATGGATGCGATCGCTTTGAGTTTTGCCTCGTCGAGAATTGCGCCATCGAGAATGCCAACTTTCATTTGTGGCTTCTTGAATTCTTTCTCGAAGTTACTGATCGCTTTCGCCGCGGCAAAAATTTCGCTTTCGCCACTGACAAAAGCCGTTTGTCCAACGAGGGCTTCGGAAATGTCAGGAAGTTTTGCTTCGTCAAGTGCTTTGCGAAGGTAGCTATTTTTCGCTACGCTGCATTTAGCACCCGCGGTGTCGAGACGTTTGCGCAGTTCTGAGAACTGAGGAACGGTGAGGCCCGTGTAGTCGATAATAATAACGTATGGAGAAGCATTTACCCGTTCTTGGAGTGCGTCGATAATGATTTTTTTATCAGGATTCATGATATAAAGGGGTCTAAGGTTATGCGGATACGACTTTTGTGTATGCTGCGGATTCAAGTGGCAGACCTGGCAACATGGTTGCGGAAACTGTTACGCTACGCATATAGTTTCCTTTGGCGGTTGCGGGCTTGGCACGAACGACGCTTTCGATGAAGGCGCTGGCATTTTGATGTAATGCTTCGCTAGTGAAGGAGAGCTTGCCAACAGATGCCGCTATGTTGCCATTTTTGTCGAGTTTGTAATCGATACGACCTGCTTTTACTTCTTTAATCGCCTTTGCGGTATCGTCGGTAACAGTTCCCGTTTTTGGGTTCGGCATGAGTCCACGAGGACCAAGAACACGAGCAATTTTTCGAACTTCGGTCATGGCGTCAGGAGTGGCAATGGCGACATCGAAGTCGGTGAACCCGCCTTGGACTTTAGCGATTAGATCCTCAAAACCTACGAAATCAGCACCAGCTTCCGTGGCTGCTTTTGCGGCATCGCCTTGAGCGAAGACGGCAACACGGACATTTTTACCAGTGCCGTTGGGTAGAGCGACGGAACCACGAACCATTTGGTCGCTCTTACGAGGATCGACACCAAGGTGAATGGATACCGTGACTGCGGCATCAAATTTTGGAGCGGGAAACGTTTTGATCGTTTCCACAGCTGCTGATAGGGAATAAGGCTTTGATTTATCAATCAAGGCGACGGCTGATTTGTAGCGTTTGCTGCGATGTTTGGACATGTGTTTGTTTTGGTTAGCAGTGATGGCGGATCGAAATTTTTTAAATTGAGACCCTCCTGCGGTGTGACAATTTCATGGAAGAACCCATAAAATGGCCACGAGAGTGTATTACATTCCTTCGACTTCGATACCCATTTGACGAGCTGTGCCAGCCAAGATGCGAGCGGCAGCTTCTTCGTTACGAGTATTGAGGTCAGGCATTTTGCGTTTTACTACTTCCATGAGTTTCTCTTTGGAAAGTTTGGCGACTTTGATTTTATGTGGCTCTTTGGAACCAGAGGCGATACCAGCAGCCTTTTTCAGCAGGTTGCCTGCAGGTGGTTGCTTGGTAACGAACGTAAAAGACTTGTCTTTGAATACAGTGATGACAACAGGAAGAACGTCACCCGACTGTGACTGAGTTGATGCATTAAATTCTTTGCAGAATGCCATGATATTCACACCGCGCTGACCGAGAGCTGGGCCAACTGGTGGTGATGGGTTGGCTGCGCCTGCAGGGATTTGAAGTTTGATGTATCCGGTGATTTCTTTAGCCATATGGTTGTTTGGTAGGTTGGAAGTGTGCTTTTTCCGCATTTCGCATCAATGCGCCGGCACGGAAACCGGGAGAGCATGAGATCAGGCGCGCTCAACCTGCCAGAATTCTAGATCGACGGGAGTGGATCTTCCGAAAATGGAAACTGCAACTCGCAGCTTCCCTCTTTCGTGGTCAATTTCTTCCACGTAGCCGTTTTGGCTTTCAAAAGGACCATCGGCAACGCGGACGGCATCGCCCACTTCAAAGGTAATTGCTGGACGAACGCTATCTTCGCGTTCTCTCAATTGCATGAGTAACTCATCAACTTCGCGGGCACGCATGGATACAGGGCGATCTTTCGTTCCAGCGAAACCAATAACGCCATCCATCTCCTTGATAAAATACCAAGTTTTGTCGATTAATTCTTTGGACTCATCATATAAATTCATATTTACGATGATATAGCCAGGGAAAAACTTTTTTCGCGATTCCGTTTTTTTGCCTTTGCGAACTTCTGAAACAGTTTCTGTAGGAACGAGGGCTTCGAAAACATAATCTCCCAGTTCTTGTTCTTTCGCCTCGCGCAAGATACGATCGCGCACTTTACCTTCCTGTCCGGAAAGAACGTGAACGACATACCATTGGCTTCTGCTGGGAGTTTGCGACATATAAGAGGACAAATAAAGAGTTGCGAATTGAACGGGGGAAGGAAATTTTATCTTTAGTAACTTATATTGTAAAGAAAGAAAGTAACTTTGACACTAATTTAGTGAGCATCAAATCCCACACGTTCACGAAAAACGCGAGAAATAACATGGCAATCAATACGACGACTGTGGAATCGATCAGTTCTTTGTATTTTTTAATACCCTTAACTTTTGGGTCAGATTCCCATGGCCAAGTCGCTTTTTTGAGTTCCGTAGCGACTTCATTTACGAATCGAGAGATATTCACAGAAGATATAAGGTGAGGATGATGCTAAATGCTGTTTGAGAATGGCACGGCAGGAGAGACTCGAACTCCCAACAGACGGTTTTGGAGACCGTTGCTCTACCAATTGAACTACTGCCGTAATATTATGTGGGCGAAAAAGGCGCCCGCTCATTGCTTTGCGGGCGCCAAATTCTTTCGATACATTATTCATTCACTGAATAATGTAAAGAAGATTTTTTCCATTAGGAAATGATGTCTGCAACGCGTCCTGCACCGACGGTACGGCCACCTTCACGGATGGCGAAACGCATGGCTTTTTCCATGGCGATTGGGGTGATCAATTCGATCTCCAATGTTACGTTGTCACCAGGCATGACCATTTCAACACCTTCTGGAAGTTTGATGGCTCCGGTAACGTCTGTTGTGCGGAAATAGAACTGTGGACGGTAGTTGGAGAAGAATGGGGTGTGACGACCACCTTCTTCTTTGGAGAGAACGTAGAGTTCACCTTTGAAGTTTTTGTAAGCTTTCACTGTATTTGGTTTAGCGATCACCTGACCACGCTCAATGTCGTTTTTCTTGAGGCCACGAACGAGGAGGCCAACGTTGTCACCAGCACGACCTTCGTCGAGCAGTTTACGGAACATCTCAATGTCAGTAACGGTAGTTTTTTGTGTATCGCGGATACCGACGATTTCAACTTCTTCCATTTTCTTGACGATACCACGCTCGACACGACCTGTGCAAACAGTGCCACGACCCTCGATGGAGAACACATCTTCGACAGGCATGAGGAATGTCATGTCGATAGGACGCTCTGGAAGTGGGATGTAGTCATCAACAGCCTGCATGAGTTTAGCAATGGCATCTTTGTATGTGGCGTCACCTTCGAGAGCTTTGAGAGCGGAACCTTTGACAACAGGAATATCGTCGCCTGGGAATTCGTAGGTGGAAAGAAGGTCACGAACTTCCATTTCAACCAGGTCAAGAAGTTCTTCATCATCAACCATGTCGCACTTGTTCATGAAAACAACGAGAGCAGGAACACCTACTTGACGTGCGAGAAGGATGTGCTCACGAGTTTGTGGCATTGGACCGTCAGCTGCGGAAACAACTAGAATGGCACCGTCCATTTGAGCGGCACCAGTAATCATGTTTTTAACGTAGTCAGCGTGACCTGGGCAGTCAACGTGTGCGTAGTGACGGTTGTCAGTTTCATACTCCACGTGAGCGGTGTTGATGGTGATACCGCGTGCTTTTTCTTCTGGAGCAGCATCAATATCAGCATAACCCTTGGCTTGTGCGAAGCCTTTTTCCGCTAAGCAAGTTGTGATGGCTGCGGTGAGGGTTGTTTTGCCGTGGTCAACGTGACCGATTGTGCCGATGTTTACGTGGGGCTTATTGCGTTGGAATGCTTCTTTTGCCATAATGTTATAATTGTTCGCTTGTGACTGTATGCTTTTGATCCGTTTTCTGAAGATAGGCTGTTGAGCTAGCAGGCAGCATGCATTGCTGGAGCTCGTGGCGGGAATTGAACCCGCGACCTCGTCCTTACCAAGGACGCGCTCTACCCCTGAGCTACACGAGCAACTTGCGTTGCATGCTTAACCCAGACTAACCATTTTCAGACCAGTTTTTCGGGAAAAGCGGGGGCAGAAGTTAGCAAGAAAATGCAAGCTGTCAAAAAAAATATGGAGTTTCGTAAATTTTTTTATTTTCTATGAATTTACAAAGAATTTTACTGGCACATGATTAAATTCACCGGCTCGCGCGTCGTTTCAAGGGGATGAATTGTTCAATTTTTCTCATGAGTTGGCCGAAATTGTTGACTTGACCTCAATGAACGAAGGTTGACTATTGCGGTTTTTGATTGGCTAGCAAAAAGGCAAGATCAAGGGATACCGCAATCGAATGGCCATTTTCCCCTGTAATCAGGACTCCCTCTGCTGACGGCACAATCTGTTTCACTTGTCCAAATTGCGAAGGTACAGGAGTAGCACCTTGGATAATGCGCAGGTCGGTTGATTTGTCTGAGGTGAATTTACGAGTCGTGGGAATAGCAAGATGAGAGAGAAGATGTAGCCGCGATTGATCAACCGAATCACAAAAATAGGAACATACTTCTTCTATGCCTAGTCTGCATGTATGTCTACTTTCCCATGGGTGTGCGCTTCGACCGCCGTTTGAGATCCAAAACAGCGTAGCGGGAAAATCTTCAACAAGTTTGAGCGAAAACCAAACCATATTTTTCATCGTGACTGCACTCCACGCGAATGGCTGCTGGCTTGTCGCTGGCTCGTTCACCATCATAATTAGGTCCTCGTGGCCATACTGAGTGGGATATTTTGTTAGATCAATCGACCCGCCCGCATGGGTAGGCACATCACATAGCGATGAAAATAAGGCATTATGCTGAAGTATGCCCGTCTCTCCATGATCTGGATTGGAAAATACTCCTGGATAAACTGAAGCCCATCGGAACGGACTAACAGCTAGCCTCCCCTCACCGATTGTAAGTCCAGAAAAATCAAGAATCGGATGATTTCCATAACTAAAATCCCCATGTAACCCATCGATCTGGTGGGAAATATAGAGTGCCGTATGACCAGTGCGCAGCGAAATGGTTTTTTTGACGAGGGCTTCTGGACACTGCGAATGGCAAACGAGGGAAATTTCATTGGCGGAGCAATAAAGTTGCTGCCAAACGCTGTTGGCAGTATCGCCATGCGGCAATCCATTTTCTTGTGGACCGAATGGCAAACAAAAAAAGTCACCTCTTAGTTCTTTTAAGAGATGCGGCAATGATTCATCGCACTCTTTTGGTTCCCACGGAGCTGAAGAATAAGGAGAAAAATCGCCTTCGCTGGTATGGAATGTAACCGGTGCCATGTGACCACCTTGTTGGGTTACTGCTACTGAGACATCGGCAGTCGAGAGAAAAAAACTCTCGCTGCCGTGTATTTTTTTCGTCATATAACTCGCTTCTAATGACTCATGGATGGGACTATGGGAATGTGCGCTATCGACAACACTACACATTATGCATGACTCCATCGGAGTTTACGCAAATGCTTCACTAACTCGTGCGTCTCGGCTTCCCAGTTGAGTAAATTTTGTTTTGAAATTTCAATCTTCTCGGAAATGGAGTGCTCGAGTTCTTTGTAGCTTTCCTCTAGCTTTGCACAAAGTTCGCCGAGGAGTAGATGGGCTCGCTCCGTCATGGTCGGATTTTTCGCCTTGAGGTAGGCTAATTTTATTTCCGCGCTTTTGCGTGCTTCTGCCATCTCTGCGAGCAAGATTTTAGAATCTGGCACACGACGGAGGTTTGAAGTAAGACCAATTTTTGACAAAACCCAAATCGTCCATTTGGTGGGATCCCACTGCCAAGGTTTTACTCCGTTGCGGTAGTCATGTTGAAATTCATGGTGGTAGTTGTGATATCCTTCTCCAAATGTGCAAAAGGCCATGAGAATGCTATCGCGAGCGGAATGTTTTGTAGAATACGGTTGGCGACCAATTGTATGGCACAAGGAATTAATGAAAAAGGTAGAGTGTTGCACCACAACGACACGCAATACGCCAGCGATTAAAAAGCCGCCTAGGGCACCGTGCCATGCTGGTAGATCTGTGAAATAATGTTGATACAAACCACCGAGAATTGCTGGCATAACAAGTCCCACTAACACTGCAATCCATTGCACATATTTGTGTTGCCACATCACCATTTTGTCTTTGAGCAGATCGGCCACGTTGTCCAAGGGTTTTTCTGGGCGAAGCTTAAACATGAGCCATCCAATGTGCGCCCAGAAGAATCCTTTAGAGATATCATACGGATCATCATCGTGATCCACGTGTTTGTGATGCTTGCGATGATCAGAACTCCAATCGAGACATGAATTTTCAAAAGCGCACGCGCCAAAGATGAGCGTAAATAGCTTTACCGGCCACTTCGCTTTAAAGGATAAATGGGAAAATAAACGATGATAACCAAGAGTTATGCTCATTGCGGTGGCGGGAACCATGAAAACAAACATCGCCCATTGGAACCAGTTTTGTTCAAATGAAATGATGTACCACGGAGCAAGCGTGAAAGCTATGAGCGCAGTACCGATGAGAAATGAACTGGTGATCCAGTCAACTCTCTCGAATGGGATACGGAATTTAGACATATATTGTGGTAGGTTGCAAAATTGCGCCGTAGCGCGACCAAAGGATGCCACAGTTCGATGCAGTACGCAATAAAAAGAATTGATCCATTTTTTCCAAATATTGCGCATTTTTTATGATCGCGTTTAAAAATCCGTTGAATCGTTGTGGCTTTTTTTTCGTTCGATCTGTTTCATGGATAATGTCTAGAATTACAGCTACAGGATTCAATTC
>CAMAYN010000065.1 GCA_945862285.1 Akkermansia muciniphila | reverse complement strand
AGGACCACTGTAAATGGTTTTGTCCGATTGTTTTAACAAAATAGAATCCAAGTTTCCTTTGCTAATGGAATGCTTTGATTGCCATGAGCTGGAAATTTCCAATTTCTGATCTTTGTATCCGACAATTTTGGCGGGCAACTGATCGCCGTTTTTGAAGATAATCAAGTTCGTGAAACTGATATTGTCCTTTTTTTCCGATAGGATGATTTTGCTAATCGAATCTAACTTTACCTGAAGAGGTTCTTCTGCGATCGGTGAACGGAGAGAAATAAATCCTTCCGCGGAGGTGGACTCGATTTTTCCGTGTAAGGTGCCGCTTTCGCCGAGGATGATTTTTTCGGCAAAAGCATGACCGCAGAGGCCCAAAAGACATGCAATTGGAGCAAAAATCAATGGGTGTGGAGTCATTTTTTCATCCTTTCTAATTGATTGTCGTTCGCATTAAAATCGTTGAGAATGCTATTTTCGTCGGAATACTGAATCATGATCGCACGATCAAATTTCACATTCGTCTCTCCGAGGATCGGGTGATTCATCGAAAGCGCCGTTTGGCTGGAACGAATCGGTTTTCCCGAAATTTTTCCGATTGGACCAAAAGCCACCGCGATCGAGCCAGAGATTGTTTCCAGTGCTTTTTCATCGGCTTTATAGGCAAAATGCACTTCGGCGAGTTCATTTACGGGGATTTGTAATTGGCCGATGCTGCTCTTAAAAGTAGCAATGCCGTCTTTGATTCCCGCTAATGTGCCTGAGTAACGATCTAACCCGTTGTGCAGAAGTGCGACATCATTTTTGTCATTTTGGAAGCTTTTTGCAGAATCACGAACGCCGTTCCATTCGGCGATGACCATTTCGCTGATGCTCATGGGTGATTTATTGGTAGTGGCTTGAAATGCGATACCGTTTCCTAGAGAAATGCTGTCTGCTTTGTCTTTATTTTGATCTGCCACGGTGTATTCCCATTGAGCGGCATATTGTCCATCGACGAAAAGCATGAGCAGACCAGACCGCCGGTCGCTCCGGATCTCGAAAACAGCATCGCCCGATTCAGGGATTTGCACGGCGGAGGATGACTGAGAAATGCGTTGGGTTTGTAATTTCCCTTCTGCATTGTAAGTGGATTGCGATACAGAAATATAGTTTTGGTAAATATTGAGAACAATAGAGTTCCCGAGTAACGCCGCAAAAGGTTGCGACTCTTGATTCATAAACATCCCTCTGATCAAGACGGGTTTGCGAGCGGCATTTTCATTTTTTTCTTCTGCTTCTGCATTTTCTTTTTTCTCGGGAGGCTTGGAGAAATCCGCGTGAAGGCCAAGGTTTAAATTGAGTCTGCCAATCCATTTAGCCCGGAAACGCAGCATTGTGGATTCGCTTAAGCAATCTTTTCTTGCCAAAGCAGCGGAACCATCTTTTCGATACCATGTGATACCATGGTGTTGCCATGTATCGGGTTGTTTTTTCACCTCTGGCGCTTCCTTCTCTTGGTCAGGCGTTTCCTCTGTGTCTGTCTCGGGCGCAGCTTCTTTTTGATTCATGTCCAAGACCATCCAGCCGTCTTTAGAGTATGGACCGGTGTAGAGAATGCTGCGACCAAACGGCTGCGGGCAAATTTCTCGCACATGTTCGCGCGGAATTTCCCTGTCGCCAACCACGGAGCTTTGCAGTTTGATGGTCTTTTCGTTCATCTCTACGATGTTACCTGGAATGATATCGTTATTCGACAGTCGAATAAATGAATGTTCCGCCCCTTGCTGGGCTTGGTTTTTTGATAAAATCACTGACATTAAATCCTTAGACGAAAACTGCATTTTTTCAGGCGAATCCTTACGTTGCCAGATGACTCGTCCTTCATCATCAATGCCTAAAAATTCTCCATGCAGTTGGTCGGAGTTAGAGAAGCGGAGGACGTCCGTTTGGTCGGCGGCTAAGGGTGAAAGGAAAATCGCGGCAGCAAGCAACGATTGTACATAGATGAAGGTATGAAATTTCATGCGATTTGGTCTTATTTTTCGTAAATTGGCAAAAATCTGTAATTAAGTGCGAGTGAGAGTAATGCACCTGAGGTATTAAAGGCGTATCCCATTCTGCCAGGCCATGAACCTTCGGCGGATTGCGTGGTCGAGAGAAGTTTGATGTTTTTAGCATTCCACTCATCCCAAAGTTTTTCATCGGCATGAAATAATGCCTGGGACATGTAATATTCCAAGTAGTAAGGATAATTGGCATCTCGATAATTGAGCTGGCTCTTGAGATACTTGGTGGTTACAGCAAATTCGGCAGTGTTTTTCTGTTTGGCTAACGATTGGCACAATGAGCCAATGGCACTGAGTGTGGGTCTGCTGCCGCCCTTGGAGGTGTAGCCATAGCCTCCATCCGAACTGCGGCATTTTTTCATGTAATCAAGTCCACCTTTGATGGCCTCATCAGGCACGGGGATTCCCGCATTGCGAGCGGCGAGTAGCGCGACAATTTGGCATCCAGAAACAGTGGTGTCAGCGTCTGTTGCATCGGGAGAATAGCGCCATGCTTTGTTACTATTGCGTTTTTGTGAACTAAGAATCAACTCAACTGCCTTTTTCAGAGATTGCGCGAGTGTTGGGTGCTCTAATGCGCCATAGGCTTCGGCGAGGGCTAATGTCGCGAAGCCATGATTGTACATACTATCGCCGATGTATCCATTGGTAGTAGATTGAGCCTTAATGATGTAATCGATTCCCAATCGGATATTTTTCGCATACGGCCCGTGATTCGGATCTTCTCCATGGGCAAGGAAAGCGATCGTAGCCAAACCTACCACACCGGGTTCATTTCCCTGCGAATCATCCCATGCTCCTTGCTTGTTTTGTTTTGAGGCAAGGTAGCGGAGGCCTTTTTCATACATTTGCTCAACCTGTGGTGATACGAGGTCGTCTTGCCGTTTGGGAAGATCTTGCGCGAGCGCATTTACGAAAAGCAATGGCAGGAAATACGATAAAGGTGATTTCATTTTCGGATACGATGTCGATTTGCTCGTGAAAGTCAAGTAATCATTATGAATCCACCGATAGGCAGACGACTTTGAATAATTCGTCGAGTGGTAGTTGCATGCCAATATAAAAATCACCGAATTCTCCGTATTTGGCGGAGACTTCATCGAATCTCATTTCATAAACGATGGATTTGAGGTCGATCGTGTCTTTGGCAAGCAAAGTGACACCCCATTCGTATTCATCAAGTCCCGTGGAGCCCGTGATGAGTTGTAAAATTCTGCCCGAATACGTTCTGCCTGTGCGGGCGTGGCCTGCCATGAGCTTACGTCTCGTTTCGAAGTCGAGCGAATACCAATTATCCGCTCCCGAACGACGTTTTGACATTGGGTAAAAGCAAATGGCTGGCCAATTTGGCAAAACAGGATAAAGGCGGTGCTGTAAATAATGATCCATCCGCTTATCAAATTCAGCCATCGCTTCGCGAAATTCATCGCTATGTTCTTCGAGTTTTTTATCGCGCTTGAGTTCCTCGGCATACTGCTCCGAGGTCGTTGTGTATTCGGATCTTTCGGTTTGCGAAAGGTAGGAATAACAAGGCTGTAAAACATCTGCGCCGAGTGAAAGGGTGAGTCGTTTTTCAATGAGTGTCGCCGTGTATAAGTCCGGTGTTAGCAGCATAAAACCTAAGTCTGCTTTGGGGGTGGCGACAGCGAAAGTGAGGATGTAAGTATCACGCATCGAACGGATTTCTGCCACGAGTTCGGTGAGTTTGGTCATGGCTGTGCGTTGCTGATCCTTGGATAACGTCGCCCAAAGACTATGATCGATACGATAGAACAAGTGCATCACGTGCCATCCTTCACGTGGCACGAGGCGGTTTTCTGATTGGGTAAGCATGTGGTAACTATTTTTGTGTCTTGGAGAGAGGTGCGGAGAAAAGCAATTGATATTCTTGAGGACTCGCGTCCGCTTTTGGCGCTTCGTAAACTTCAACGCGCCACGGCTTGCCTGTCGTCGCGCGATAGGTATCGATTTCTTCCGTCTTAGAAAAACCCGCGGTGCAAGCGAACCTCGCTTCGAGATCTGTCTGGAAAGTTCCAGAGTTCACGGATTTCGTCATGGTATCGCCAATGGTTTTGCCATCGCCATCGATAAATTTTACACGCAGAGCACCGACGAGTGAGGAGTTTTTCACAAGACGGATGCGAACTTCTGGAATGGAAATGACTTTGAGTTGCACGGGATCGGCATTCGCTCCTACTTTAATTGGTTCTCTCCAATAGGATTCGATGTTTTCCACCGCCACATGGGAGCCTTTTACGGGGAAATCCGGCATGGCGTAAGGATCTTCTTTTTCACGCACGTTGTTCGTGAACCAAAAGACCGCAGCTCCTGCGGCGACAAGAAATAGCAAACCGAACAGAAAGCTCGCGATCTTTTCCATCATCGTAAATGTGGAGAAAAATGAGGGCTTTTTCGTGTTTTCTGAGGACTTTTGAGGAGAAACATCGAGCGCTAGATCCTCGGCTTCAGCAGGCGCGGAAGATTCATCCATTTCTTCACTAGGCTTATTTTCACTACGCTTGATTACAGTTTGACTTGGAACAAGCTGCTCCGTAACTGGAATTACCTCCGCTACGAACTTGCTCGTTTGATCTTCGATAATTGATTTCTCAGCGGGACGAGAAATCGGCGCAGGCTTCGCGAGAGTCGGTGATTCATCGATGATGCTGAGCTTGGTCACGACTTCGGCGGCAACATCCTCTGCTGTCACAGCATCTTGCTCCATTTCATGCTCTTGATCGTCTTGCGCATCCAAGTCTGCCCAGAGATCATTCGACTCACTTGTTGGTGCTTCTTGGGCAGGAACAGGTGCTTCCTTTTTATTCGGCGTAAAGCGGGTCTTTGAGGAGATGATGGGAGTGTCGATCTCTGCGCGTATTGACGAAACATCATCTACTTCGTCCTCAACGGGAATAGGATCCTCCACGTGAGGGGGCTGCTCTTCGGTGATCGATGGTTGAATCTGCGGCAGGTGTGATTTTTGCTTGGATTCAAAGTGACTGGTCTCCAACTTGAGCGGCTCCGCATCTTCATCGAAATTCCACAGATCGATTTCGGAGGTAAACTTTGCCTTTTTCTGGAGGGATGGTTTCTTAGGATTCCTAAGAGGTTTTTTTCTTTCAGGAATTTCGTTAGATTCAGACATAGAGACGATGAAGTAGCCGAAAAAAAATACAGGATTCGATCTAAGAATCAACGCCAAATCGAAAAAACTGTTTGCCTAAATTAGCATTAGGATTCATTTTACCCGCGTATTCATTACTATGGCAGATAGAGACGATAAAAATAAGGAAAATGTAGGCGGTAAATTCTATGTCGATAGCCAATGCATCGACTGCGACTTGTGCCGCGAAACTGCTCCATTGAATTTCACCCGATCCGATGATGAAGGCTATTCTTATGTTTATAAACAGCCTGAAACTGATGAGGAAATCGAACAATGCCGTGAAGCGATGGAAGGTTGCCCCGTAGAGGCCATCGGCAACGACGGCGATGATTGATTTTTCATGTTCACGAGGAAAACAGCGAGCACACGAGTAAATTCCAATCGAGATTGGTGGAGGGAAGATGGTGATCCTGATCTTTCTTCTGGCCTACATCAACCGGCGGAATTCATTGATGATATTATTCGTTTCGTTGGATTGTCGGACGGGTTACAAGAAGAAGTCCTTCGCGCATCTTGGCAACAATTAGTTGGAAGTTACGTTGCATCAGGAAGTTTTCCTGATTCGCTGAAAAAAGGAACTCTAACGATTCGCGTGACGCAATCGACCATGAGATTTCACTTAGAACAAATGAAAATCGGTCTCTTGGCGAAACTCAAGGCCAGTCCCGGTGGCGATAAAATTCAAGCGCTTCGTTTCACCCTAGGGTAAGTAATTTACGATGATTTTTAAAAATTATATTTTCGATTGGTCTGGCACCTTAGTCGATGACATGGGTCCTACGCTCGAAGCAACGAACGCGGTTTTTCAATGTTATGGAAAGCCGACGATGAATCGGGAGGAATTCCGCACGCATTTCCGACTGCCGTATTCAGAATTTTATGCAGAATATGTGCCGAATGTGGCATTGTGTGAGTTGGAGCAGCATTTTCGCGAAGCCTTTGCTGCATCAATCGTACCTGTCACAATTTTGCCCCATGCGCACGAAAAACTCGTTTGGTGCCAGAGCCAAGGCATTCGCTGTTTCATTCTAACCAGCATGGATTCTGCAACGTTTGAGGCACAACTCGATGATTTAGATCTACGTCATTTCTTTGAAGCGACTTACTCGGGCGTCATTGATAAACGGCAGTTGATTGGTAGCATTCTCACCACTCACAATCTAAATCCACAGGAAACGGCATACTTTGGCGATATGGTGCACGACATCGAAACCGCAAAACACGGCGCGGTGTGCAGCGTTGCCTTACTTACGGGATATACAAAAATGCCAGAATTGTTAGAAGCCAAACCCGATTGGTTAGTGGCTGATTATGCCGAATTTTTTCAAATCATCGCATCCCAAGAAAATAAAATATCTGTATGAATTTAATCGAAATCCATGAACTCAAAGTAAGTTGCCACGTTGGCGTGACCGACGAGGAATTGTTCACGCCACAAGTCATCGTGTTCGACATCACACTTCGTCCTACGCTTTCTTGGAACAACCTGCATGATAACATCCGCAATACCATCGATTACGTTCAAGTGGTTCGCGAAGTAGAAACACTCGTTCAATCACGCCCGCGACGTTTGATCGAGACGATTGCGGAAGAAGTCTCACGCATGCTGTTAAAAACGTTTGCCATCAATTTTTGCCGCATACGCATCGATAAATTCGTTTTGCCACAAACCCGCTCGGTATCTGTCGTGGTAGAGCGCAGTGCGTAAAATCCAAGGCGGCGACCTAAACAATCTATCGCCCATGCCAAAAATCCCACAAATCCCCGAAAGATTCGCCCTTGGGTTACTGATGTTTCTCCTCGGTGCCTGTGGCTTGGCATACGAATATACCTTGAGTAAAATCGCCTCCGACTTGCTCGGTAATTCCGTGCAACAATGGGCAACGATGATTGCCACCATGCTTTTCGCAATGGGTCTTGGCGCTGAGGCGCAGAAAAAAACGCCCACAACACTCCTCGCCGATCGCCTTGTCTCTACCCAAGTCATGCTCGCGGTGTTAGGCGGATTTGGGCCGATGATTTTGATTTATTCTTTTGCCCTTGTATCGCAACTTTATATCGTCATCCAATACGGACTCGCCTTTGGGGTTGGGATACTCATTGGCTACGAAATTCCCCTGATGATGAGAATCAACGAGCAAGATTCTCCCGAAATGCGCATCAATTTAGCGCAAGTCTTAAAAATGGATTACATCGGAGCTCTTGCAGGTGCATTGCTATGGACATTTTTCCTGATACGCTTTCTCAGTATCGAGAAAATTAGCTTTCTGATTGGTATAATCAGCCTATTCTCCGCGATGTTTTGCGCCATGATTTACCGCAAACGTCTCACCCGCACGAACTACCGACTCATCGAAATGTCCATCGGCTTTACCTTGCTGCTACTGGGTTTCATTTTTGGACGACAACTCATGGTTCGCGCTGAGCAATACCTCTATCGCGATCCCATTGTCACATCCATCACCAGCCCGTTTCAACACATCGTGCTAACAAAAAATCGATCCGGCAAAGTTCGTTGTTACATCAATGGCCATCTCCAATTCAGCGAGGAAGACGAAGCGATCTACCACGAAAACCTCGTTCATCCTGCGATGCATCTTGCCGAGAATCGGCAGCGAATTCTCATCCTCGGAGGCGGCGACGGTCTAGCGTTGCGGGAAGTGCTCCAATATCCGGAGGTGAAACAAGTTACCCTCGTTGACTTAGATCCAACCATCACACAACTCGCCATCGAGAATCCCGAACTCGTGCGGATGAATCGTGGCAGTATGAAAAATGCCATCGTTCAGCGCATTCCATCGACGGGCATCATCCCCGGAGAAGCCTACCAGCACTACCAAGTCAGCCAACATGAACGCTTTCCCACGCGCGATTATCCAACCGCCAACCTTCATCTCCTGCACGTAGATGCCGCAGAATTCGTGAAAGCGATTAACGGCCAATACGACGTCGTGATCATGGATTTTCCCGACCCGAATTCGCCTGATTTATCCAAACTATACGGGCGCCCTTTTTATGACCACATCGCCAAAGTGCTTGCTCCCGCTGGTGTCGTCGTTCAGCAATCGGGGTCTTGTTACCAAGCGCGCGAGGCGTTTCTCTGCATCGGGCGCACATGGAAAGCCGCTGGTTTTCATGCCGTGCCCTATCACGATCACATCCCCTCCTTCGGCGAATGGGGCTGGTGGATTGCTAAAAAAGGGCAAACCCAAGAAAATACCTCTGCTGCATTGCGTCAGATTTCCCATCTTGGTATCGAAACCACTTACCTTACTCCTCAACTCATCGCATCCTCGTTAGTGTTTGGAAAAAATCACTTATTTTCCACTCATGAAGATTTTACTTCGCTAACGGAGCCACGTGTATATCACTATTTCTTGCAAGGATGGAATCCTGACGACACACCATGAATCATCTCGTAAAATTTGGCCTAGCAGTATTTGCGATTTTCATCGTTTTTTCGATGCTCTCGCGTTGTTCCACATCATCTATCAACCCCAGCATTCGTGCGCAACGAGCCATCGAATCCGAAACGCAAGTCGTTTTACGCGAGAAAGCAAAGGGCCTAGACCTTGCCGCCGTCACTGCTTTGGCGAAAAAAGCCAAAGACGCCGCCGACTTTGAAAGGTTACTCAATAGTAAAGAAGAAGCCGTCAATAACCTCGACCTCAACGAAGACCTCATCGTTGATTACATCAAAGTCAGCGAATACGGCAGTGGCGATCATCGCGGATTCTCTCTATCCACGGAGTTGTCACCGGGCGAAGTTCAGGAAATTGCCACCATCGATTTCCAGAAAAAGGAACAGCAAGTCACCGCACAAACCACCGGCAATTCCTCGCTTTACGGCCCAGGAAATTTCTTTCACTCGAACTTCGATATCACAGACGCGCTTTTACTCGGCTACATCTTTACCCAACGCCAGCCATACATTTCTCCTTACGGCTATGGCAACTACCCGCCGAATTACGGGCGCGGATGGTATCGTGACTCCGATGATTCCTATCAAAACAGAACCACTGTGCGCAACTCGCGCTCCACCGTTTCCCAATCATCTCAGCCGAAAATCACGCCGCCGGTGATTTCCCCGAACGCAGAAAAAACGGCGGCGAAGGCTCGGGCCTTGACTACCGCCACGCAATCGCAACGATCCTTCTCATCGAGTTCTTCCTCGCGTCCGTCGTCTTCTAGCAGCTTTGGCAGCTCGAGTAGCTCATCAAGTTCCACCACCCGCAGCACCTCAGGTGGCTTCGGGCGCTCCAGCAGTTCCAGTTCCTCCCGCAGTGGCAGTTTTTCCCGTGGCGGCAAATAATTTTTAACTCTCTACCTATCATGAATGAACATCTCGAAGTCTGGTTTGACACCTATCCCGCCTTAGAAATGGTGACGAATCCCTCCATTCTCTATTTTGCCGTTGCCCTACTCTTAGTCCTGCTCGCCAAGCCAATCAAAGGTCTTACCACCCGCTACAACCTCAATGATGAACTTACGAAAAACGATAACAAAGCCGTAGCCCTTGCCACCGCTGGCTTCATTCTCGGCGTTCTCACCATCATTCGCGGCGCGATGATTTCCGATGGCGAACAACATGAAAATCTTTTCCATAGCTTCATCGACATCGCCGTTTGGACTGGCATTTCACTGGTGTTGCTGCTGGCCTCGGCATGGATCAACCGGAAATTCCTCCTCAATCGCTTTGATCTCCACAAAGAACTCATCACCGACCGCAACATCGGCTCTGGCGCGGTTCTTGCAGGCACCTACATCGGCACAGCATCCGTGATTTCCGCTTCCATCAGTGGCACCACCGGCGGTGGAATCGGCATGGAAATCCTTGATACTCTGGTTTATTTTATCATCGGTCAACTTGGCTTCATCCTTGTGGGGAAAATCTACCAAAGTGCCTGTGGCTACGATGTGCATGAGGAAATCGAAAAAGATAACGCTGGCGCTGGAATTGCCCTCGGCTCCACACTGCTCGCCATGGGACTCTTGATTGGCGGTCAAATTCGCCGCTGTGATTCCCTCGTTGCCTTGGCGGTGTGGATTCCCCTTTCTCTCGCCATTCTCATGGCCAGTCGTTGGTTGCTCGATTGCATTGTCTTGCCGAATGCCACCCTCAAAGAAGAAATCACCAAGGACAGCAACTGGGGTGTGGCCTTGCTCGAAGGTGCCGCTGTCATCGGCATCGCCCTACTCCTCGACGCGAGCTTTCAATAAACCCTATTAACCATGACCGAAAAATACCAAGACGAACCATGGACAGTCTCAGAAGAGCAAAAAATCCGCTTTGCCGGGCTTTTTCTCCTCGAATACATGATTAATCATCCGCAGATTTTTCAACTTTGGCTCGAAGACAAAGATTCCGACCTCGAGCCAATTCTCGAATGGTTACTTACCAAAGAATGGATCGAAATCCGCAACGCGAAAGAATACATCCCCACCTCACCGGGACGTGAGGTTTTGAAAAAATTCATGGAGCGCTATGCTCGCTTCGTCTATTTCTTCGATGTCTTTTCCGGAGTCGATCTTGGGGCAGGGGAGTTTGCTTTCGCGAAATACTTTGAAATCCTCGACCAAAATGAATGGCAAGCCTACCTCCATGACGAACGATTTTCCGATGTGCGCATCGCCATCGCCGAATACCTCGGTATCGATGCCGTAGAGATTGTTTTCATGAGTTTCATTCGCGAAGACCGCTTCGGGCGCGATGCGAGTGGCTGGCAATTTGAATTATTGCTCGGCTCCGTCTGGGATCAAATCCTCGATATTTGTAACAATGCCATCGACTTATGGGAACTCGGCTACCAAGACGGCGACCGCAGAATTCCCGGAGAAGACGTAGCGGAAGACATCTTGCAGCAAGGGGGCGCTCTCTTGGGCAAACTCCTCGCTCGTGCGCAAGCGGAACTCCAAGGCACGGGCTTCCGCCACACTGGCGGTGACGAGTCGAATCGAATCGTGCCCGCCGTGACCTTTCCGCCTGCTTCAGACTTCAGATTCGACGATTACATCAAACCCGCGAATCGTGATAAATTCTGGGAAGATAACTGGGATGGCGTATGATCATTTTTCACTTTTTGCGTCGTTGGAACTCCGTACGTCACAAACCTGTGACTCGCATCTTTACAGCCGTTGCACTATCGGTTTTTTTATGCTTTTTTTTCGGCGTTGCTTTTTACATTATCGAACGCCCTCACCAAGAAAATATCAAACTCGTCGATTCCATTTGGTGGGCTATGGTGACGATGACCACCGTGGGTTATGGCGATTACTATCCCAAGACTTTCGCAGGGCGATTCTTGGTGGCATACCCTTGCTTGGTAATTGGCATTGGGCTCGTCGGGTATTCGTTAGGTGTGATCACTGAATCGATGCTGGAAGCGCTGAATCAAAAAAAGAAAGGAAAACGTCGTATGAAATTGGAAGAACATTTGATTATTTGCCAATGCCCGTCGGTGGCACGAATCGTAAAATTGGTGGAGCAATTTCGTCAGGCTCACGGTGATCCCCATCGGGGCGCGGTCGTTGTTTCAGCCCGTTTAGATGAAATACCTGTCGAGTTTCAGCAGCATGGGATTCATTTCGTCAAAGGTTTGCCGACGTCTGAGGATACCTTGCTGCGTGCTGGCGTGCAGCATGCGGCGGGAGTGATTGTGCTGGCTCACGACATCAAAGATGAAGGTTCCGATGCCGAGAGCTTTACCGCGGGAACTTTGGTGAAATTGATCGAAGAAGAATCCCATCGGCGCATTTCCTTGGTGATCGAACTCGCAGAGCGCAAAAACATGCGCATGATGGAACGCGTGGGTGCCGATGGAATCATCCCCGTGGAGGGCATCACTGATATGTTGCTCATGCAGGAATGTTTTAACCCCGGCCTGCGCTCCTTGGTGGAAGAACTCGTCACTTACAAAAAAGGTAGTGAATTCTACATAGTCAGCCACAAATTTTTGGGTTATAGTCTGCGCGACGTGCAAATCGCCGCATTGAAACATCCGATCAATTTTCAAATCATTGGCGTCATGAGAAATCAGCGCATGATCGTCAACCACGCAACCGACATCACCTTAGAAGCCACCGACCAAATCATCTTACTCGCAGAAAATAAAAACGAATTTTTCACCTTTCAAGAATCATTTCTCTCAACTCACCAAACATCCAACCAAATATGAACCACATCCTAATCAAACTTAAACGCGAGGAAGAACTTCCTCGATTTCTCGAATCCAACGGCTTTAGCGTAGAAGACCTCTCCAATGGCGTTTTGCGTGTTCAACGCGAAGATGAACTACCCGTCTTTCTCAAAGTAGAAGATCAGCAAATCTTTTTTGAGGTCGATCTCGGCAATATCGATGAAATTATTTCTCAAGATTTGTTGTTGAGTCTGCTCGCGCTGAATACGGAAATTATCCCCGCTAGCGTCGGGCTCGACACCACGGATGCGAGTGACCGCCGCTTGGTTCTGGTAGAAAGCCGCGAAACGAGCGATCTGAGCGATCAAGAACTCCTTGCTGTTTTTGACGCGCTCGAACTCGCTGTCGATAAAGTAACCAACCTCCTTTCCTCTGTCATTCACTCCTAATTTTCCAATATCTATGAGCATTTTTTCCCGTATTTTTAAAATTGGTCAAGCTTCTGCCAACAAGGTCATCGAGAAGTTTGAGAAGCCCGAATTGATGTTAGAGCAGGCGATTGCCGACAAAGATAAGCAGATTCGCGAGATGAAACAATCGATCCAGCAAGTCATCGCCACCGAGCGGCAGACGAAGGCACAACTGGAAAAGGAAAAGGCCGAGAAGTTCCAGTGGGAGCAAAAAGCCGAAGCTGCCATGCGTGCTGGGCGTGAAGACCTTGCCGTGAAAGCCTTGGAGCGAGCTAGTGAACACGAAGCGCGCGCCACATCGTTAGAGCCGAATTGGCAAAGCCAAAATACTGCCGTCGCGGAACTCAAGCAGGAAGTGATCAAAGCAGAAGCGGAGCTGGCGGAGTATCGTCGGAATAAAGATTTTATCATCGCGCAAAGTAAAGCCGCTCAGGTCAAAAAAGACATTTACGAGGCCAAGGCACGCATGACCAGCAAGTCCACGGCAGACGATCTCATGGCACGGATGAAAGCGAAAGCCGAGCGTCAAGGATACGAGGCGGAAGCGGCGAAGGAAATGGCAACGACGACTGGTGCCACGGTTCTCGAAGATGAGTTCAAATCCTTGGCTTCCGGTGCGGGTAATCCAAATGTGCAAGCGAAGCTCGATGCATTGAAGGCGAAGCTCGGCACAACGAGCCCCGCGAACTAACTTCCATGGGTGCAGAACCTTGCGCGAATCTTCCTGCGGGAAGGCATGTTTTAGCAGAGCTTACCGGCTGCGCGGCAGAAATCTTGAACGATCCTTCGGCGCTTGAAGCATGCCTCCAGAGCTGTGCAAAAGGCGCGGGTGCTACTCTCGTATCTTCCCACTTCCATCACTTTAGCCCGCATGGAGTGAGTGGTGTGATCGTCATCGCGGAAAGTCATGTAACCATCCACACGTGGCCTGAGTTGGGCTATGCCGCTGTGGATGTTTTCACCTGCGGCATGCCTGAGATTGCCGAAGGCATCATGGATTTGTGCGTCGTTGAGCTACAGCCTACCGAGGTGCATCGGACTTCTTTCTCACGCGGTCCGCAGCGGAAACCTGAAATTTGTTGAACTATGTCACTTGCCGAATCACTCGCTACTCGTTCTTGCGCGGGATTTCCTCTCCTGAGGAAGTCTCTCGTCGCGGAGCACAATTGTGACCCGATGGAGATTGATTACGAAATTAAGTTGCTCTTATTTCTTTCTGCGAGAATAGATGGCTTAGAAAATCATGCCGAAAAGGTTTTCGCCGAGGCTGTCGCAAAAGTGTTAGAATGGTCGCCAGCCCATGATCGCATACTGGAATCGCGCGTGTTAGCACAGCCAACGTACGATCTCTCGGCCCTGCGTTTCGGGGCGATGTATCCTGCCATGGGAGAACATCTCTATCGGATCGCCGCAGGTATGGCATTAGCGGATGGTGGCATTCGTCCGGATGAAAAACTATTCCTGCAAAATCTAGCGCACCTGCTATTGAAAGGTGATCTCGCCCGTGGGGAGAAAATTTCGACTCAGCTTGAGTCAGGCGAAGAAATCGTGGAGCCTCCTGCGCCCACGCCACCACCGCCGAAAGAAAATCTCGAAGATTGCCTTGCCGCGTTGGAACAATTGGCGGGATTAGATAACGTAAAGTCGGAAATCCAAAGCTTGGTGGGATTTCTCGAAGTCAATAAAGCCCGCCAACAACACGAACTCAAAGGCGCGGCGATGTCCTTGCACATGGTCTTTTCTGGCAATCCCGGCACAGGAAAAACGACGGTGGCACGTATTGTGGCGAGGATTTTTTCTGCGTTAGGGCTCTTGCAAAAAGGTCATCTCGTCGAGACAGATCGCCTTGGTTTAGTAGGGCAATACATCGGTCACACCGCCAAGAAAACCGATGATATCGTCAATCAAGCCTTGGATGGCGTACTGTTTGTCGATGAAGCATACTCACTGATTTCCGGTGGTGAAAATGACTTTGGCCGCGAAGCCATCGATACTCTCGTCAAGCGGATGGAAGACTATCGCGAACGCCTGATCGTGATCGTCGCGGGTTACACCGAGGACATGCAGCGCTTCATCGATACCAATCCTGGACTGCAATCGCGATTCACGATTCATGTAAATTTCGAAGACTATCGGCAAAAAGAATTGATCGAAATTTTCCGTCGTTTTTGTGAGAAAAATCAATATACCCTGACGCCAGATGCCGAAGTGGCACTCGCGGAAAAAGTAACGCAGGACTTACAAAATGCCGGTCGAGGATTCGGCAACGGTCGCCACATGCGCAATCTGTTCGAAAAAGCCATCCGCAAACACGCCGTGCGTTTGTGCATGCGCAAACGCGAGTGGACCAAGGAGGAACTCTCCCAGTTCACGGCAGAGGATTTGGCGTAATTGCAGTTTCTTGCTTACAATTACTCGCTGACCGTTATAAATTTCTATTTCCTAACCATAGCTCTTTTTTGTGTATTCATCTATCGTTGTTTCACTCATAGCCATAGCTCGCAGTAGAGTGTCTCCTTTTATGAGGCAACACGCCAATTGACGTTGGGGTTCATAGGCTATGCGAATTTGAAATAACAGAAGTTTCTGCATCATCCGTAGTTTGCTTGCTTTTTCTATAAATGATGAAATGCTCTTGGCGTGGCGAGTGAGGAAAATCAGCAGAGTATTGGTATAGCACCGCGCGTTTCGGTATGGGCTACGATTGTTGGCTGTGTCGTTGTTTATGCAGTCGTCGCGTTTTCTATGATGGCGATGGATAAACTTCGGCCTCAAGCGAAAAAGTCGGAATATGAAAGACCCTTACCTAGCGTGGAGGTTTATACAGTAGTGGCGGAAGAATCTCCTCATGCACTAGTAGGGCGGGGTTTGCTAGAAAGCCGCCGCGTGGTTTCGATAGCGGCTGAGGTGGCGGGGCGCGTTGTGGAAATTTCACCCAATTGGAAAAAAGGCGGAATCGTCCGCGAAGGCGAACTGATTGCTCGCATCGATGAGGCAGATTTCATTGCGATGCGGGACAAAATGGCGGCGGCAGTCGCGCAAGCGCAGGAAGTATTGATCGTTGAAGAAACCCAAGCGGTGATGTCACTTGCCGAATGGCAAAGAGTTAGCCAAGAGCCACCATCGGCCTTGACGAAGCATGAACCACAGTTGCGGCGTGCTCGTGCCATGCTCGCTTCGGCATCAGCGGATTTGGCAAAAGCAGAGCGCGATTTGCAAAGGACGAAAATCCTTGCGCCATTTAGCGGTCGCGTTCGATCAACTGGTGTGGAAGTCGGCTCGGTCGCCAGCATGGGAGTGGTGCTTGGCGAAATGTATTCCGACCAGGAAATCGAAGTGCGCGTACCCATCCGCATCAAGGAAATGGCCGATGTAGATCAATCCCGCTTGGCGGAAATCGAATTGGATCATGATTCATCGCTTCAAAAATGGCAGGCGAAAATCATCGGCTTTGATGGTGAGATTGATCGACAAACACACACAGTCAGTGCGATTCTGCATTTGCGCCAGGAGGAAAATCAACCATTGCCTGTCGTCGGAGCCTTTGTGCGAGCGATGTTACCACTGCGGTCGGATCGTAGTGTATTTCCCATTCCTCGGCAAGCACTGCAAGACGGCAGTTTTGTTCATTTGATCAATGATCGGGATGAAGTGGAGCGCAAGAAAGTCACATTTGTTCGCGGAAATTCTGATACGGCATTTGTGGAAGGATTGCAAGTGGGGCAGAGGATTGCGATCACCCGATTGCAGACGGTTTTGCCATTTATGAAAGTTCGTGTTGTTCCATCGTTATGAAAAAAGCCGTCATCATCTTTCTGGTTCTCATCGCTGCGGCCTTTGTTATTGGGCTCACTTTGCAAATGTCATCACGATCATTTGATGAGAATGATCACAGTCTCAATTCACCCATGGATGCCGATAGGCCGCTGGCATGGAGCGGGGGGGCGGATTCGAGTTTTCCTCTGCATCGATTTTCTGCATGGGAGCGACTTGAAACGCCAACGGCCCAAGTGATGGATTGGCCCATGGGAACGCAAACAGCAGGGCTTGCTTATAATGCGCAAGTCTTTAGCGCAATGAATGAACCACGCGGCGGGCCACACTTAGGTGATGACTGGAATGGTATTGGCGGTAGAAATACTGACTTAGGAGAACCGATTTATGCGTCTGCCGATGGAGTCGTCGCGTACGCTGGCATGCCGAATCAAGGCTGGGGTAATGTGGTAATCGTTCAGCACCGTTTGCCAGATGGATCACTTTTCCAGACCATGTATGCTCATCTGCACGAAATTTCCGTAAGTTATGGTTCCGTAGTTGGCAGAGGGCAGAGGATTGGTAACTGTGGCAACGCGAATGGAGTGTATGATGCGCATTTGCATTACGAAGTGAGGGTTGGGGATGGGATTGACATAGGAAAAGGCTACGGTGCTCTACTCAATCGCAAAAATCCCACCGAGTTTCATCAATCACTTACCGCGCCTGCGGATCGCCCTACGCCATCGGTAATGGCAATTCATCAACAATCGCAGCTCGCGAGCAACCCTTTTGATGTTTTGGAAATGAAAGGCAATATTCAGCACGTTCTGGATATTTTACAGACAGAAAAAAAGGAGGGAAAATAAAGCTCACTCGTTCGTCGTGGGTGATGCTTCCTTGAGAT
>CAMAYN010000064.1 GCA_945862285.1 Akkermansia muciniphila | reverse complement strand
CGGGGATGGTGAGCGATCCGGCGGAATATCGATGGAGTAGCTATGGGGAGGCGATAGGCGGTCGCGTAAAAGGCCCTGGCCTCACGCGATCAGGTGCGAAGGGGAATGGAAAGAAAGCGCGTGAGGGGCTAGTGCGTGCCTGTATGGCTCATAAGGGCGTGGGATTTGAGGCGGAGAAATGGTCGCGTAAAAGGCATGAGCCTCACGCGATGTGTGTGGCTGAGATGTATCGGAAATTGATGGGCATGGCTCTGGAGCGGAAAGCAGGTGCAGCGGCGGCGGAAGTCAATGCAGTGAAGGAAAAACGCCGTCAGGCGAGGGTGAAGAAGTCGATGAAAGCCGCGACGTCGCGTAAAAGGCTTACGCCTCACGCGATAGCGGATGAAAAGGAAGCACCTACTGAGGATGAAAACGATACGATGTTACCAGAAATGAAGATGGCGGAAATGTTATGCCATCGGGTAAGGTATTTCACGGCAGGTGCGGTGATTGGGAGTAAGGCGTTTGTGAATGAAGCATTTACGAAAGCGAGGGCGCGATTTAGTGAGAAGAGGAAAGACGGGGCACGGCGAATGAAAGGAAATGCAGCCTCGGCGAAGGGCGTGTTGTGGAGTATGCGGGATTTGAAGGTGTAAAACCGCGATACCAGCACCGATACCAACAAGCTCCTCTTCCTCGCCGACCCTAGGGCTTTTTCGAGGTGGACTGGGTCGAGGTGAGTGGGGCGCGCGCTTTTCTGGCCTCGCTGTCTTCTTTTTGGCCGGTGGTGGGGATTATAAATGTATCTCCAGGGTCAGACCTAACGTGGTAACATGGGGTCGGTGAATCTCTGGGGTCCTCTTGACGTAAGCGTCTTATGAAGCGCCTCTTGACGATGCGCGTAGTTATAAGTGTCGTAGGTGGGTAATTATGACGTTTATGACTATGACAACGCAGTTTTTTTGCTGTGTGTTTTTCGCATGCTTGCGGCGTAGGCTGCGGGGGTGTATTTTTCGAAGGTGCCGACGGTGACTTTTACTTTGGGCAGTTCTTCAAAGATCCAGACGAGGTATTTCCATGGATCGATCCCGCGGCGGCGGCGGCTCTCGATGAGCGTATACCAAATGGCGTTGGTTTGTCCGGCGGTTTCGCTGTGGTTGATGAATTTTTAGAAGACGCAAGACACAGGGACACAAGACACAGGACTTCCATTTCTGCATCTCAGCTTTTCAGTTTTTCAGTTTTTCAGTTTTTCAGTTTTTCAGTTTTTCAGTTTTTCAGTTTTTCCACCCCGCCACGGCTACTAGGATGGCTTTTTGGGCGTGGAGGCGGTTTTCGGCTTGCTGGAAGATGGTTTCGGCGTGGGCTTCGAGCGTTTGCTCGGAAATTTCTTTGCCGCGATAGGCGGGTAAGCAATGAAGAACGATGTGTTCGGCGGCGGCGTGCTGTAGGAGATCGGCATTAACTTGGTAGGGGCCGAAGGCGTGTTCTTTTTCTTTTTGATCTTCTTGTCCCATGGAGAGCCAGACATCGGTATTGATGACGTGGGCACCTCGGACGGCGCTAGCGGGGTCGGTGGTGAGGTAGACGTTGGGGGCTTGTAATTTTTCAAGGAATTCCGCCGGCGGGGCATAGGCGGCGGGGCAGCCGACGTGGAGTTCGAAGCCGAGGTGCTTGGCGGCCCACATCCAAGAGATGGTCATGTTCGAGAAGCCATCGCCGATGAAGGCCATTTTTTTTCCTTCCCATGTGCCGAGTTTTTCGCGGACTGTGAGGAGGTCGGCGAGGATTTGGCAGGGGTGTTCTTCATCGGTGAGGGCATTGATCGTGGGGATGCCGGAAAGTTGGGAAAATTCGACAACGTCTTGTTGATCGAAGGTGCGGATGATGGCACCGTGAACCATGCGGCCAAGGACGCGGGCGGTATCGCGGATGGGTTCACCGCGCCCGAGTTGGATGTCGTTTTTTGAAAGAAACATCGGGAATCCTCCCAGTTCGCGGATGCCGACTTCAAAGGAGACGCGAGTGCGGGTGGAGGATTTGGTGAAAAGCATGGCCCATGTTTGGCCAGTGAGCGGAGTGGCGTGATGACCGCGCGTGGCTTTGAGTTCGATGGCGCTATCGAGCAACTGGCAAATCGTTGCGGCATCGAGTTCTTGGATGGAAAGCAGGTGTTTCATGAGGAAAATGGGGTGCGAGGTGGGTAGGGGAGTGGTTAGAGGGCAGCGTTCATTTTGGCAAAAGCTTCATCGATTTCTGCCGCGGTGACGTTCAGTGGTGGCAGCAGGCGAACGACGTCGGGGCCAGCGGGAACGGTGAGCAGGCCTTGTTCCATGAAGCGGGCGACGAGGGTTTGGGCGGGCGTTTTTCCTTCGGCGGGGGTCACGGCATCCGGGCGGATGCTGAGGCCGAGGAGTAGTCCCATGCCTTTTACGGAAGTGAAAAGATGTTGCTGCCATTCTTGGAAACGCAGGCGGATTTGCTTTTCCATGGCAACGGCGTGGTCGGCGAGATTTTCTTTGAGAATGACATCGAGTACAGCTTGTGAGGCGGCGCAGGCGAGTGGCGTGCCGCCATAAGTGGAGCCGTGAGATCCTGGCCCCATGACGCTGGAAAGGGTGGTGCTGTCGTTGATTTTCCGGTCGGATACCCAGAAGCAGCCGATGGGGAATCCGCCGCCCATGCCTTTTGCCCAGGAAATGCAGTCTGGCTCGATCTCGGGGGCTAGGGCGCGCCACGCCATGGCATGTCCGCAGCGGCCAAACCCTGCTTGGACTTCATCGAACATGAGCAGGAGATTGTGCTCTTGAGCGAGCTTTGCGGCGGCGCGTAGGAATTCGGGCGTGGCTACGTTGACGCCGCCCTCGCCTTGGATGGGTTCGAGCATGAGGGCGACGGTGTTGGGGGAAAGTGCGGCGTGGAGGGTATCTACGTCATTAAACGGGGCGTAGCGGAAGCCAGGAAGCAGAGGGGAAAAGCCTTCTTGGATTTTTGCCTGAGCGGTGGCGGCCATCGAGCCAAGGGTGCGACCGTGGAAAGATTGGCTAAAGGTGATGACTTCGAAGCGCGGTGTGCCATCGGCCTGCGGCTGGGCGTGGCCGAAGCGGCGAGCGGTCTTGATCATGCCATCGTTGGCTTCGGCACCGGAATTCGAGAAAAAGATTTTTCCGGGAATTTTTACATGATCTTCGACGATGGAGCGAGCGAGTTTTGCTTGTTGGGGGATTTGATAGAGATTTGAAACGTGCAGCAATTCGGCGGCTTGCTGGGTGATGGCGGCGGTGAGCGCGGGATGGCAATGGCCGATGGAGCAGACAGCAATGCCGGTGCAGAAGTCGAGGTATTTTTTACCTGCATCGTCCCAAAGGTAGGCACCACTGCCTTTTACAGGCACGATGGGGAATCGTCCGTAGGTAGGAAGAACGTAGTTTTGGAAGTCGGCGGCCGTGCTCATGATGCGTGTGATGGTTTGCAGGAACTGATTGGGGGAAGGGTGATTTTAGGACGATCTGTGATATTTGGCAAGAAAGTAAGCGGTGAAATTTCGGAGTGTTGTGTTACAGGATTGTCGCATGGCAATTCGATGATAGAGTTGTCGGCATGGAAGCGAGAGTTTTGGTATTAGTCGCGGATGGGGTAGAAGAAATCGAGTTAGTGGCACCGGTGGATTTACTGCGTCGCGCAGGAGTGGAAGTCGTGGTGTCGAGTCTGTCGGGAAGTGTGCGTGTTACAACGCGTGGGGGATTGGTAATTGAGGCGGATGAGGTATTTTCAGAAGAGGAAATATCGCGCTTTGATGGTCTGCTGATTCCCGGTGGGCCAGGGGTGGCGGTGTTACGAAAAGCGGGTGTCGCAGCTCGTGTGGCGGCGGATTTTTTTCAGCAAGGGAAAGTGGTGGCGGCGATTTGTGCGGCGCCGTTGCTATTGCAAGATGCAGGATTGATCGATGGCATTTCTTACACGGCGCATTTCTCGACGAAGGGAGAATTGCCGCTGGCGGAGTATGAGCGGTCGGTGGTGGTCTGTGGGGCGATCATCACTTCGCGTGGGGCAGGGACGGCGGTGGAATTTGGTCTCGCGCTGGTGGAAAGATTTTGTGGTGCCGAGGTGCGAGAAAAAATCGCACGGGATATTATGTTTTGTTAGAGCGGATCTTGGTTTTCGCGTGTTGTGGGGAATTCGGGATTAGTGATCGGATGAACGTGGGGGAATTTGATGATGATGAGATTGGCGCAGGTGATGCACAGGCCACCGATGATCATCGCTTGGGTGATGGATTCATTTTTTAAATCACATCCGAGCCATAGACTGACGAGAGCTGGTAAAAACAAGGTGAAGCCCGCGGTAAAAACAGGTTCCATGCTGTAGGTGAGGACGGCTTGCACCGGGCTTACGAGTGGCTGCCAGCGGTTCATCAGGTGATAGGCTATGACGCTGCATAGGATGGCGAGAGCGATGACAATGAGGATCGCGTTTGGCGCGAGTAGCGCGGCGGAAACGGCGGGGAGATTCGGCGCGAGGAAAAGTGTGAAGGGCAAGGTCATCACGGCGATGCCGGCAAACATGATAAAACAAACAGCGAAGGGGCGGTTATTGCGGAATTTTGGAACATCGAGACAGAGGATCTGCATGGTGAAGGCAATGGAGCAGAGCAAGGATTCGATTTCTCCTCGCCCGAGGCGGAGGTCATCGAGGCGAACGCCCGAAAGGTAGGCGATGCCAATGACGACGAGAAGAACTGCAAACCAAACGGAAGGGCGGGGGAGGGAGCGCGAACGGATCGCTGCGGCGATGGGTAAAAGCACACAGTAGGCTTGGGTGAGAAAGGCGCAAGTTGATGCCTTGGTGAAAGCGAGAGCATCGGCTTGTAACCACATGCCAAGACCGCCGCAGATGGCGAGCAGGAGGCCTTGGCGCCATTCATGGATAGTACAATTTTTTAGGGCAGAACGCTGCCAGACCATCACGATTAGCGCGGCGATGGTGAAACGGCTGGTCATCAGTAATGATGAAAGAAATAGCGCAGAAGCGTTGGGGACTTGGTGTTGTTGGCCAGCGTAGAGCACTTGCACAATCGGGAAACTGACACTCCATAGAATGGTGGCGGTGAGTAATCCGAATGTGGCTTTGTAGTTGGTCAAATTGATGACTTTCTGAGATTATTTATTCCTTGCCGTTACGAAACAAGGGAAAATGAGTCGCGAGATTGATGTTTTCTGGCGTCATGGTGTTGATGGTATTCGTTCCAATATTCAGACCTCCGCGGGCGATGGGGATCACAGTAAGGTTGACGATGGGTTCTTTTACCGAGCCAAGATGGCCGACGTTGACGATGCTGGCGCAGTGGGGGATCTGAGAAATGGGAATGCGATCACCGGGTTTAAACCAAGAGAATGCGGCTTTTTCGGCGCAGGGAATCATGTACTCGACGATCACAGGATAGCTGCCAACTTGATCGGTATTGCCGCTGTGCTTGAGTAGGGCTTGCAATCGCACAGCGACTCCTGGGTGAAATAAATCCGACTTTGTGAGGGGGCGGACTTGCATCACGGCATAGGAGCCATCGATGTAAATGGGCTTTTTCTCGGTGTAGTTCTCGATGTAGGCACGGCGTAGGCTGGTGTTCATTTCCGTCAGCGCTTTTTGGTGCTTCTCTTCCATCATCCAACTAAATTTTTTATAGATTTCATCAGGTGATAATGTTTCGCCTGCGGGGACCTCAAGGATTTCGAAGGCAAGTGGCTTAGGTGCTAAGCCGATGCGATCGAGAATACGATAGTTGCTAGGGATTTGCGGATTATTGAAAATACTCAGCGAAAGAATCCATGAGATGGTGGCAAAACAGATGGCGAGCGCATGCGCTAAGATCCACCAGAAGTAGGGTGGGCGTTTTTTGATGAGAGGTTTGCGCTTGCTATTGAGCATCTAGGGAAATGGGGGAGCTATGTTACTCGGTGCAAGGTTTGCCTTCGGGGAGCGATTGCGGGGCGCTGACGCTAGATTCAAAGGATGTGCCGCAACCGCACGA
This sequence comes from Akkermansia muciniphila, assembly GCA_945862285.1. Lineage (GTDB taxonomy): Bacteria > Verrucomicrobiota > Verrucomicrobiia > Verrucomicrobiales > Akkermansiaceae > UBA956. Next base: position 11,477 of record CAMAYN010000064.1, on the reverse strand, counting down.
ACGTGTGGCGTTTGGGTTGGAGATTTTAAATCCAGTGTCGTTGAGCGAAAGAGCGTAGTCGATCTGGCAGCCTTTGAGAAGTTCGGCACAATGGGTGGCGAGATAAAAATTCGCTGCTGTGCGATGCTCGACACGGAGGTCGTCGGCGTGAGGTTGCTCGATTTTCATTACGTATTGCAATCCCGCGCAGCCGCCTTTTTCCACGGAAATCCGTAGTCCGTGATCGGGGCTGAGGGATTTACGCTCAAGGATGCTCAATAAGGCTTTTGCCGCAGTGTCTGTAATGTGTAGCATGGGGAAATTCTAGCACGAATGGTGAATTTTGCGAATCGGTGGTTTTAGCGTTTCGCCATGAGTTCTTCGATTTCATCGGCTTCGATGGGGATATTGCCCATGAGATCGAAATTGGATTTTTTGCCGATGACGACATCGTTTTCCAATCGCACGCCCATGTTTTCCTCACGAATGTAAATGCCTGGCTCGATGGTGAAGACCATGCCCTCCGCAAAAGGGTGATGGGGAGGATGAACGTCATGTACGTCGAGCCCCATGTGATGTGAGGTGCCGTGCATGAAATATTTTCTGACTAATGGCTTATCAGGGCCTTGTTTTTTGGCATCTTTGGCAGAGATCAATTTGAGATCGATGAGTTCTTTCTCCATCATTTCGATGACCTGCTTTTGGTATTCGAGAGGTGTGTTGCCAGGGCGGAGGATTTTATTTGCGCCGCGTAAAACACGGAGCACGGCATTGTAAACGTCGCGTTGGCGTTTGGTAAATTTGCCGTTTACAGGGATCGTTCGGGTCAAATCTGAGGCCCAGCCCGCATATTCGGCGGCGACATCGAGCAATAGCAAATCGCCATTTTGGCAGCGGGCATCGTTGCTGATGTAATGCAGGACGCAGGCATTTTTTCCTGAGCCGATGATGGGCTGATAGGCGAATCCGCGCGAGCCACGTTTCGTGAATTCATGGATGAGTTCCGCCTCGATTTCCCACTCGCCCACGCCGGGTTCGACGAAGCTGAGCAAGCGGCGAAATCCTGCTTCGGTAATATTACAGGCGTGTTGGATGATTTCTAGCTCTTGTTTTTCTTTGATGATCCGCAGCTTGTGCATCAAGGGAGCGAGCCGTTCGTATTTGTGCAGGGGGTAGCGGGCTTGGCATTTTTTGATGAAGCGATCATTCGCCGTTTCCACGGGGTTGACCGAACGGAGATGCTCGTTGGTGCAAAGGAAAATATGATCAGCTTGGGGGATGATGGTCATCATCAGGGAATCAAAGGAGTCCGACCACTCAACGCGCTCAAAGCCAGTTGCTGCGCGGGCTTGCTCTTTTGAGAGCTTCGCGCCATCCCAAATGGCGATGTGTTCACTTGTTTCCTTTACGAAAAGGATTTCGCGCTGCTTGGGATCCACGGCATCAGGCATAAGAACCAGAGTGGTTTCTTCCTGATCCACGCCGCAGAGGTAGTAGAGATTGGAGTTTTGTTTAAATGGCATAGAACCATCGGCATTCGTCGGGTAAATATCGTTAGCGAGAACGATGACGATGCTTTTTGGCGGGAGAAGTTTGCGGAGCTTTTGGCGATTGCGGATAAAAAGTTGCGGATCAATAGAAATATGTCGCATGACGGCGTGATCCAATCAGATGCGTTGCGAAAGAAAAGCCTGAAATTTGCCAACCCATAAGGTTTTTCACTGATTCCAGCCGAGCTTCTGGCGCAGAGCTTGGTAGAAGTTGCGATTTCGCAGTCGAACTAAGTGAACGGCATGCCTAGCACGGCGAATGAGGATTTTGGCTCCTTGAGGAATGGGGATAATGTCTCGACCATCGACAGTGAAAAACAGTGGTTCATCATCGCGGCATTCGGGATCGATGCCGATTTCATCCTTGTCATCGACGACCAAGCTCCGATCACTGAGAGAATGCGGGCAAATCGGCGTAATCACCAGCACACGAGCTGCTGGGGAAATGAGCGGTCCACCCGCCGACAAAGAGTATGCCGTAGATCCCGTGGGTGTCGCGACGATCAACCCATCGGCCCGGTATCGATTCACCGTAATGCCGTTGATGGTAGCATGCAAATTCACGAGTTTACCCGTTTGTCCACGCGCTAACACGACTTCATTCAGTGCAATGAATGACTGTGTTTTTCCATCGGGAAAATGGATGGCCGCATCGAGTAGCGTGCGCGTCGATACCTCAAAATCCTTCGCCAAAAGGCTGTCCGCAAATAGCTCTAGCTCACTATCCGTGCAACTCGTTAAAAACCCTAATGTGCCGATGTTGATTCCCGCGACCGGCTTCTCCATCACGCCGAGCTTTTCCATGGAAGAAAGCATCGTGCCATCGCCACCTAGTATAGCAATCATATCTGCTTGTGCCGCTAAAGTCTCAGCCGCATGACCAATCGGTAACCCTAACAACGCCGCGGTTTCGTCGTGGAGGAGTGGTGTGATTTTTCTCGCCACCAAGACATCTACCAAGCCTCTCGCCGTGCGCCTTGCGAAGGGTTTTCCGGCGTTGACCATGATTCCAACTTTCATAAGAGGTATCTCAAAAAAATAATGGCCAAGTCCTCGAATCGAAAAAATCAGGAAATCAATGATTCATAGGATTTCGCATCCATCAACTGCTCTACCTGCGTCAATTGCGTGAGCTTGAGGCGGAAAATCCAGCCATCGCCATAAGGATCTGTGTTTACCAACGACGGATCAGCCTCAACGGCAGAATTGCATTCCACGATTTCCCCAGACAGCGGCGCGTAAATATCACTCGCGGCTTTGACCGATTCCACAACGGCACTCGGATCACCCATATCGACACTGCGTCCCATCGCCGGAAGCTCGACAAAAACCACGTCCGTCAACTCCGCTTGGGCGTGATCGGTGATGCCCACCGTAGCAATGTCGCCATCCAAGCGAATCCATTCGTGCGAGCTATTGTAGAAAAGTTCTGCGGGAATATTCATATTTGCTGAAGTCGATATGACAGTTCTTCTTACGCTTTGTAAAATGGTTTTTTCACAACTTTTGCCGGAAATTTCCTGCCGCGCACATCGATGAAAAGCTCTGTTCCTAATTTCGTGTAGGCAATCGGCAAATACGCCAGCGCTATGCCCTGCATCAAACTGGGCGACATGATACCGCTACTCAATTCCCCGATCACCTCGCCACTCGCATTTTCAACTGCGTAATGACTGCGCGGCGGTGCGCCCTTTTCCGTATAGGCAATCGCCACTAAGCGCTGCTCCAGACCAAGTTTCTTCTGCGTCACGAGTTTTTCACAACCGACAAATGGCCCTTTCTCCAACGATACAAAAACACCCAGCCCCGCCTCCAATGGCGTGCGCTCTGGCGATAGATCATTGCCGTTCAGCGGGTAACACATTTCCAGTCGCAAGCTATCCCTCGCTCCCAATCCACAGGGTTTCGCCCCTGAGCCGACAAATTTCATCAGCCACTCGCCACCCGCGTCACTGGAACAGAAAAACTCCCATCCATCCTCCCCCGTATATCCTGTGCGACATACCACCAACTCTTGCCCACCATGCGAAAAACGCAAAATCCCATTCTTTTGTGGCAAGTCAACATCAGGAAAAATCCCCGCAAACACAGCCGCCGATTCAGGCCCCTGTACCGCCATGCCCGCCCACTGCGAGCTTTCATTCGTGATCTGCACATCCGCCGAATTACCGATCTGCTCAAACATCCACGCAAAATCTGCATCGATCATCGAGGCATTTACCACCAAGAAATATTTCCCTGCTACTTCCCGATACAAAATCAAATCATCGATCACTCCGCCACCCTCATTAAGCATCAAGGTATATTGCCCCACGCCATCAACCAGCTTCGTTACATCATTCGTCAACAGCCGATTCAGATAAGCTTCCGCTCCTTCACCACTGACAATCATTTGCCCCATGTGAGAAATGTCAAACACCCCGCACTTTGTCCGCACGGCACCATGTTCATCCATGATCGAAGAATACTGAACCGGCATATACCAACCACCAAATTCTACCATTTTCGCCCCAAGTTCGAGGTGGATCGCTTCAATCGGCGTTCGTTGCATTTCCTTAGTCATTGGTGCCGCAAGCATACACCCGATTTCTCAATGTCAATACCCAGAAACACCAGCGAAAAAATACCCGTGCCGAAATGATTGATTCTCCGCAAAAATCTCGTATAATCACACACATGGCCTACCAATCGAACTGGCGGCAAAGCGCGCGACAGCCAACTCGCAGCAATCGTCTACATCTCCCCGCATCCGATCGAATCGGCTGGTGGATGGTCGTTTCGCTCTCGGTTGCCATCGTCATCCACATCATTCTTTTTTTTCTACTCGGGCATTTGAAGTTCGAGTACAACCTCAATCCGATTAACGAACCCGTATTGGCACGCGTTGCCGTTCGCCCCGTGGAAGATGATTTTACACCAGAACTTCTTCCCGCACCGGAAGAGGTGGAAACGCCACAGCCCGAACCTGAGCAAATTTCCATGATCGATGATGTAGAAGTGCTCGAAAAACTCCCCGATCCCGAATTGGAAATGAAGCCGGACATTTCCCAGCCCTCCTTTGATGTCACTGTAAAGTTCGAAAACCCCGCTCTTGCAGGTGATCCACTTGGCGATATTGCCAAAATTACGAACGCCATCGACATCAATCAAAGCGAACTCGATAGCCTCGGCAAAACCGAAACCATCACCCCCACCGCAGCCGATGGGCAACTCATCGTCGATCCCGGAAAAGAACTCGCCGAAGCGCAAAACCTCGATACCGCCATGGAGGATCTCATCAAAAAAGGAGCTGCCGGACTCAGTTCCAACGGTTTACCCGATGGCACCAGCACGCTTGATGAAATTGCCGGACTCCCTGCCAATGTGCTCGTCACCAAAACCACTATGCTTCCTGGCGATCTACTCTTCGAATTCAATAGCGACCAACTCCGCCCCAGTGCCAAACTCGGCATGCAAAAAATTGCGCTCGTCATGGATCTCAATCCCGACCTCTATTGCTGGATCGATGGCCACACTGACCTCATCGGCAACGATGTCTCCAACGATGAACTATCCCGTCGTCGTGCCGAATCCGTTAAAAACTACCTCGTCGGCATTGGTATGGATGCGGAAAAAATCATCACGCGGGGCTACGGCAAACGCCAACCAATCATCCTGCGCGGCGATCAAAACGAGCAAGCCGCCAATCGAAGAGTCGAACTCAAAATGCGTAAATCCCGCCCCAACCCCGAAGACATGGGTTCCGCACCCGCCCGTGCAAACATCGTAGAAGAAGAAGTCAAAAAAGCTCAACCTGTGCCGCCGGAAGTTCCTGACCTACCAGAGACACCTCAGGAAAATCCCCCCAAAGCCATCTTAGTCAAACCCATGCGTGCCACACCTGTTCCGGAAGAAACACAGGAAACTGATCCTGTCGATCCGCAAATCCCCCGTGCCGCCATCGTAGAAGAAGGCACAGATCCTGCCATTGAGTCAGGCGAAGTCCGCGAAGTAGATCCCCCACGAGCCCAAGCTGTGGAAGAGTGATTCCCGACCGTGGCGGCACTTTCCAAGTGCCGAGCCAAACTCGTAGCGCAGGCGTCCTCGCCTCCAAGCAGTTTCTCAAAAATTCCATCGGTCCTATTTGTTCTTCCCATCCCGATTCTATTGTGTATTGTCGCTCATACACCATGCGATTCATCATTCCTTTCTGCACCCTACTCCTCTCCGCGCCAGCTTTTGCCATCGCCGATGCCGAAAACCTCGGTCAATGGGACAAACCAACCAAGATCGGCCCAGACAAGGAATGCCCCGGCTTCCTCATCAATCTCGGCCCCACTGGTGCCCGTGCGATTCTCAAGGAAAGCTCCTTCGTCGTAAAATACGTTTTCCCCAGCTCACCCGCAGCGGAAAAATTGCTCATCGACGATGAAATCACCGCCGCCAATGGTAAACCCTTCGCCAAGCACACTTTCGACAAATGTTACGGCATGAAGCCCGGCCACGGCTACGAAGGCCCCATCATGGATTTCGGCAATGCCATCGAAGACAGCGAAGGCAAGGACGGCACTTTGACTCTCAATGTCATCCGCGCTGGCAAACCAACCACCGTCACCGTGCCACTCGGAGCCATCGGTCGTTTCAGCGATACCTTTCCCAAAAACTGTCCCAAATCAGAAAAACTCGCCACCCGTGCCATCGATTATCTGCTTCAACATCCCGAAGAACGCTGTGGTATCGTCCACGAAAAAGGCATGCTCGGCCTCGCCCTGCTCGCACGCGGCAAAACCAAAGAAGCGGAAACCCTCGCCATGTCTTGGAACAAACCACACGGCGAAACCGAGTGGACTTGGTATCCCTCTTATCAAGCGATTTTCCTCTCCGAATACTACATCCAAACCGGCGACAAACGTGTGCTCCCGACCATTGAGGAAAACTGCAAACGCCTCTATAAATCGCAAGTGCTCGATCCCTCCCTCTACAAAGACGCCATGCACGGTGGTAAACCGCAGGCAAAAAATTTCCTCCTCGGCGGCAACGGCCATGGTGCTACCTGCAAAGGCTACGGGGTCATGACCATCTCCACCCTCATGGCCATGCTCACCTGGGAACTCGCCGAAGATTGCGGTGTAAAAATCGACACCTACCACCGCGACATCGCGTTTAGTTGCATCCATGAAAACACCAACCAAACCGGCTTTATGGGATACCGCCACGCCACCGATGCCTACACCCCCGTCGGCCGTCAAGGTCTCAACCTCATCGTCCACCACCTCGCCCAGCGCCCCGACCTCGGCGACTACGTGAGCCGCGTCACTGGCAATATGGTCGTATCAAAAACCCGGCTCAACGACGGCCACGGCGATAACGCCCTCGCATGGGGCTGGGCCTTGTTAGGCGTGCAGCTCTCCGGCAACACTGCTGCCACCCGCGAGTTCCTCGACTATAACAAATCCTTTATCAACATGCTTCGTACCCACGATGGCGCCTTCGTCATCCAACCCGGCCGCAACCTCGCCGAAAAAGCCTACTACATGTCCCCCCGCATCCACCCCACCGCCGCCATGATCCTAGCCTTAGGCATGGACAAACCGCAATTGCGGATGCAGGGGGTGAGGGCTAATCCGTGAGGAAGAAAATTCGCTACCATTTCTGTTAGCAAAGGTTTCCACACGAATCATTATGCGATGGTAATGATTGGTCACAGATCTTTCTATTTTTGACCACCACTTTCCGTTGTACCTCTAGCACTTGCAATTTTCCATCGCTCGGTATGCTTAGTGCTACATGAAAGTTCACACGCTTCAGCAAACACAGGATTTACCTCTATCCGCCCAGCAGGCATGGGAATTTTTCTCTTCTCCCGCCAATTTAAATCGCATCACCCCGCCAGATCTGGGCTTTCACATGACTTATTGCGCCGGCGATTCCCTTTACGAAGGCCAAATCATCACCTACCGCATCCGCATCGCACCTTTGATCTACATCCCCTGGGTTACCGAGATTCGCAGCGTTGAAGAAGGAAAATCCTTCATCGATGTCCAACTCAGCGGCCCCTACAGCCTCTGGCATCACCGCCACCGCTTCGAGGAGATTCCCGGCGGCATCCATATGTTCGACCTCGTTCACTACGCCTTGCCCTTCGGCCCCTGCGGCGTTATGGCGCACGCCCTTTTTGTGAAAAAAAAGCTCCAATGGATTTTTAACTATCGCCGTAAAATGCTCGAAGAGTATTTTACGAAAACAAACGCACCGAGCTAAGTCCGCCATCGGGGCGGAGTACTTGCCCGGTCATGAAGCGTGAGCTGTCCGATAGCAAAAATTTCACTAAATCTGCTACGTCGCTTGCATCACCCACGGCTTGGAGCGGATGCCGTTTCGCCGCTGCGGCACGTTTCACGTCATCCGCTAGCAAGGCTCCGGCCAATGCGGTATCCGTCAACGACGGCGCGATCACATTCACGCGAATCCTCGGTGCCCACTCTGCCGCCAGCGAGGCTGCCAGACCCTCTACCGCACCTTTCGCTGCGGCAATCGACGCGTGAAACGGCATACCTTGCCCCACCGCCACTGTGGAAAATAGCACTACCGAGGCAGATTCCGCCGCTTTTAGTGCAGGCAACGCCGATTGCAATGCATGAATGGCGCCCAGCAAATTCACCTGCAAATCTTTGATAAAATCATCGGTCGTGAGCCGATGAAAGGGCTTGAGATTGATCGTCCCAGGGAAATATACCAAGCCATCGAGTTTGGCGGGCCACGACAGAGAGCTAGGTGTCGCGGCATCGAAGTTCTGCACACTCGCACACCCTTTCGCCACCAATTCCGTGTGCCGACACGCTACATGCAATTCATTTCCGTCTGCTGCCATCTGCTTGATGCAAGCTGCCCCAATCCCCGATGTTCCACCAATCAACGCATAACTTTTTGCCATGGCGTAAAATTACGCAGTTTATCCTACTGTCAAACGTCACTTCCACGCGCCCTGTTTCAGCTTTCCGCCTGTTACACGGCAATCGTCAGCATCAGGTCTTTGCTTTCAAGGGTGTGGCCTACTTCTACGTGGATTTCTTGGATGGTGCCGTCGCTGGGGGCGGTGACGGTGGTGAACATTTTCATCGCCTCTAGAGTCAGCAGCGCATCGCCAGCCTTGACTTTGTGGCCGACACTGACGGCTAAACTCGCGACCATTCCAGGCATGGGGGCACCGATTTGGTTGGCGTTTACGGGGTCGGCTTTCGGGCGGGATACGGTGGTTTTGGCGGCGTGTTTGTCGTCCACTTGCACGTGGCGGGGGTAGCCGTTGAGGTCGAAGATCGCGGTGCGCTGGCCGGCGGCATCGACTTCGGTGATGTTGTGCAGGCGGATAAAGAGGGTTTTTCCAGCTTCTAGGTCGATGGTGATTTCTTCTTTGTCTTTGAGCCCGTAGAAAAAGGTGGGCGTGGGGAGGACGGAGACGTCGCTGTGGGCTTTTCGCGATTTGATGAAATCCTTGAAGACTTGGGGATACATCAGGTAGGAATACAGTTCATCGTCGTTCGCGGATTTGTGGCCGGTGATTTTGGCAACTTCTGCGCGTGTGCTTTCAATGTTGATTTTCTCGGCGCGCTCGCCTGGTCGATTGGTGAAAGGTTTTTTCTGACCAAGAATGATTTTTTGAATGTCTTTCGGCCATCCACCCATCGGTTGTCCGAGGCCGCCTTGGAGCATGTCGATGACGCTTTCGGGGAAGTTGGTTCCGGGGGGCAGGCTGTGGAGGTAGTCGCGGGCGTCGCCGGGTTTGACACCACGGGAAATGAGGAACATACACATGTCGCCGACGACTTTGGAGGATGGAGTGACCTTGACGATGTCGCCAAAGAGCATGTTGACTTCGGCATACATGCGGGCGATTTCTGGCCAGCGGTGGCCGATGCCCATGCTTTCGGCTTGTTCTTTGAGATTGGTGTATTGGCCGCCGGGCATTTCGTGGAGATAGACTTCGGCGGTGCCGTGGGGCTCGGCGGTATCGAAGGGCTTGTAGTAGGTGCGGACGTGGGCCCAGTAGTCACTGGCTTCATTGAGTGCATCGAGGTCGATGGCGGTATCGCGCGGGGTGTTTTGCAGCGCGGCGACGATGGAATTCAGGTTGGGCTGGGAGGTGCAACCGCTCATGGAGGCGATGGCGGCATCGCAAATATCCACCCCTGCTTCGGCGGCCATGAGGATGGATGTGGCATTAATGCCGGAGGTGTCGTGGGTGTGGAAGTGGATGGGGAGATCGGTGGCTTCCTTGAGGGCCTTGACGAGTTTTTTCGCGGCGGCGGGGCGGCAGAGTCCAGCCATGTCTTTGATGCAAAGAATGTGGGCACCCATTTTTTCAAGTTCCTTGGCGAGATTGACGTAGTAGGCGAGGTCGTATTTATCGCGCTTGGGGTCGAGGATGTTGCCCGTGTAACAGATGGTGCCTTCGCAGAGCGACTGCGTTTCTTCGCGGACGGCAGCCATGGCCTCCGTGAGGTTGGGGAGGTAGTTCAGGCTATCGAAGATGCGAAAAATATCCATGCCGTTTTGTGCGGAGTGCTTGATGAAACCGCGGACTACATTGTCGGGGTAATTCGTGTAGCCAACGGCATTGGAGCCGCGGAAAAGCATTTGGAAGAGGATGTTTGGCACGCGTTCGCGGAGGGCGCGGAGGCGTTCCCATGGGCATTCTTTGAGGAAGCGCATGGCGGTATCAAAGGTGGCACCGCCCCACATTTCTAGGGAGAAAAGGTTCGGCGTGCGTTGGGCGATGGCGGAGGCGACGTTGAGCATATCGATGCTGCGCACGCGGGTGGCGAGCAGAGATTGATGGGCATCGCGCATGGTGGTATCGGTCAGCAACAAGCGTTTTTGTTTGCCGATCCACTGGGCGAATTTTTCCGGGCCGAGGGTGGTGAGGAGTTGTTTGGTGCCGGGTGTGGGCGTGGCGGTGTGATCATAAGCGACGGGGCGCGCTGGTAGGAGCGGCAGTGGCGGTAGGTAGCCTTTGGCATTGGCGTTGCCATTGACGGTGACATCGGCGATGAAGTTGAGCAATTTGGTGGCGCGGTCTTTCTTCGAGGTGAAGGTGAAGAGTTGGGGGTTGGTATCGATGAATCGGGTGGTGGCGTCGCCGGCGCGGAAGATCGGGTCAGTAATGACGTTTTCAAGGAAAGGAATATTGGTTTTTACGCCACGGATGCGGAACTCGCGAAGGGCGCGATCCATGCGATCGAGAGCGATGGGGTAGCTGCGACCAAAGACAGTCACCTTGACGAGCATGGAGTCGTAGAACGGAGTAATGACGGCGTTTTGCGTGCCTAGCGCGCCATCGAGACGAATGCCAAAGCCACCGGCACTGCGGTAGGTGAGGATCTTGCCGAAGTCGGGAGTGAAATTGTGCTCGGGGTCTTCCGTAGTGATCCGGCATTGGATGGCGAAGCCGGATTTTTCGACTTTGTCTTGTGCGGGTAGTGCCATGACTTCGCCGTGCAGGGTGTGACCCATGGCGATTTGGATTTGCGATTGCACTATGTCAATGGCGGTGATCTCCTCGGTGACGGTGTGCTCGACTTGGATGCGGGGGTTCATCTCGATGAAATACCATTCGCCGGAATCGACATCGACAAGGAATTCCACCGTGCCAGCATGGGTATAGTTCACCTCGCGGGCGATGGCGATGGAGGCTTGGCAAAGGCCATGAATGATGGCGGGGTCGATGCCGTAGCTGGGTGCCATTTCGATGACTTTTTGATGGCGGCGTTGCACGGAGCAATCGCGCTCGTGGAGATGAAGCACGTTGCCATGCTTGTCGGCAAGGATTTGAACTTCGATGTGCTTGGCGCGACCAACGAATTTTTCGAGGAAGACGGCACCATTGCCAAAAGACCGTAGTGCTTCCGATTGTGCTTCATCAAGGAGGGCGGAAAGATCTTTTTCTTCGCGTACGACACGCATGCCGCGCCC
>CAMAYN010000063.1 GCA_945862285.1 Akkermansia muciniphila | reverse complement strand
CCTGATGCCTTAATGATGGTATTGCCATCCGATCAACTTATCACTGATACGGCTGCTTACCAAGCTGTCATGGCAGATGCTCTCACTGCGGCCTCTCATTGCGATGGATTGGTTACTATCGGGATCAAGCCTACATGGCCATGTCCTTCATACGGATATATCGAGCGGGGTGAGCGTGCTAACATTCCGAACGTCGATTGTGAAAATCTTCCCTATGAAGTGAAACGCTTTCGCGAAAAACCAAGTCCTGATTTGGCGGAACAATTTTTGCAGCAAGGTGGATTCTGCTGGAATGCAGGGATGTTTGTCTGGTCATTGCCTTCGGTCATTGCCGAATTAAGCCGTAATGCACCACAACTCGCTGAGTTCGTCTCCGAACTCCGCCATTCTTCCGACATTAAAGCAACAGTAGCCCGCCAGTTTCCTCAACTGACGCCGATTTCCATCGATTATGCCATCATGGAAAAAGCGCGCCGCGTCCTTAACATCGAGGCGACTTTCGATTGGGACGACGTAGGCTCATGGATCTCCATTGCGAAATATTTGCCAACTTGCGCTGCTAATAATTCTACTAATGTTACCGTGAGCCAAATCGACTCAGAAAATAACATCGTTTTCAACGCTCGCAAAGGCAGTCACGTATCGTTGCTTGGCGTGGATGACCTAATCGTCGTGCAAACGGATGACGCTCTTCTCGTTGCCAATCGTCATCAAGCCGATGCGATTAAAAAATTAGCCGATCTTCTGCCAAAGGAATTACAATAATGTCCTGTGATGCAATTGTTTTTTCGAATGCTACGCCTTAATTTGAATTTTGTAAACCTCCCCCCGATTTCCCCATGGCAAAAATGACCCACAGATTGGCGATCTTCTGCCTTATGGGGATGGTGAGCGGTATTTCGAACGCGCAGGAAAAAGATGACTGGCGTATCGATTTTCTTTCCTCGCAAAAATTATCGACCGATACCGATTCGTTAAAAAAATTGTTAACGAGCTATCATTTTTCCCCAGAAAATTTTGCGCAATCATTGCAGCAACTTCACTCCGACAAAGTTGCCATCCGCAAACAGGCACAAAGCGCCATCACCTTAATGGGGGTGGGGGTCATTCCTGAAATCAAGCGAATCTACGAGCAAGAAGCCCCAGAAGCGCAGTTGCGTCTCGGGCAAATCATCGAGGCACTTGAAAACAAATCATCCACGAACAAAGACATGCTGATCCAGACTGCTGTGTCAGGCTTGCTCTTCGAACGAGAAAACCCGGGCAAGCAACATTTTTCACGCAAAATCTATTGCCAGTGGTTTGATCAATCGGTTCAGGATTTATCATCGGGCTACGGCAAATTGCGCTTCTTTGGAGCGGATCCATCCGAAAGCGAAGTGCTCAACGGGATGCTACGTCTCGCGCATAAAGGCAACCAAGATGAACAAGATCAACGGCTTTTACTCCATGCGAAAGATCTAACCGATAAAAAAGAATGGCCTCAGTCTTTTCAACTGGAAGTCAAAATCGGTGGCGGAGCTGACGGCTCAGGAACATATCACGTTGGGGTATCGATCGGCAACATTCGCGCCCTTTACCACCCGGGTTACCGAGGCGGTGCTTTCCGACTCCAGCAAGTGTCTGATGAAAAAGTGATCATCCCCAATCAAGAGATGGGATTTGATCCATCAACCACCAAACTCCAGATCATGAAGATCAAGGTGAGTCACATAAAGACCGATACCGTTGAGCTGAATATCTCAATCATCGATGGCGAGAATAGTTACCGCACCTCTCATATCTTGAAAAAAAGTGAAATCGGCAAAATTGAAACGATAAGCCTCGATCGTAGTGGACGTTCTGGTGGTGACGCGCTCTTCGATGACTTGTTTTTTGACTACAGCGAGGGTAAGTAAATTCCGTGGGTAATATGGCGTAAAATGGGAGGTGAAACTCTACGAAATTTGACAACAGGGAAAATCATTCTCCCCGGAATTTATTTCTCCTGTTTTGTATCAATAATCGACAAAAACGTCTGATAGGCCTTTTGCCATTTTTCCTGACTTTCTGGCAGGTATGTCGTGAAATCGAAGGACGATTTAATCAGTTCACGTGCCTCGGCGATAGTTTTCAAATGATTTGTCGCAGTCATTTGCAGTGCGATGTTACCACACGATGTCGCTTCGATGGGGCCGGCCACAACTTCGATGCCAAGCGCATTCGCCGTCGCTTGGCTAAGATGACGATTTTGAATCCCGCCGCCGCCCGAGTGGAGTCGCACGAAGGACTTACCTGCGAGAGAGACAATTTTATCATAAGTCACCCGGTATTTTAGTGCGATAGAATCAGTAGCAACACGTAAAATTTTCCCTTTTGTATTAGGAACTTCTTGTCCTGTGATTTCGCAATAACGCTGAATTTTTTCTGGCATGTCGCCTGCCGTTGCAAAGTCGGGATAGTCCGGATCAATAAAGGCAGAAAATTCCGGTGACTCAAGGGCGAGTTCCGCCAGCGCCGCATAATCAAGATCTTCTCCGTGCATCGCCCAGTAGCGTTTGCATTCTTGAATCAACCATAGGCCGGCGATGTTTTTCAAAAATCTTACGTTTCCACTGTGTCCTAACTCATTGCAAAATCCCGATTCAAAGGCGACATCGTTGATGATCGCTACGGGATTTTCTAGGCCCATGATCGACCATGTGCCAGAGGAAAGCCATAGGTTATCATCATCTTTCATGGGAATTCCGGCAACGGCGGATGCGGTATCGTGACTGGCCGAGGCGATGACAGGCACGCTCGCCATTCCGATCGATTCAGCAACTTCAGGAAGCAGTGGCCCGAGCACCGTACCAGGTGCCACGACTTCGCCAAAAATACGCCGCGGCAAACCAATCGCATCAATGACTGGCCACGCCCAATCGTCAATAGTCGGATCGAAAAGCTGCGAAGTTGATGCCACCGTGCGCTCATTTGCCATCACACCCGTCAACCAATAGGCGAGCAGGTCGGGAATAAATAAGAGACGATGTGCATGCGCCAAAGCGGGCGATTCGCGTAATGACTCAGCAAGTAAATGCAGCGAGCTATTATAAAAATTCGTGCGTAAACCTGTGTGCTGATAGATTTCCCGCTCCGGCATACGTTCATGCATGGCTGCCGCCATTCCTTCAAATCGGCTATCGCGATACTGGTGCGGTATTTCTAACAAGTGCCCGTCCTTATCCAAGAGCGCAAAATCACAGCCCCAGGTATCGATGCCGATCGAGCAAATCCTTTCTCCGTATGTCGTGGCAGCTTTCCGCAATCCTTCGAGAATGTCGCGGTAAAGCCCTAGAATATTCCAATAACATCCGCCAGGGATCTCGATCGCCGGGTTTCCGAATCGGTGGACTTCTTCGAGGTAGATTTTTGTAAAGTCGGTCTTGGCTGCAATGACACGACCCGAGCCCGCTCCAAGATCGATGGAAAGAAATACTTTTTTCGGCATGAGGGAGGAGATTTTAGGTAAATTCCCTGATCTGAAAAGGTCAAAAAATGACAATTTTTTCAGCTTCTGAACGAGCAGCTCTACCGCGCTAAAAGACGACACAAGCATTAGGATGCTTCGGACCTCTAGCGCAGGTCTAAAAATCTTTACAAGGCCACGCGAGATCTTCATAACCCTTCCCCATGCAAAACCACATTCACACCGAGTTTCATCGATTTTTGCAACGCCAGGACAAGGAAAACCTTCTTCGCCAACGCGGTATTGTCGTTTGGCTGTGCGGACTTTCTGGCTCGGGGAAATCCACCATTGCCAATGCTGCCGAGCGTATCCTCCATCAGCAAGGACGCTTTTCCGTGATCGTCGATGGCGATAACATCCGCAGTGGATTGAATGCCAACCTCTCCTTTACGCAAGAAGATCGCTTCGAGAATATTCGCCGGATTTCTGAAGTCGCAAAATTATTCGTTGCGCAGGGCGTTATCACCTTCGTCAGTGCCATCACCCCTAACGGGGCCATGCGGGATGTCGCACGCGGAATTATCGGCGAGGATTTTTTTGAAGTTTATATCAAAGCCAGCTTCGCCACTTGCGAGCAGCGCGACGTCAAAGGACTCTACGCCAAAGCAGCCAAAGGGGAAATTCCTAATTTTACGGGAAAAGACAGCGGATTTGAGGAACCGATGCAAGCTGACCTGATTCTCAATACCGAAGAAAATGATCTTACCGATTGCGTAGATCAACTACTTCAAGCGATTGCATCAAGAATTGCTTTCGCGTAAGTTTTCTGAGTTTTTGCACCTCTCGTTGACTCCTCGGACACGCCGGCAATGGCATCGCTAAACCCTTTCGGACTCTGGAGAATCGCTAGCGGGCGATGTCGAGATGGCACCCGATCTCAAGCATTTTTTTGGGAAACGAATTTTATTCGACAAGAAATCGATATTCGGTTCGTATCGGCTTTTCTAGCCAAAATATCCACCGTGAAAAACCTACCACATCTCATCGCTCCCATGGCGCTTACCGCGCTGCTGATCCAACCCTCGCAGGCCGAAGTAAAACCGAATCCGCTCTTTTCAGACGGTGCTGTTCTCCAACGCGGTCAAAAAATCCCCGTCTGGGGCACGGCGCGCGATGGAGAAAAAGTCACCGTAGAAATCCAAGGCCAAAAAGTCAGTGCCACAGCCTCTGGCGGCAAGTGGAGCGTTCGCTTGGCTCCATTGAAAGAAGGCGAGCCGCTGACGATGAAAATCATTGGTGATAACACTGTAACTGTCAACGATCTGCTCGTTGGCGAGGTGTGGGTCTGTTCTGGCCAATCCAACATGGAGTGGTCCTTTTCCAAAGCGCACAATGCCAAGGAAGAAGGCCCGAAAGCAAACTATCCGCAAATTCGCATGTTCACAGTGAAAAAAACCGTAGCTCTCAAACCGATGGACGAGGCGACTGGTTCATGGGCAGTTTGCTCGCCTGCCACGGTGAATGGATTCTCGGCGGTCGGCTACTTTTTCGCCCGTGACTTGCATCAAAAACTCGGCGTGCCCGTGGGCATGCTGCACACTTCATGGGGCGGCACACCTGCGCAATCGTGGACCAGCTTGGAGGGATTCGGTAACCAGCCAGAACTTCAGGAATATGTTTCAGCGGCGAAACAAAAATTGGCCAATTACGATGCCGATGTCGCGGCCTACGATGCCAAAATGAAAGTGTTTCAGACCCAAACGCAAGACTGGGAAGAAAAAGTCAAAGCGCCATTCGATGCGGCACTTCTGCAATGGACGAAGGACGCCGCAAAGGCCAAACAAGCCAGTCAGCCCGAGCCAGCTAAGCCCGTACTCACCACGCCGAAGCCCAAACCACCCGGCCAGCCCAACGCTGGTCCGAACCACGCGACCGGCCTTTACAACGGCATGGTGGCACCAATCATTCCCTACGGCATCCGCGGTGCGATTTGGTATCAGGGTGAATCAAACGCCGGAAAAGCAGCTCAATATCGCACACTGTTTCCCGCGATGATTGCCGACTGGCGCAAGCGCTGGGATCTCGGTGACTTCCCATTCCTCTTTGTGCAAATCGCTCCCTTTAAGGGTCAACCAGCGGAGATTCGCGAGGCGCAATTTCTTTCGCTCGCCGCCGTGAAAAATTCTGCCATGGCGGTGACTACCGACGTCGGCAATGCCAATGACATTCACCCGACTCAAAAGGAACCCGTGGGTCAACGACTCGCACTCGCCGCGCGTGCCCTCGCCTACGGAGAAAAAATCGAATATTCTGGCCCACTCTATGATTCGATGAAGGCCTCCAGCGGCAAAATCACCCTGCGTTTCCGCCACACTGGCGGAGGACTCGTCGCCAAAGATGGTGCGCTCAAGGGCTTTACGATCGCTGGCAAAGATCAAAAATTCGTGCCCGCTCAAGCCAACATCGTAGGCGATACCGTGGTCGTCTCCGCCGCAGGTGTCAGCGATCCCGCAGCGGTTCGCTACGGCTGGGATAACGTCCCCGATGTGAATTTATATAACAAAGAGGGCTTGCCTGCTTCGCCCTTCCGCACCGATGTTAAATAATCGCACGCTCATGCGATTTTTCCTCATGTCAATAATCCTCCTTGCTATCAAACTTCTTTGATCTAACCTCAACGCATCTATGAAATTACGTATTCTTCTGCTGGCTAGTCTATCGTTGTTGCATTCCGTCTTCGGTGCAGAAAATGATGGCTTTCAACCACTTTTCGATGGGAAAACTACCGCTGGTTGGACGAATCCTTACAAATGGGGTGAAGTGAAGATTGTTGACGGAGAAATTCACCTCACGGGCAACCAGAAATTTTTCCTTGTTACCGAAAAAACCTACACGGACTTTGTGTTTGAAGGGGAAATTCTGCTGCCGGCAGGAAAAGCCAACAGCGGTTTTATGTTCCGGGCACAAGTTCAGCCGAATAAAGTCTTTGGCTACCAAGCCGAAGTCGATGGCGATGAAAAACGCAAGTGGTCAGGTGGTCTTTACGATGAAAGCCGTCGCACATGGTTCATCAGCCCGATTCGTGGTAATAAAGAAAGCGAAGCCGCCTTCAGCAAACGTGCAGGCGATACTTTCAAACGGAATGACTGGAATACCTACCGCATCACTTGCAAAGGCAAGAGTCTCAAAATCGAAGTCAACGGAGTAGTCACCACCGATGTAGAAGATGATAAAGATGCCTCTGGTGCCATCGGCATTCAGCACCACGGCGAAAAAGGTCAGACATACAAATTCCGCAACCTCCGCATCAAGGAACTGAAGTAGCGGCTCGGGTTTTACACCCCGTCTACTTCTTCATTTTTTTACTTTGCCGTAAGATGAATCCCTACCACACCGTGTTAAAGGAGAAATATACCACGGCATTACGAGGCTCGTTGGTGAATTTGTTCATCGGTAAAGCCAGCTCCAAACTGGAAGAATAGTGAGAAAATCCACTCCATTTCACTCCCGTTCCGATCGATCCTAAGCTCTCGTCAGAACCTCCTTGGTCGGCGAGCCATGCCTGATCGTAAAAAAGATGTGGTCGCAATATCGTTATCTCTGTTAGGGTAATTTTCGGGAATTCCCATCTGCGGCAGTCATAAATCGCCAGCTCAGCCGATGAGCTCATCCAAAGAAGCTCCCCCTTTTTTCCTTCCGCATCTATGCGAACCATGTTCATCCGGCAGACCCATTTCCGCTAGCTAATTCTTCCCGCTCCGTTCTATAGACCCCTTCCGGTTCAAGCAGACAGCCCCTTGCAGAACCGCAGACCCCTTCTTTCTTGCCAATTCTTCCCGCTCCGTTCGGCAGACCCCTTCCGGCTCAAGCAGACAGCCACTTTCCGTTCGGCAGACCCTTCCCCGCCAAGCCAGAACCCCTCTAAAAAAACGGAAAATGCCATTCTGCTCGGACAGAATCCCATTTTCCGTCCAAAAATGCCAAAAAAACCACTGCTTGATCGAGTGGCTTTTATTGAATGGAATCGAAGTTTCCTGCGAAAAATCAGCAGTGCAGATTATTTTTTCAGCAACTTGGTAACTCGACCGCTGACGTTCCAGTCTTGAACGTAGATGTTACCGACTTTATCGAAGCATAAACCATGCGGGGCGGTGAAAATTCCATCAACCCACTCTGTGGTAGGCACTTTGAAATTTGCCCATTGTTTTTTATTAGGATTGTCGCCGAGAAACGCTACGGGAACGCCTTGTTTGTCGAGGATCGTTACGCGGGATTCTAGTTCCGCCACCGCACAGAAATCACCCATGATGTCCACCATGCATGGACGACGTAGTCCTGTGGAATGTACAGCGATGAACTTGCCTTCTAGATCGGTATGAACAAGGCGACGATTCTCACGGTCAGCCACTAGCAAACGCGGGGATTCGAAGCGGGTATCGATTGCTAAACCGTGACAGGTATTAAATTGACCATCGCCCTTACCTCTTCCGCCGAAAGATTTGATCAATTTGCCAGTGGTATCGAATTTATGAACCATTTGCGCACCGTATCCCGTGGAGGCAAATATCGATCCATCAGGGGCTACGGTGACAGCAGTGAGACCATTCCATCCACCTTGTACGGCTTCGGTTGAAGCATTGGGTATTTCTAACAGCAATTTGCCATCGGTATCGATCTTGCAGACGCGCCCTTTTTTGAGTTGTGCACCGTAGATCACATCTTTGCCGTTTTCTGAGCGCATCGCCATGGCGTGAAAGCCAACGCATTCGGGAGCTATCGTTTTTACGAACTTGCCGTCCGCTTCATAGACGATGATCGACATTTCAGCATCAGTACTGAAGTAAATTCTCCCATCGGAGCCGCTGAGCACACTGCCGTGAGTTGGGCCGAGGTTTTTTCCATCGGGTAGTTTACCCCAGCCTGGTACGGTTTCAAAAGTCCAGGTGCCGTTGCCCACAGTGGTCGCGTGAGGGCTGTCTTTCCCTGGCTCAGTTTTGTGATCGGGATGAGCGAATGCCAGCAAGCTTGTGGCGCATAGTGCAATCAAGGGTAATTTCATGACAAAGCAACTACGTCAAAATTCTGTCGATTTGTCAATGGAGTGTGTGCTTTTGGTGCAAACTCGAATGACATATTATGGTAGAGCTAGGAGGCGATTATCTTTTTTTCTTCCAGAACATCAATTTACTCCACCAAGGCTCGGGGGCTTTTACAACGGGTGTGGCCTCCACTTTTTGCGGCATCTTCCAGCCGTAGTGCTGCGCGATCGAAATGGTTTTTTCCAATATTGGCCCACCCTTTTCAGGGTCCACCATATTGATAAAACACGCGTAACCATGCAAGGTCGAGAGCAGATGAGCACCACGATGCTGCCAATGTTTTCCCGTTGGTCCATCGCGCTCTACTTGGTGCAACAGCGCGCGAAATTGACGCATCTGCTCTCGCGGAACCGCGGGCTTTTGATTTACTGTTAGCCCAGTTACCTCCTGATGCTGCCCTTTGCGCATAATGCGTAGTTTTTCAGGATGAATGGTAAAACTTTCACTCTCGATGATTTTTCGAGATCTCCAGAGAATTTTGGTTACGTTTTTTACGGCCTCACCAGAAGCAGAAAATGTGATATCATCGGCATAACGCGAGTAGGTAAATCCTAGCACACGAGCCATGCCATTGAGCCGACGGTCGAGTCGATGGCAAAGAATATTGGTTATAGCGGGGCTGGTCGGAGCACCTTGAGGCAAGCTCCGTTCACTGGTGGCGATGTAATACGTTTTCCCATCCAGTATGTGCTCCTGCGTTTCGGCTTCTGTGCACAAAAGTCCCAAAATCGAAGCCACTTGCCCAGAATATCCCAGCGCTTGAAACAAACCGCGCACGCGACGATAAGAGACGCTGGGGAAAAAGTCCTTTAAGTCCATATTGATCACGATGTCTTTCCCACAATGTTGCTGAGCATTGGTGACGATTGATCGATCTCTCACAAATCCATGTGCGGCATCATGCACTGGTACGACATAGAGGACATTTTCTAACAGCCAATGTTGCACCGCTTTGAGTTTCGGCATTGGTGCGGAGATTAGGCGCTCTCCACCGGATTTTTTCGGCATGTAAAATCGCTGGTAATGCGACACCTCACTGACGACACGATGAAAACTCAGGTAGCGCAGTTCCTTCAGGCTTCGGCCCATGCCATTTGCGATGTCCATCGCCTGATGCCAGATCGGCAGCCGGAATTTTTCCAAAGTGACGACGTTTGACTGCTTGTGCGAAAGCCCACCCGATACCTCGGTGCCGAGATAAACAACATCTCCGGCCTGCATCGATTGCCAGCGCTGCGCACGCTCTAACTTTTGTTGTTCCCGTCGCTGTTTGGTTTCCTCGCGACGTTGTTTCGCTTGCAGCATGCGCAATCGTCGAGCTTCAGCCAGCATGGAAGCTTTATCGGCAAACTTGCTTTGCTTAGCTCGCAGAGCATCTAATTCTTTTTGTAGTTCATGATGCCTTGCCAACCATTGTTCCGACATGGCTGGCTTTCCTTCGCCTTGGGGCCAAAAGCCCATGCGTATCATTTCTTGAACTATGAATTGTTCTTTGGATGACGCTTGAATGCGATCCGTAATTTCTTGGCGGCGTAATTGGTCAAACATGAGTAGGCATGTGACAAGCGAAATGACGGCGGCGGGTGCAATTCCCTTCGTAGGCAACCCGGACTGGAGCGGTCAACTCCAGCGGGCCGGTGCCACTATGTGACTATTCGATCCAACGGATCAGACCAGGAATAGCACATAGTGGCATTGGCCCGCACAGTAAAGAGCGGGCCAGTGAGGCATGGCTTAGCTTAACGCATGGATGGCGAAACACCAACCGATTGCAAGGCAACCACGCCGCCGTCAAAAGCTTCGTTAGGTTAGAAAGTTCATGGTGAGTTGTAAAGGGAATTTTGCATTTTCATGCGCAAAGCGAGCATGTGCTCGCACGGACCTTGGTGAAGTTTGTTCTGTTGATAAAAATGGCATGTACACTTGCCGTTAATCAGTCGCTCATCGGCATCAATGAATAAGGTGACCTCGTAGGTTCTGTTTGTTTTCACAGTGCCTTTGACGCAACGAATGCCATCGGCATCGCTATGAACCGAGCCTTGGATCTTTGCCGTTTGCAAAAGGTCTTGCGCCATTTGTTCGCGCTCATTGGAAAAACGTAGTTGATCCATCGGCAGTGGTTCGCGGCTCAACTCACGCACACGATACACTTGTTGTTTCAGATCGAACATCACGCGTCCCGCCTGACACCAGGCACTCAGGGCGCTACCAACTTTCGCTTCCGTCATTTGCAATCTCGAAGCAAGGCTCGATGCCGATTCATACCAACTCTGCTGTATGGCTTGAAATACTTGGATTTTATCTTCCTCCGAACAACTGCCACGCGGGGCCATCAGATCGAAATTTCCGCTGCGCGACCAATCATTTGCCGTCCATCCCGATAGACCTAAGGCGAATGTCATATCGCCCATGTCAGCGAGGAAAAATGACGGCATCCCAGATCCTAACAGAGTCACATGAAAACGCTTGGTCACTGAGAGCAGTCGCTCCAGAACCAATAATCTCCGTCTGCCCCAAATGCGAATTTCGGCACTACTGGGACCATAATAGATCGAGCGTGAGCAAGTGATGATGTAATTCCATGGTTCAAACACCACGCTCACTGGTTCACCGGGTTTCAGGATAAAACGCATCGATCGCGGGCCTTTGGTTTCTTTGTTGCGCCTCAGCACAAACAGGAAGTTCCGCATATCGAGCGGATGCAGATCAAAGTTATACCCTGGCAGAGTCATTGCAGAACTCACCTGAAGAAATCCCCTTACCCAACTATCAGGCAAATCAATTTTTACTTCATTGTAGTCGGCATCCATACCAGTCTGCACTGTAAAACCCGAAGCATCCACATCTAAGCGAGTTTCCTTATAGTCGCGAATTTTTTGGAATTCCTGGTAGAGCCCCTCGGAATAGTCCACATTGGTAGTGCCACAGACAAATTCACCTAAATTTTTAAAAACATTATGACTGCAAGCCAAGCGTCCGTATGTGGATTCATCTTTGCTAAAGCACTCGAACGAAATCTCGTCAGGATGCACGGTAATTACTGGATCGAGGATGACCCATGCAATCCGATCCCACTTGTAGATTTTCTCGAAATACTTCTTTTGAGCGAGATTGAATGGCTCCATTTTCTTCGCCCGCTCGCGATTCATGCTATCAATTTCTGTCCGCAATTCACCGATCCTTTGGCTAGCGCTTCCAAGTTCAGCCATCGCTTCGACGAGCATCGCTTGTTCTTGTGTCGCTAACCATTCTTGGTATTGCGTTAGGTCACGTGGTTGGTATCGAAGGTCGGAAATCACCACATCATGCAAGGCAGAAATCGCCTCACGAAAGGGCAAATGCTTCGACAGCAAGCCACGGAAATGCACGGGGCTGCGCAAGGTATCCGGCGCGAAGGTCATCGTTGTTTCTCGGTACGAGCCCAGAACTTGCGATTGACCAAAATATCGATATTGAAAGAGCATGATTTAATGAGGTGAGGGGGCTTCCCATGACCGGCGAATGGGGATTTTTTTCACGTCCAGCGGTGAAGGAATTTGCGGCCACAACTGATGAATTTCTTGGAGAATTTTCAGAATGGCGGCCTTTTCTTCGATCGCAACGGTGAGTGACTGTCGCGCAAGAATGGGCATAAACCACGCCGCCGTCTCCTGACTTTGAGCGACTTCTCTGCGTATCATTTGTAGCACTCGCTGTTTAACGACGCGCCCTTTATTCACACGTGATAAGACGGAGAGAAAAAACCATTCCATCGCTTGGATGCGCGCCAGATTGCCAGAGGCAAAGCGTTCGAGATAATTGCTGGCGAACAACTGTAAATGGCTTGAGGGATGCTGAGATAGTTTTTGCAAATAGACTTCACCAGCTTGTTCTTGAAAATACCGTGTAATCATTTTCTTGCCGAAGTCCTGCACATCGGTGCGGATGCTATCACACAAGCTCACTAACAAATCAGGAGTCCATTCAGCTTCGGAAAAATGCTCCGTAAAATAGTTGCGTGCAAATTCTCGGCTATCGTCCCATTCGCTGTCCAACAAACGCAGACTGGCCTCTCGCTCGAGCTTTACCCGTGCTACCTGCTGGATCATGTATTCCCATACAAATTCTCGCACTTCACGCGTTTGCACGGAACCCAACTTTATGATGCGCTCCATGCTTATTTCGCGTAGATCGATGAACCTCTTCAACAAATGCAAACCTAACAACTGGCTGTGCCGATAGTTCCGATCCAACATTCGCAATCGATGCCCGACTTCGATGATTTCCAGATGAAAATGCAACGGACCAACTAAAATTTGGTAAATATCTTCATGAATGCCAGGCTTATCCTCGGCTCTTAGTAAGCAAGGATACAAGCGCAGCACGACAATCTGAGCAAATGAAGTATCTTTCGCAGCTAATCGCGCCACCAACGGCGTCACTCCTTGTCGAACTTCTGAAAAAGGCGACAAACAATAATCCGCTATCAAAGCAGCACGCTCTAGCAATTGCTCGTCACTCATGCGGTTCCACAACTTCATACCCTCAACGCGCACTTCGGCATGAGGAGATTGGCTCAGCACTTGCAGTAATTCATCGCTGATTTGAGAAACGGGTTTGACCAACAGAATTCTCGATCCAAGCAATGGCAACGACGGAATCGAATGCTCTAACAGACGTGCAAGATCGTCATCATTTACTTCTGAAAAACAATCCTCACAGACAGCGCATACAGTCTCCACAGCCATCAACGCAATGCCTGCTTCACCATCTTTCATTCTTAGGAATTGAGTAATAGCGAGTTGCAGGAGCACATGGCGCTGCTCTTTGCTAAGCGACGTTGGCAACCATTGCTGCAAGCTCTGCTGAACCATGGCATGCGGCGTCAACAACAATGGAATACAAAGATCTTGCAGTTGCGTAAAACATAGCGGATTGCTCGTAATAAAATGTAAGCCTAACAATCGTGCCTCATCAAGATCAGAACGGCATAAACCAATAAGTAAAAGCGACTGCGGCGCCTGTTGGTCGATCCAAAGCTTGGCAAGCAACAATCCCAAAGTCTGATTTTCTTGATAGCGACTGGTGAGCAACTTGCTGGCGAAGATGAGATCAACAGGTTGTTGAAATGATGGATTGGCCAACCAGACTTTACGTGCAAATTCCAGCACTCGCGAACAGCGGCTTTCTGTCAGCAAATGCTTGATGGCATCGGGCGCCTGATCCCAAAAACGTGGTAATAATTCTTCTCTCTCGACAGGTGCAGGACTACCCGGCAAATAGGCCTCTTTGCATTTCCAGGAGCGAGATCCTTCAGCGTAGCGAGAACTATTTTGATAGAGCAATACATTCAGACCGAGCCAACGCGCATTGTCATCATAATGGATGACTTGCTGCTGATAGTTACGCCCCACCAAAATATAGCGACTTACTTGAGTTGGTAGCGGCTTATTTTCATCGTCGTAAGCGAGCAAAACCCCTACTGCCAAGGTGATAAAAAGGCCGACATCACCATCTTTGGAAGCTTGCAGAAATAATCGACGTTGACGACGTGAAAAGTAACTCTTGCTTCGCGATGAGAGCGACACATTTACTGAGAGATATGGACTTCCATTTTCAAATCGTCGGGAACAGAGCCCATACATTTCGCCATCGACGCGTAACTCAGCGGCTTTGTAAATGGCGCGAATTGATTTCCGCCACGGCTTGGCCATGGGCACATGATGCATGATCCACCATGCGAGTTCGCGGGCTTTAGGATCAACCACTCCTAACAAATAAAGATGATACAAACTCTCATCATCTGTCTGGATTCTTTGATCTCTCACGATCGCAACCGCTCGTTCGTTCATTTTGCTTTCATCAAGATTGGCCAACCATTCATCAGGAATCGCCACACCTATTTTCTGCAAAAACGGCAGCTTTTGATCATCAGGAAGGCATAGTAGAGAAGCCTCAATTGCGATTCTACGCACAAAGGGCGAACTGGAATTCATCAACTGACTTAGCCTGGGTAAGCCTTCCACCGATCCCAAACGTCCAAGACTCCAAGCCAACGAATATTCTTCAAAATACTCAAGCTCGGATAGTTTTGTGAGAGTCTTGAGCGACTCCGTCATTTTTAACTGCCCCGCGCGCCAGATCAAGCGGCTTAGCTTGCGGGATTCGTCTAACTCATCGCGGAGTGCTGATTGCAAATGCTTTTGAACGCCTTTTCGAGCGCTAGGATTGAGAATGTGACCACTGGCTTTTTTCACTGGTGGAGGAATGTCCGCTTCTGCCACCGAGCCCTGAACCCAGTAGCCTTTGCGCAGTTTTTCATTCACCAAACTCTGATAAATCGAACGGGCTCGCTCCAAGGGCTCGGGAAAAACCGTTTTCGTTCCCTCTTGTAAACGAGCCCCGCGTCGGCCGTAACGAAAATTGACTAAATACTCCCCGCTTCCCGCTTCGCATAAATCCACTTCATAGACCTTATCGGAAGTGCCTTCCCTATACTCCAAAAATGTCTGCTCGATCAAGCGCACGGACATAACTGAAAATAAAATTCCTGCTTATGCAAGTCTAACCTTGCGGTGTCACGAGGTATTTTTGCATCGAACACAGTGTGTTGGCAGATTACAGATCCAATGGCACGTGGGACATGTTGAAGTAGCGGGAATTCAAGAAAAAAGAGGGGGAGCTTACACTCTCTCAAGTTTGATAGGATACGTATTACCCGACTGAAACTGTGCGACATAAAGCGCCCCATCTTTGCCGATTGTGAGATCATGAGGATGAATGAACGTGTCCGTTGTGGATTTCATTTTCAGCAGTTTTCCTTCATCATCATACTCTGGTTGACTGCCGGCGATGTTTGAAACTACTTGAAACTCGGCATTCAGAATGGAAACGAATCCACGACTTTCCCGATTGGCGGGCCAGTTATCGGCGAGATGGGTAACGAAATAATGTCCTTCATTTTTTTTGATCTGCCGAGGATTCCCACCGGGAAGCGCAATCGTATTGATCTTTTCCCCCTTCAGGCCAAGCCTCAATAAATTCTGCTGATCACTCATGGCGATCAGCAGGCTGTGCGCCCCTTTGTCCGACGTTTCAAACATTCCCCCATGTGGCCCCCAATGAGGAATACCACCTTCTTTACCGCCAAAGATTCCAGCATATTTACCTTTGTCATCATAGTGCGTTATGTAATCGAGACCATAGCCATCCAGAATATAAAATCCACCATTCGGTTGATGAAGTGTCCACGCTGGTTTGTATTGCGCAGCCTTTTCGTATTTTCCTGAAGCCACGGGAAATGCCCATTCGTCAATGATTTCTCCCGATGTGGTGGCTTTGACGACTTTGTGTAATTCGAGATCAGTGAAATAGAGAAATTCTTTTTCTCCTTCCATAACAAGGGACAGACCATGTGCGCCTGGATATTCTTTTCCCCATTTGTGTAGCATCTTGCCTGCTGCGTTATACACGATGAAATTGTTTGCCACTTCATCGGTGAGCAGAATGATATTTCCCTCGGCATCGGTAACGATTCCGTGGCAATTTTTCACGGGAGTTTTTTCATCGAGAGATCCCCAATTGGGGACTACCCGATAGCGATAATCTCCTTGTCCCAAGATGGTAGGAGATGTTTCTGACACCCGTCTGGCAACAACGTTGCTTAGCGTAGCACTGCTAAGGGCAAGGAATTTTCTACGGGAGTATTTCATAGACAAATCAATGATCGCGGAGACTCAGCGAAATTCGTTTCGGCTCGAATTTTCCTTGTTTCACCTGAACGAGGATACACGCAAGCAAAATGAAGGGAAGGGAAAATACTACCATCATATTCATTCTGTGAACTACAGATGAAGATTCTACGGTTTGTTTCGGGCTTGGTTTCGCTTATGATGCAGTCATTTCCATCTTGAGTCGGGCGAAAATGCGTGAGCCATTGCTTGGGATGTCAGCAGTTACTTGGATGAAATCGCCATCATCTGTTATCTGGAAAATTACGCCATTGATGGTAGAGTTTGCATCCGGTACGGCAGTATTGTGATTGTCCCATGGGTCAGTAACGCCCATGTCGCTGCTGCTTTGAATCGTCAGCGCGGTGGTGCCACGCTGGGTCGATTTTAGGCAGCGGAAGGTGAGGCGCAAGTAGTTGCCATTAGGAGTGGCGATGGGAAGTTTCTCAAGCGCGCTTACAGTTGGATTGCTAGCACCTAGCACCCATGCCATGCCATTAGTGATGCCATCTTGATTCGTATCAGCATCGAAAGCTGCACTTGATCCAGACCACGTAAGAAAAGAGTTCGTTGGTAGCTCGTTGAAACCTGATGCGGAAGTGACGACGAGTTCGAGTGTGTTGCCATTGATTTGGAGTCTGCCGTTGAAACCCGCTACGATAGGGGCTGTGGTGTTGTCCACGGTTCCCGTCAGTCCCGTGCTGGTGATCAGCGTATACGTTCCGGCTTGAAGTCCACCGAGGTTGGTAACAACGAGATCATCTAAGGCCAAGGTGCCAAGTGTGAGATTACCACCAACTGCAATCCGATCATTGGTGCCTGTCAAAGCATTGAGACCGTAATGGAGTTTACCCACTCCCAAAGCCATTGCAGATATGTTGAGAGATCCAGTGATGTTGAGAGTGCCTGCCGTGACGCCGGGCGCGAGATTGCCCGCTGCGGCGACAATAACATTTCCACCAATTGTTCCTGTGCCACCGAGTTCGCCACCATTGACGGTGACCGCACTGCCCGAGGCTATGCTACCATTGACGCGTAGCGTGCCAGCATTGATCGTGGTTGCTCCGGTGTAGGTGTTGGCTCCCGAAAGGGTTGCAGTGCCCTGGCCGGCCTTGATCAAGCTGCCATTTTTCACATTCGTGGCTCCCAGTTGCGTGGTGACGTTCAATATATCTCCGCTATTGGTGGGAGAAAGGGTTAGGCTGGCGCTCAGTCCGTATGTGCCGCCGCCTAACGTGCTGGCACCGGTGACGGTAATGGTTGTGTTTTCGTACGAGAGCAAAGTTCCGTAGCCGTTGGAGCCGTTACCGGTGCCCCCCAGCGTGCCTCCATTCAGGGCAATGACCCTGGGAATGGTTAGAGCATCCGCATTACCATTGTGGCTGACCGTTCCTGCAATCGTCCAACTTCCCAAGGGCGTGGTATCAGCGCTGGTGCCGCTAAATGCGTTCTTGATGGTGGTGGTTACACTGGCACCCGATGCGACATTCAGCGTGTTCGTGGCGATACTGCCCAACCGGCCTCCGGATATTGTGAAATTCCCTGCCGAAACAGTGATCGGGCCCGTGAACCCGGTTTTGGTTGTTCCCGAAAGGGTGAGCACGCCCGCACCGTTTTTGGTCAAGCCTTTGGTGCCTGTTAGGGTGCTGCCAATCGCAAGCGTGCGGCCCGACTGGGTGACGTCGATGACCGGTGCGCCCGTCGTGACATCCAAGGTGAGGGTGTTTCCGCTGATCGTCAGGTTATTGCTGGAGACCGTGTCGGTGAAGGCGATGTTCCCG